>JUEF01000085.1 GCA_000802045.1 Peptococcaceae bacterium BICA1-8
TGGGGTGCAATTTACAGTGTCACATTATTTCCTATTTTATGGGGATTTTCTGAGCAAATTACATACCAGGGTTATTCTCTTACCCGTTTTGAAAGTTTATTTAGTAATAAATGGTTAGCTATTATGCTTGTTAGTTTTGGCTGGATGCTTCAGCATGCTGCTCTGCCTCTTATGTTTGACTGGAAATATATAATATTTAGAATGGTGTCATTTTTCCCTCTTACCATAGCTATGCCTTTAATTTTCCTTCGCACCAAAAGATTACTGCCGTTTATTATTGCCCATTGGGCTATGAATACTACTGCTGCAATCATGGGGACTCTACTATCAATTTTTAATTAGGCTAGTAAATCCCCGGCAAAGAGTTTCAGGTTGTGCCAGGATTGATTAAAATAAGGAGGTATTTATCAATGAGAAAAATAGAAGACAAGAATACTAGATATTTTATAGATTTAGATTTAAAAACGCGAAAAATACTTAAATGGGGTTATGATCAAAGGGACAAGGGACAAGGGACAAGGGACAATTCAATAAGCTAGATGAAAAACTTAGAGTTGTTAAATAAAACTGCAAATAGATCAAAAGATAAAAACTAAAGCTAGTGATTTTAAATATAAAGCTGCAGGGGGGAAGTCTTAATTATTTTTGTAAAAATGGTAAAATTTGTTGATTTTGGAAATGGGGGAAAAAGATGGATTTAGATGGATTAAGAGTTGATATTGGAAAAAGGGGTAAGAAAGGGCTACATTTTATTCTTGCATCTGTTATGATTTGGTGTGCAGTGCTGGCTGTATGGTTACTACCCATAGAAAGTATTCTAACAAAAAATTTGCTGACATTCTGTTTTACAACACCTCTTTTACCACTTGCATATGTAATTTCAAAGTTAATAAAAGCAGAGTTCTCAGCTAGTGATAACCCTTTAAATAAATTAGGGCTTTTGTTTTCCTGTAATCAATTTTTATATATATTAATTGCTATGTGGATATATCCAACAGTCCCAGATAAGATGGTAATGGTCTTGGCGATTATCTTTGGAGCACATTTATTGCCTTTTGGATGGTTATATAAATCAAAGGCATATTCAGTAATGTCTGTGCTTATATCTTTTACTATACTTATTATTGGAATTATGTTTAATGCGGTTGTTGTTTCTATAGTGATGATTATATTACAAATTATATTTTCTCTATGGTTAATCCAAGAAATTAGAACTTTGAATATCAAGCATGACCATGATTTGTAGTTATTAATGGACAATTTTTTAGTTTTGCAGTTAGGTTTTGTGAGTAGTTCAAGAATCCGCAACCATATATTACGAATTAGTCTTCACAAAGGAGAGCTTACATTTATGACTATTTATATAGCACTGTTACGAGGTTTTCCTTTATTCCGCCATAGTATTCGGAATTCAAAGCTTGCTAATAATCTTCAGAAGTTGGATGTACCAGCGACTGTGCGTAACTGGAAAACAATAAACAGGCTCGTTGCGTTAGCAAAAGCGATGGAGATTTGATTCAAAAGGTGGCCTTATAAAAATTGAAGACGCATAACTTATGCATCAAATCAGTTCGAGGGAGACGTATAAGGGACTCCCGTCCATGTTGCCGCGTCTTGCGGCGGGTTGATACATATTTTGCATGGGTCTAGATATGAAAAATAATTAGAAGGGTTGAGAAAAGGTAAATGGAGCGAGGGGAAAAAATATTAATAGGGATTACTTTATTTATTGGAATAGGAGTAATGTATTTGCATTTTGCACCGGTAAGTTTTGATGCTTCAGTCTGTGCTGGGGGATATAAGAGATGGGTTGCAGATATTCATTCAGAAGATTTGATCAATCTTTTTATCCAAGAACAAGGACTAGATAAAGAAACAAAATTGATTCTGCTATCAAAACCAAGCGATATTGCAAATACAGTAAAGTGGAAGGGTAGAAATATCTATGCAACAATTGAATTGGAGGTAGATGGGAAACCTTTTTCAATATCTTATAGCGGAAAACGGTATTGGATAGAAAGATATGATTGGAAAATTGATAATATCTCTTGATAAGTATTCTTGTCCGGTGAGCGTTGGGAATGGCTGGAACTTTAGGTGACATCACAAAATGGGAGGTAATAATTTGCCTTTTCTAAAGAACATAAATTTCAAATGGGATTCAGTAGAGGATAAAAATGTATATCCATTTAACATCTCCGCTATAAAAGGGATACAATCCATCAAACTGGATAGTAATGTTACATTTTTTATAGGTGAAAATGGTTCAGGTAAATCTACGTTACTAGAGGCTATTGCTATTAATTGTGGCTTCGGAATAGTTGGTGGGGGTAAGTCCAACCTTTTAAGTGGTTATGAAGATAAAAATTCCTTAGATTCTATTATAAAATTATCTTGGATGCCAAAGGTTAAAAGTGGCTTCTTTCTAAGATCTGAGACATTTTATAGTTTTGCAAATTATATAGATAAATTAGCTGATGACCCATTTAATATTAAACAGGAAGTATATGGAGCCTATGGAGGTAAATCATTACATGAGCAATCTCATGGTGAAGCATTTATGTCTCTTTTTCTAAATAGATTTAGCCATAAAGGAATTTATTTTCTTGATGAACCAGAAGCTGCCCTTTCACCGCAAAGACAATTAGCATTTATGAGAATTATATGGGAGTTGGAAAGAAAAGGGATAGCTCAATTTATAATTGCTACCCATTCACCAATATTAATGGCCTATCCTGGTGCGAAAATTTATAACTTTGATGAAAACCCAATTAAAAAAGTACAATTTGAAGAGACAGAACACTATAAAATAACGAAGGATTTCCTAAATGATAAGGATAGATTTTTAAAACACTTGTTGATGTATTAATTATATAATTTGATAACTTTAGATTTCCATTTGCTAGTACCGGAAGCGACAAGGCATATTTTCATAAAAAGAGTTTTATCTGGATTGCTTTGTCCCCTGTAATAATTTTGGGTGCAATTGCTTTTATTTATAATAAAAAGCAGGAATACGCCGAAATCTTTTGCTTCCATGTATGGAAAAGTTATGGTAAAAGTCGCAATGGTAGTTGTGACAAAACTCTCACTGCAATCCCAGCCGCTTAAGCTTTTTCCACAAACCTGTCCTTGTAATCTTCAAGTATTTGGCTAGAGCTGTTTTGTTTCCGTTAAACTCT
The DNA here is from genome assembly GCA_000802045.1 of Peptococcaceae bacterium BICA1-8. Taxonomy (GTDB): domain Bacteria; phylum Bacillota; class Peptococcia; order Peptococcales; family BICA1-8; genus BICA1-8. Next base: position 3,183 of record JUEF01000085.1, read on the forward strand.
CTTAAAAGTCTGGTGAGGTCCTCTTTTTCGGACATTTCCGGATTATCTTTGGCATCTTTCTGTACCACAGGTGCCAGATCCTCAATTTTTATCACCTCATCATCGGCAAAGACAAATGCCCAATTGATAATGTTCTGAAGCTCACGGATATTTCCCGGATAATCGTAATCGAGGAGAGCCTGCCTAGTTTCATCGGATAAGCGCTTCATACGTTTTCCACTCCGTCTGGCCAGCTCTTCAAGCATACTTTCCGCAAGCTCGACAATGTCTTCCCCCCGATCCCTGAGAGGAGGAATTTTTATTTCGATGCTGTTTAACCGGTAATACAAGTCCTCCCTGAACTGCTGGTTCTTAACCATTTCCTTCAGGTTCCTGTGAGTGGCCGAGATTATTCTTACTTCGATAGAGACAGGTTTTTCCGAACCTAACGGTTCAACTTCTTTCTCCTGAATTACCCGCAGGAGCTTAGCCTGTAGATCGAGGGATAATTCCCCAATCTCATCGAGGAAAAGAGTACCCCCACTAGCTAGGAGGATTTTTCCTCTTTTTCCACCTTTTAATCCTCCAGTAAAAGCACCCTCTTTATAACCAAATAACTCAGATTCAAGTAAGTTGTGCGGAATGGCAGCAGAGTTGACTACAATGAACGGGCCCTTGGATACTGGACTTGAACGATGTATAGCTTTGGCAAAAAGTTCTTTACCCGTTCCTGTTTCTCCTAAAAGAAGAATTGGAAATTCATACTGCGCCACTGCAGCAGCTTTCTCTATGGTATCCTGGATGGCTTTCGTCGACCCGATAATCTCTTCAAATCCCGGAGGTTTTGCTGCTACCAGCAGCTTTTTTGCTGTATCAGGGCGGTTTTTCTTATCATTACCTATATTAAGGGAACTGTCAGTCATAATGAACCCTAATTGTTCGGATGCAACTTTGAACATTCCCGCTGTCCCCTTAGACATGGCACTTTCATCAAATGTCGCTGTTCCTAGGCATGCTATGATACTTCCTTTTGCATCGGTGATGGGTGCATAGAGAACTGCCGTAAGCCCTTGGCCGAGCAGTTGAACCGTGGGTCCATATCGGGTGTCGGCAAGATTATAAGCCATAATACTTTTAGACCTGAGCACTTCCGTGAAAGGTAGATTTCCTATCGGGAGCCATTCCCGCAAAATCGCAAGTTTTTCCCCTGCTTCAGCAATACAACAGTACTTTCCCTCTTGCTCGTTAATAAGAAAAAGATTAACCCTGTCCGTTTTAGCCAATCTGGATAGTGTCTGGCAATAAGAATTTAAAAATTCAGTACTTTCCCCGAGCTGATCCATACTTGTAATAGTCTGCAGTAAAGTTGAGGTAGCTAAAGTATTGTACTCCTGTTCCTGCTGTATCCCTGCAAGGAAAAACGCTTGAGCAGTTGATTGAGCGAGTTTCTGGATAAGAATTGCATCTTCTGGCTGGTAACTATCAGCATCCATACTAGCAAGTAGGATTGCCCCGATTAATCCATGATTGGAGATTATTGGTACACGGAGTACAGAACGGAATCCTGTCTGATAAAGGGAGGGATCTTCACTAAATCGGTAGGTTTCGGGGGTGAAGTTCTCAACAAGATACGGTTTTTCATTATTAAGTAACCAGGCTAAGGCTGAGTCTGCAACCTCTTTATATGTCGTTCTTATGACGCCCTCTATATCTACGCCGATAGAGTATTCAAAGTTAAACCGTCGTAACGGTCGATTGATTCTAACAAGGTCAAAACGTTCGAACTGAACGGATTGCCTCACCCAGTCAACTATAGTATCAATAATAGCCTGGGGTGCCGTGGCATAATTAGCCAAAATCTCAAAGTGGAATAGTTGGTCAATACTTTCATTAAGAATAACCAAATGCTTTGAACTACCGGGAACCTGATGAAGTTCCAGGGTTCCTTCGTCAACTGCTAAGCTTTTATCTGATGTCAGCTTCTTATCATGAAGACTATTCTGGATAACTCTCTGCATGCTGTCTTCGATTCCCCGAACATACTCTATATTATATTGAGAATCTAATCTAAGAAATTTAGGGAATTTTTTTAGTAGCTCAGACTTCATTCAAGACACTCCTCTCTTCCTGTTAACTTAGGTTGCTGAGTTAACAGTTATGGTTAACACTGTACTGCCTTATATATTTCCATTTTTTATAATGATAATTGTTGTTTAATATTCATTGCTTACTTCTTATAATACTGGAATCAATACTTTAGTCAAGTAACCCCATAGTTTTACTGTATTTTAAAATTACAAAGCTTTTATTTTAAGTAGTGCATTAATCCAACAGTAGCAGGGTACTGTTAACTATATCTGCAAAACGCAGTTAACACATTGTACTCCAAACCCTAGAAAATAAGGATTTTTAGACTTGGCATGAAAGTTGCATTATTCTACAATGCATATAATTATATCTTTCTAGGAGGTTTTGTGAATGAATTCTTATGTCAATGAAGTAAAGGATCAATTGAAAGATTGGAAAGTAGCCACATTAGTCCTCATTTTCACTGTAGCAAGAGTGGTCTATGGATTGGCATGGCTTAAGTCCGGATGGGGCAAATTAGCGTGGTTAAGTGATGGAAAACTTAACTCAGCTGGAAAGATTACGGCTATGATTACTAATATTGCAGGTCCTGAGGTTGCTCGATTTGATCCCCTTATGATTAACAAAATATTTGCTTCGATTTCCCAAAATATCTTTTTGGGTATGCCAGGAGTTACTGATGCTTTGGTCGTTGTTTTTGAGATTGGAGTAGGTTTGGCAATGATTCTAGGATTTGGGGTATTCTGGGCTGCTTTAGTTGCCTTGTTCATGAATACACAGTTCATAGCCGGTGGCTCATTCAACAACTTCGGTTATATCTGGACAAATGTGGCAGTTATGAATTTCGCTAAACATACGGAACTTTTAGGATTATCCGGATATTTAAAATTTAAGGGAATAAATATATTTAGCTTTATACAACCTAGAATTAACCGAGATATAGCAACCCAAACAGTTAAGTAATATATAGAGATAGTTTTTTCGTCCTAAATGTTATCGACCATGACGGCACTTTTAAACTGATATTGCAATCGTTATGTATTGAAAAAAATAGTCATATACAAGAACCTAAGTTTACTATAAAAAGTAGACTTAGGCTCTTTGTTTTACTAAAACCTAATATTGTCAAAAGATCTTTCGGTGCCTTATTATTGTCGAATTATAAGAGAATTTTGTGGAAGGAAGTAGAAATTTTAAGAAGAATATTTAATAATTAGGAAATTATTAAAATAAAACAAGCTAAGGCATAGACAGATAGATTGCCCAACATCTATATTTAACGGCACAAAACAAGGGCGGAATAGTTCCGCCCTTGCTGCATATTTCAACTAAAAAAGTGACATAACTAAAGGTTATGCTTATTTTACTTGGTTTTTGCCGTTTTGTATTTTTGATAAAGAATATCTTTCAAAACTAAAGCAGTGTCCAAATCATTAAAATTAAACTCATTTTTGCAATCGTTATATAACTTAGATATCTTCTCACTATAGGCATTTATTCCTTGCATACCTTGATAGGTAGCTAAAATCGGGTATTTTTTACTCCACGCACTGGTCCAGTCAATTTCATCAACTATCATTTCAATGCTTGTAATATCACCACCAAGAGGACTTCCGCTAATAAGATAGTCATAACTTATGTTATACAATTGACTTAGCAATTTTGCTTTAATTAACTCTGGAACAGTTTGGTCGGTTTCCCATTTGCTTACTGTTTGCCGAGATACGCCTAATTTATCAGCAACATCTTCCTGGGATAAACCTGCCTTTTTACGCAAATCTAATAATTTTTCACCTAATGACATAAATAATCACCAGCCTTTTTTTTATTTCAAGCTAACCTGTAGATACAGTATATTTGAAATAAAAATTGTTTTCTACCAAGCAAAGATGGAGATTTGTCAACTAAACTTAACATTTTAACGTGTATAAGACGAGAAGGTGCCTGCTACTAAATTTTCTTCTATGTTAAACTGAAAATAGATAGGATATTGCTCCTATATCATAGACCTCATGATTTAGATGACTATATATTAGAAAATTACGCCAATTTCACTTATAATAGGATTATTTGACGAGAATATAAGAGTTTATGAAATTGTAAATACAGGTTGGTGGTATGACTTTGGTTTCTATATTGCTGTTATAAGTGGCTTTGGTGGTTTGTCTTTGTCTCGTAAAAAGGTCTCAAAAGAGGAAAAAGGATAGTTTGATAAAAATTGACAAGAGGGGGAAGGCAGCAATGATTTCAGGATTAGCAATATTATTTATTGGTTGGCCCGGTATTATCATAGCTATCGTTCTTGTAAGTATCGGAATATATACCAATAGGACTTGGCTAATAATTTTAGGAGCAATTTTTGCGATGCCAATATCCTGGTATTTGGGTTCTACTCCGAGGTTTAGATATATTATGTATGCTCTCCCAATATTCTTTATTGGATCAGCATTAGCTGTTAAATTCGGTAAAAACAGATTAGCATGGGTCCTAATATTACCATATATTATAATTATGGGGTGGCTAGGGTTGACTGTTTTAAGCCAATAATGAAGGCTGCCTTAGGTCATTTTGGGAAAATTCTAAAGCAACAATAACTTAAGGAGGTAAAAAAAATAAATATAAGAGCTATAAGTAAAGATAACGCAAATATAGCAGTCATATCAAGTGAAGATGTCATTATTAACAATGCACAAGACGCTTTAGATTTGATGGTAAAGGTAAGATATGATTATGACTGCGATAAAATGATTATTAATAAGAAAAACATGACAGAAGATTTTTTTGACTTAAAAAATGGTATTGCTGGCCAAATAATGCAAAAATATATAAATTATGGAATGGCTCTGGCTATTGTTGGCGAATTTGAACAATACAATAGTAAAGTTTAAAATCTTTGATTTATGAGTCTAATCAGGGAAATACAATTTTTTTTAAAAGTACAGAAACAGAGGCATTAGAGGCGCTATAAATTTTCTTACTAAAAGCCGGGGGTAACTATTATGGAGGAAAAGCAGGAAAGAATTTTGAAGGAGTTAAGTCGAGCACGCCTTAATGAAGAGGCTGTGAATGTTGAAAAAATTCACTTTTATAAAACAGATAGACGAGTTAATCCTAAACAAGAAGATCCCTTCTGGTTTTCTATTGGGGAGGTGCCTGTATTAGTATCTGCACCCCATGCGGTTAGGCATTATAGGCAAAAAAAGATAAAAATGTCAGATCAATTCACCGGTTCTATCGCTTACCTGTTAAACAGGTTAACTGGTTGTCATGCCATCGCAGTGACAAAGCTTTATGGAGGGGATCCTAACGTAGATAATCCTTGTATTTATAAAGAGAAGATCATTGATTTTTGTAGCAAAGAAAAAATAAAGTTTGTACTTGATATCCATGGTGCTGCTCGAGAGAGAGAATTTGATGTGGACCTTGGTACGAATAAGGAAAAGAACCTTCTAGGTAAGATGGAGATATTAGAAACTCTCGAACAAAACTTTCAGGGCTTCGGGTTATCCAAAATTTCCTTAGATTATTTTGCTGCTTCTGGGCCAAACACTGTTGCTAATTATGTGGCGCGGGAACTGGGAATTCCCGCAGTGCAGATTGAGATTAATAAGCAATATAGAGTACCTGCTCAAAACCCTCAGGGGTTTCATCGTTTGTTAGGAGCCTTAGCTGAAAGTATCAAGAGTCTAGCCTGAGCCAAAGACTCTTAACGGAAAGCAGTTCTTAAAAAGGAAATGAGGTAGCATTAGTTTATGCTAAAATATAGTCATAAATTTATAACAGGTCACACAGCGGCGATTGGGTTTTTTATTGACAGATAATTTGCCACCCTATGCCAAACTTATCCTTTACCCAGCCATACATAGGGCTGAAAAACTGTGGAGAAAGCTCCATCAAAACCTCCCCATCTTCTTTTAACTTATTAAAGGTATCCTTTACCTCATCCTCTGAAGGGAAATTGACCGCAAGGGAAATCATGTTGCCAGGAACAACCCCCTGCTGTGTATCGCTGAAGCTGATTTTCGTATCAGAGATTGTCATTTCAGCGTGCAAGACGTATTCTTTCATATACTCTGGGATGGGATAATCGGGATTTGGAGGAGCATCGATAAAACGCATGATACGCTTATCCTGTCCGTTGAATACCTTTTCATAAAAGGCAATTGCTTCATTACAACGGCCCGAAAAATTGATAAATGGTGTAATCATATTCCAAACCTCCTTATTTCGTCAGACTCCCATTTAATCATTATAACTGTCTTGTTATTAACTATTAATATAATAAACTACTAAGTTATTCTTTATATAAAACTAGATTATTATTACTAAAATAAAAAGTTTTTGGACAATTTGATCCTTTGTTTTACAAGTGGTTACGGTTTTCATTACTACCTTTTAGAAATCTAATTAAATAATATTGTATGGAGGAATAAGGATGGCAATCAGTGAAGGCTTCAAAGATTACATCGTAGACCAACTGGGTCAGTTTGGCTTTGTGACAGTAAAGAAGATGTTTGGTGGTGCAGGGATTTATTATGATGGTTTAATTTTTGGAATAATTGCTGATGATGTTCTCTATTTTAAGGTAGATGATAGCAACAAAGCAGACTATCAAAAAGCTGGAACTGAACCATTCAAACCGTTTGAGGACAAACCCATGATTATGCCCTATTATGAGGTTCCCGTAGATGTATTGGAAGATCGGAATCAATTATTTGAATGGGCAAGAAAAGCTTGCGTTGCTTCCAAAAACAACTTGTCCGCAAGTAAGAAGCGGAAAAAGAATAGGGATTAGACTATTTACATTTTAACTTTTTATTCGGCTATTTGAAAGCAACTCTAAACCATGCCAAAAGTCTATCAAACTGAGGAAAGAGTAACTAAAAAGGAGGTAGTATTATTAAAATTCTAGGTATTGTGGGCAGTAAAAGAAAAAACGGTAATACGTCACTTCTCGTCCAAAGAGCAGTCGAAAAGGCTAAAGAGGAAGGAATGGAAACTGAGGTAATTTATCTTGGTGATTATTCCATAGCAGATTGTACTGGTTGTGAAGGTTGCAGAGATACCTATAAATGCGTTGTTAATGATGATATGCAGAAAATATACCCGCTTTTAGTAGAGGCAGATGCAATTATTCTAGGATCACCTACATATTTTTACAATGTAACAGCTGATGTAAAAGCCTTCATTGATAGGTGCTATTGCTTTGAAATGTTCGCGGAAGATGATCGGTCTGTTTGGATGGGAATCCATGAGGCACTTGGGGGTAAATATGCAGTAGTAATTGCTGTGTGTGAACAATATTCAGAAGAGGATATGGGGTACACAGCTGAAGGTATGGCAAAACCACTAGAAGCCTTAGGATATAGGGTAATTGATACAGTTAAAGCGTTGGGAGTATTTAAAAAAGCAGAAGTTTTAAAAGACGAAAAGATATTAGAGCAAGCAGCAAAAGCAGGGGAAAGACTTGCAAAAACATTAAAATTGAGAAAAGAAGTAGAAAGAAAACTTAAATCAGTAATTTTACAAAAAAAAGATGCTACAATAATATAAAATAGGCGGTGTGTTTACTTTTATTATAGCTTTATATACATTGAGCATAAAGTGTAGAATCTTGAAGGAGGAAGTAATAATGGGATTAAATTTAAAAGTAAAATTACTAGATAGCAATGCGAAATTACCAGAATATGCACATGGTGGTGACGCAGGATTAGACCTATTTTCAGTTGTAGATGTAACTATTAATCCTGGAGAAAGCAGATTAATTCCAATTGGCATAAGAATACAGTTGCCTCCAAATACGGAAGCACAAATTAGACCTCGGAGTGGTTTAGCCTTGAAACATCAAATTACAATTTTAAATACTCCAGGAACTATTGATGAAGGTTACCGTGGAGAAATTGGGGTAATTCTAATAAATCATGGTAAACAAGCATTCAAAGTTGAAACTGGGATGAAAATTGCGCAAATGGTTATAAAACCAGTGCTTACTGTCAAAGTGGAGGAAGTTATAGAAATTACTGAAACTGAAAGAGGTATGGGAGGATTTGGATCAACAGGAGTGTGAAAAGTATAATAATATATCATTTAGAGGATTAGTATATAATTAATTGAGAATTGAGAATTGGTGCGCCAAGCTAAGCTTGGCAGTTCTTGCCGGTGAGAGTCCGGATTAGGCAAAGGTTAGCCACCAGCCTAACACCTATATCACATGTAGAAAGGCAACAGACTACATGAAGCTGATAGAT
>JUEF01000086.1 GCA_000802045.1 Peptococcaceae bacterium BICA1-8
ATACGAAGCTTAAGGAAATGAATGCCTGGTTAAAGTCGGTAAGAAATATGTTTGAAATCAAGGAATGGTGGAAGATACTAGCGGCCAAACTTAGAGGCCACTACGAATATTACGGAATTAGTGGAAATTATGCAAGCCTGAGGGCTTATTATCGGGAGACCGGTAAGCTGGTATATAAGTGGATAAATAGACGCAGTCAGAAAAAGAGCATGAACTATGAACAATTTACGCAATACCTGAAGCGATTTCCTCTCCCCAAACCTGAAATCAAACATAATATTTATATCCTTGATAGAAATGTGTAAGTGAGTATTGATGAAGAGCCGGATGAGGGAAAACCTCAAGTCCGGTTCTGTGAGGGGCATAATAAGTCTCTTACGTTGGATGAGATTTAGATATGTCTACTCGACAAAATTAATTTAGAATAGACCATAGACCATAGACCATAGACCATAGACCATAGACCATAGACGATAGACGATAGACGATAGACTATTGACGAACGACGAATTGACGAATTGACGAATTGACTAAGATATTAATGGCATACGGAAGGGGATTAGCAAAATGTTTTTTGCAAAGGACATCGGTATTGACTTAGGAACTGCGAATAGTATGGTATATGTAAGGGGAAAAGGAATTGTATTGAGTGAGCCTTCAGTTGTTGCTATACAAAGGGATACAGGAAATGTTTTGGCTGTAGGTGAAGAAGCCAAAAAGATGATAGGTCGGACTCCCGGAAATATTATTGCAATTCGCCCACTTAAAGATGGGGTAATTGCTGATTTTGAAGTTACTCATATTATGTTAAAATATTTTATTAATAAGGCTCTTAAAGGTAAAAGTTTCCTCGTTAAGCCCAGGGTTGTTGTTTGTGTACCCTCCGGCGTTACTTCAGTCGAGGAAAGAGCAGTAAAAGAAGCAACACTGCAGGCAGGAGCAAAGGAGGCCCATTTAATTGAGGAGCCTATGGCTGCTGCTATTGGTGCAGGTCTGCCTGTTCATGAACCCACTGGAAACATGATTGTTGATATTGGCGGTGGAACAACTGATGTCGCAATTATTTCCCTAGGAGGAATAGTTACCAGCCGTTCAATCCGCATAGGTGGTGATGAAATGGATGATGCTATTGTCCATTACATTAAGAGAACCTACAACCTAATGATTGGTGATCGAACCGCGGAGGAAATAAAAATACAAATAGGCTCCGCCTACTCAGTAGATACTTCAGAAATTTATCAAGTAAGGGGACGGGACTTGGTCACAGGACTACCAAAAAATGTTCCAATTACCAGTAAAGAAATTCAAGATGCTCTCAAGGACCCAGTAAACAGCATTATTGAGGCTATTAAGGTTTGTTTAGAAAAAACACCGCCTGAGCTGGCTTCCGATATAATGGACCGAGGAATAGTTATGGCTGGTGGAGGTTCTTTGTTAAAGGGTTTAGATAGACTGATAGCTAATGAGACAGGTATGCCTGTTCATATTGCAGATGATCCCCTGTCTTGTGTTGCCATTGGAACCGGAAAGGTTTTAGAAAATATCAATATTTTAAAGCGAGTAGTTATTGCCAATAAAAGAATTGGATAGGAATGGTGGTCTCAAATGACCAAATACAAGATTCTAAGCAAAGTAATAAGTATTGTAATTATAATTATTATTTTGCTTACCATTGCCAGATATACAGGCATGGAGCGTATGAGCCTCAGCCCACTGGAAAAAGGTTTAAAGATAGTAGTAGCTCCGCTAACCAGCGGAGCTACTAGTGCTATCCAAAAAACAAATGACTTTTTTGGTATGTTTGGGGAAATCAATGCATTACGGGAAGAAAATGCTGTTCTTATGAAAAAAGTTGGTGAGTTGAACCAAGAAATAGACATGCTTAGGGATTATGGTTTAGAAAACACCAGATTAAGAGAATTATTGGATTACAAACAGGTTCATGTTAACGATTTTCAGCTTTTAGCTGCTCAAGTAATTGGCAGAGATCCTAGTAACTGGTACAGTACAATAATTATTAATAGGGGTGCAGATGAGGGAGTTCAAAAGGATATGTCCGTTATCACACATAAAGGTTTAGTAGGACGGGTTATTAATGTTTCCCCTCAAGCTAGTGAGGTCTTATTAATAATAGATCAGGAAGGTGCTGTAGGCGGTAGGGTTTGGGAAAACCGTGAGACTCCTGGTGTTGTGGAAGGTGCTGAAAGCAATCTTTTAAATATGATTCACATGCCCCATGATGCTAATATAGAGATTAATAATACTATAGTAACTTCAGGGCTTGCAGGCCTTTTTCCGCCGGGCATAAGAATTGGCCGTGTGGTTGAAGTAGAAGATGATGTTTCCGGCTTGATGAAAAGGGCAATTATTGAACCCTTCGTTAATTTTAACCGGATAGAAGAAGTGTTGGTTATATTAGAAGTCAGTGATAATTATAATATTCAAGAACAGCTTAGAGAACAAAGTGAGGAGGAATTAGAACAATGAGATATATTGTTCTGGCTCTCTTCGGTTTTATAGGACTAGTTTTGCAGTCTACTATTTTTAATGAAATAATTATTGCCGGAGTTAAACCTGATTTGATACTAATTATTGTTATCCTCTTTTCTCTCTTTAACGGGCCCCGTCAAGGGGCTTTTGCGGGTTTGGTATTAGGGCTATTAGAGGATATATTTTTGGCCAAGTATCTGGGATTGAATGCCGCCAGCAAGTTTATAGTTGGACTTATAATAGGTCTTCTAGAAAAGAGCATGTTTAAAGATAACTTCTCTGTACCAGTTTTAACTTTGTTTTTTGGATCTTTATTTTATTCAACAGTTTATTTTGTTTTTACAAATATAGTAGGGTATTCCTTAAGTATCGACCAGCTAGTAAGAATTGCTATACCTTTTGCAATATACAACACGTGTTTCGCACCCTTTGTCTACGGCCGTTTCTACAAGGCTAGCACTAAAGGAATATTAAAAAGTAGTCACAATGCATGATTAATGGAAGGAGGGAGGCGAAATGAACGGCAAACGCAGAAAAATACTAGAAAAGGATATTAAGGTTTTTAAATGGATTATATTCTTTATATTCTTTATTCTTATTGCCCGGCTTAGTTGGCTGCAGCTTGTCGAAACAGATATTTATCGTACTAAAGCTGAAAATAACAGAATGCGGTTGATTACCACTCCAGCAACCCGGGGAAATATTATAACTGCCGATAACGTCACAATCGCTACCGACTATCCTTCCTTCCGAGTTAGCATCACCTATTTGGGATTAAAAAATCAGGATCAGGTTGTTAATACCTTAGCTAAGATTTTAAATGACCCGGAGATAACTCCGGAATACATTAATGATTTGATAATAAACAACAGGGCCCGACTTTTTGAACCTATTATTATTAAAAGGAATATACCAATTGAGATTGTTACTGCCATTGAATCCAGAAGGCAAGAACTGCCTGGGGTAACAATCGAGCCGGCACCAGAGAGAAAGTATCCCTATGGTAATTTGTCGGCACATCTTTTGGGCTATCTGAGCGAGGTAAATGAGGAACTAGGAAAAGAAGGATTTGAAGATTATAAATTAGGTGATTTAATAGGCAAAATTGGGGTAGAAAAGGAATATGACCAATACCTGCGGGGGAAGAACGGTTTTCGTCAGGTTGAGGTGAACGTCAAAAATCGACCTATTCGCGAGGTCGCAACTGTTGATCCACAACCGGGGAATAATCTAGTTTTAACTATTGACTTTGATTTACAAAAGGTCATGGACGATACTTTTGATAGTGTATTAGCAGAACTCCAACAGAATCCTAGGTCTGATAAAGCTAATGCCGGTGCTGCTGTTTTACTTGATGTAAAGACAGGTAAAGTGCTTGCAATGTCAACTAGGCCAGATAATAAAATAACTGTACAAAACAAGGCGATTCAAGGAAGATATATCCCAGGTTCTACTTTTAAAATGGTTACAGGAATTGCTGCCCTAGAAGCTAGTAAGGTGACACCTAAGGAAACAATCTATAATCCTGGCCGATACTGGTATCCCCCATATATCAAGAGTGTGGCACCGGTAGGACTGAGTAATTTATATACTGCTATTTCAAAATCCGATAATGTTTATTTTCAGGAAATTGGTCGTCGGGTGGGCATAGATGGTATTACTGCCATTGGTGCAGAGCTTGGATTAGATGGTCCAACAGGCATAGATTTACCCTATGAAAATAAAGGGGTTTCAGCACAACAGGGCCTGCCGACCATCGCCAAACGATTACAGTATTTTGATTGGGCAGCCATGATAGTTAACAAGCGCTTTGAAACGAGAATCCAAGAGCGGGAAGAAAAGTTTGATGCTCTAATTGCAAGTGAACAGGATGAAAATGAGATAAAAAAGCTTCAATGGCAGAAAGAAAATGAAGTAAAAAATATTAAAGCACAATGGTCTATTGAACTTAAATGGAATACTAGCTGGCATGATGTAGATACCTTTAATGTTTCCATTGGACAAGGCCGACAAAACTATACACCGCTGCAGTTGGCACATTATGTAGCGACAATAGCAAATGATGGGCTAAGGTACAAACCCTATGTTGTTGAGAAAATAATAAATTCTAGCGGTGAAATCGTAAAGGAGTTTAAGCCAGAGGTTATTGCAAAAGCCAATATATCTCAAAGTTCTTTCGATGAAATAAAAATTGCTATGGTGACAACAACCCAACCAGGTGGAACTGCCTATTCTTTATTTAGTAAGTTTCCTAAAGAGATAAAGGTTGGAGCGAAAACTGGCACAGCCCAACCAGGTCAAGCTGGCTATAGAGTGGGGGATAAGCAGTACTATGATGGTTTATTTGTAGCCTATGCTCCTGCTGATGACCCGCAAATTGTTTTTGCTGGTGTAGTGGAATTCGGCTATAGCGGTGGTGGCTCAGTGGGTAGAATTGCTCAAGCAGTATTTGAGGAGTATTTTGGCTTAAGACCAAAGGAAGTACCTCAGAATCAAATATCAAATGTCGAAACATTTAGTTTGGATTAGAATACATTATTATTTACGAGATTTGTGTCTAGAAATGGTTAAAAAACGGGGAAAAAATACCCCGTTTTTTAATAGTATCAAGCAGGGATAATAATATTTTTTGTAGAATTTAACAAATGAAGTGCCTTAATTTGCTTTTGGTGAAGCTATGCTTATATTTATTTACATAAAAGGGAGCAAAAGAATGGAACCAGTGATTTTTAAAGGTAACAGAGAAGGGGTTGTAGTTCAGTTAAATTCTAATCTGAGCTTTGAGGAACTATGTACTAAAATTGAGGCCAAAATTAAATCGGTTGATTCGTTTTTAGGCAATAACACAGAGGTAATTATAAACTCTGGCTCGGTAGTATTTAATGATGGACAAGCCCAAAAGCTTAAAGGACTCTTTAACTCCATGGGGTTATGTATTAAGAAATTTGTCCCTGAAGTCAACCAGCAGAGGGTGGAGGTAAATGATATGTCTATACCCGAAATAATTGAAGATGAGAATCACTTCTTATCACAAGGCTCTACCCTGATGGTTAGGAGGAATTTGCGTTCTGGACAGACTATCTTTCACGAGGGTACTGTTATTATTTTCGGGGATGTAAACCCGGGGGCGGAAATTATTGCTTTAGGGCATATTTTAGTCCTTGGTAACTTGCGGGGTATTGCTCATGCAGGAGCCCGTGGGGACACTCGGGCTGTAGTATTTGCCTCACGGTTGCTGCCCACTCAGCTACGAATAGCAGACTTTATAACTCGGGCTCCGGATGGGGAAATTCTGGTGCCTTCTGAACCAGAAATTGCTCGGATAAAAAATGGTATGGTGGTTATTGAGAAATACCTGCAAAAATAAGGAGGATAGCTATGGGAGAAGTTATTGTTATAACATCTGGTAAAGGCGGCGTTGGCAAAACCACAACAACAGCAAATCTTGGTACTGGTTTAGCTGCTTTAGGAAATAAGGTAGTGCTTATTGATACTGACATTGGATTAAGAAATTTAGATGTAGTTATGGGCTTGGAAAACAGGATTGTTTATGATCTTGTTGATGTTACCCAGGGACACTGCCGCTTGAGGCAGGCCTTAATTAAAGACAAACGTTTTGATGGACTTTTTCTACTGCCAGCTGCTCAAACAAAGGATAAAACTGCTGTTAGTACCGATGATATGAAAAAACTGTGCAATGAGCTTAAAGAAGAATTTGATTATGTGCTTGTTGATTGCCCTGCAGGCATCGAACAGGGATTTAAGAATGCTATTGCAGGTGCAGAAAGGGCGCTTATTGTTACTACTCCGGAGGTATCTGCTGTAAGGGATGCTGATAGAATAGTAGGCTTGTTGGAAGCAAATGGTTTACGAGGACCTAAACTTATTATTAATAGAATTCGCCCTGATATGGTAAAACGTGGAGACATGATGAATATTGAGGATATGCTTGATATTCTAGCAATTGAATTAATGGGAGTAGTTCCTGAAGATGAATACATAGTTGTTTCTACTAATAAAGGTGAACCTGCTGTACTTGATATGAACTCCCGGGCAGGACAAGCATATCGCAATATCGCTAAACGGGTTACAGGTGAAGTAGTATCATTGATAAATCTGGAATATGATGAAGGGCTACTAAATAAACTTAAACGCCTATTGGGCTTATAGGGATAAAAGGGGGTTTTAAAATGATTGACTTCCTAAAAAGTGTACTGGGCAGAGAGGCGCCTAGCAGTAAAAATATGGCTAAGGAACGGTTGCGTTTAGTTCTTGTTCACGATAGAGCCAGCGTATCCCCGCATTTATTGGAAAATTTGAAAGAGGACCTGATTCGGGTCATTTCAAACTATATGGAAATTGATCAAAATGCTCTAGAAGTCCAGTTAAATAGGGAAGATGACTCGGTAGCTTTAGTAGCCAATATTCCAATCATTAAAATGAAACGCACATATCAGGATGCAAAGGTATAATAATTAGTGGCTAGTGGCTAGTGACCAGTGTACAGTGCCCCATTTGGGGCTGACAACTACTTCTTGGGCATATTCTGCGTCTGACAATTGCTACTGGGTGAAGATATTGCGTCTGACATTTCTTTGGGGTTATACTTTTGCGTCTGATACAATCTATAATTTTTAAGGCTGAGGTTGAGGCTAAGAAATGAATCTTAACCTTAACCTTGTATTTTTTCTGTAGAACTGTAGCACTGACGTGCAGCATAGCCTATAAGTTCAGAAAGTGCCAGTTTTTATGTATGGACGGGAGTATATTAGATAGATATAATTAACCTTGATAGGATTGTTACTAAACTAGTCACTAGCTACTAGCTACTAGTCACCAGTAACTAACTGGAGGGCATTATATAATGGGATTTTACAGGAAGATATTAAATAAAGTTGATTATACTCTTATTGCTACTGTTTTGCTCATCCTTGTGATGAGCCTATTTGTTTTAAACAGTGCTACTGCTCACCTCTCATCTTCGTATCTAATGAAGCAGATAATGTGGATTTGCGTCAGTATGGTTGTGGTATTAGCGGTATTGCGTATTGAGTATACTGTTATTACTAAATATACTAAGTACTTATATATTTTAAATATTTTACTTCTTGTATCACTATTTTTCATAGGAACCGAGGTAAAAGGAGCTTTGTCATGGATAATAATACCTGGTGTAGGTAGTATTCAGCCTTCAGAGTTTTCTAAAATACTTTTGATTATAACCTTTGCCCATTATTTAGTTTTGAAACAAGGGAAATTATCTAAACTACAGGACTTAATTCCTGCCTTTATCTTTGTAGCTATTCCGTTGCTTTTAATTCTAAAGCAGCCAGACTTAGGTACAGCTTTAGTAGTAATTGCTATTATGGTAGGTATGCTTTTTGTAGCAGGAGCTAATAGCTGGATTCTAATGACTATCTTTGGTGGCGGTTCATTGGCTGCTATCGGTTATGTACTAGGACACCTTAAATTCGGTTGGTGGATGCCGCTCAAAGCATATCAGCTTAACCGGATTCTAGTGGTTTTTGACCCCAATATTGACCCTAGAGGAGCCGGTTGGAATGTTTGGCAGTCGAAAATTGCCATTGGCAGCGGAGGGCTCTTGGGAAAAGGCTTGGGGGGCGGTACTCAAAGCATGGGTCAATTTCTGCCCGAGCAGTGGACTGACTTTGTATTTGCGGTATTAGCAGAAGAACTGGGCTTTATGGGAGCGGGACTACTTTTAATAGCTTTTTTAATTTTATGTTTTCGGGGCTTAAAAATTGCCGCCGCTTCCAAGGATTTATATGGGAGTCTAATAGCTACAGGGATAGTTTCCATGTATTTGTTTCATATCATTGAAAATGTGGGTATGGCCTTGGGAGTTATGCCTGTGACCGGAATTCCCTTGCCCTTTGTAAGTTACGGAGGCAGCTCCATGCTGACAAACATGATTGGGCTAGGGTTGCTGTTGAACATCTATGTGCGCCGCCAAAAAATTATATTCTAAGCAGGTTAAAAAAACATTTTTAGGGGCGGACCCATGTGTCCGCCCTTTTATTCAATGTAATATAGTACCTGCTGTATCATCCTCGGGAATATTGGGAAGTGTCGTAGTTTCACCTAGATGATTTCGCAAAGTATATTTTTCTGCATCCTTATCTACCATATAATAATCAGGCATCAATGGTATTTTGCCTATATTTGTTGCAATAACATACATGGGCTGAGCTAAGCCGGAAGTATGACCTCTAAGTTACGAGGATTTCTGCTCCAAAGCGTTATTTCCCATAATTATGTTCCCCCTTTTGACCAAATACATATAACTTCTGTCCAAAAAAGTTCAGACCTGTAAACAGCACCATGCCCACTAGCATAGCTAATTGCTCAATTATACTTAGGGTAAAGCTATAGTCCATTTCCAACAGGAGATAACGGACAAGAGGCTTGGCAATAAGATATGCTGCAAAATAACATATTCCAATATTCACGGTAAATTTTATGCCTGTGAAGAGATAGCTGTCTTGATTTTTAAAGGTAAAGCTTTTATTTAAAAAGAATGAAATAATACTGCCAAGGGTATATGACGTGGCACTAGACCCCCAATAACCCCAACCAAAAAAGTTATAGAAAGAAAACATTGTAAATATTCCCAAAATAGTATTAAAAATACCTACCAGTATAAATTTGACCACTTGGTTTTTCATTATCCTTTTCACCATCCATGCTTAGTACATTATTAGATACCGTGCTTTCAATTATATAACGTGGTCTACCTTTTATTTCTTCATAGATTTGAAAATCACAAAGGGATGGGTTGTCCAAATCCCAAAAGTGATGTAGAATATACTTCCTTCATCTAGCTGGCTCTCCGCTCATATTTCCCCGTCATGTTTCTTTATAATTTCTTTTGTGATCTACAAATCCAGCCCGAAAAAATCCTTCTCTGAACTTTTACCTTTATAATATCTCACGAAAATATGGGGTAAATCTTCTCTTTTGTAATACTGTAAAAATTATCACTAGTTTTTTATAATTCTACTCTTTTAAGTACTATTTTTTGACAAGTTAAAAAATTATGGTAAAAATATATTGTTGATATTCAGTAAAATTAGGAAATAAGTCCTAACTTTCTTTGTAATTCGACCACATTTTCTTTTTACCTTTTTTAAATTAAAAACATTAGTAATCTTTCCTTTTTCACTCTTTCACTGTTTTAAAAGTATTAGAAAACGGGTAAGAGGAACAATAAAGGATGGATGGAAATAACATAGGATAAAAAGTAAAGTCTTGGAGGCAGCTTATGATTCCTTTGCGTGATACAGTAAAATCTCAAAGCTTTCCCATTATAAATACTACAATAATTATTTTGAATATCTTAATCTTCTTTGGTGAATCATCACTTACCGACATGGAATTATCTGAACTATTATACCGCTTTGGTTTAATTCCTAGCTGGTTTTTATATACTGTTGAAATGGGAGGATATGTTGAAGCGGTTATTCCCATGATTACTTCTATTTTTTTACATGGAGGATGGCTGCATATAATCAGTAATATGCTTTTTCTCTGGGTTTTTGGTGATAATGTAGAAGATAAAGTTGGTCATCTCAAATATATATTTTTCTACTTGACGGTTGGTGTGATAGCTAATATTGCACAAATAATGGCTAACCCTGGCTCAGCAGTACCAATTATTGGAGCTAGCGGGGCGGTAGCAGGTGTATTAGGAGCTTATTATATTAGCTTCCCTAGGGCAAAGGTGTTAGCCCTAATACCTATCTTCTTTTTCTTTACCCTTATGGAGGTCAGAGCATCTCTATTTATTGTTTTTTGGTTTGTCTTACAGGTGTTTAATGGTGTCTTTAGCCTAACTGCCGTTGGCAATTCTGTTGCGTGGTGGGCTCACATCGGCGGATTCTTAGGTGGGTTTATCTTAATAAGATTTTTTAAAAAGCAGCAGAAGCTTATTTATTTGGAATAAAAAATGATACTCCCAGTTATACTAAAAGGGATAAGGCGAGACTTGCATTAGTGGAATTATTTATTAACTGGCTGATGTGAGTTCTGGCAATCTAGGATAAAAGGGGTGCTCATATAATGGTCAATAAAAAATGTAAAAACTGCACTAAATTTTTAACAAATGACTGCCAAGGCTTAGCCCAATTTAATTCTGAAGCCTGTCAAGGTATGTTTCGGAATAAAGCACGAGAAGTAGATGTTTCAGGCTGTTGTTAAAAAGAGAAAGTAAAAAGCCAGGAAAATGCAAAATAAAATTGGGCATCAGCCTGATTTTTTTTGTTTAAAAAAGTGTTCTATTTGATCACCTTCCTTCGTATTTGGTAATTGAGGGAGGTGTTTTTATGAAAAGATTTTTATTAATTATGTTAATTCTAATAGGCTTGTTTTTTGTAATATGGACATTTATCTTTGGCAATAATAGGTTAATAGCAATGGAAATTATTGCTTTAAAATACCCTGGACAATTAGAGTTAGAAAAAAAGGATGGGCAGATTATTTTTAAGGAATTAAGAGAGCAGTTAGAATTAGAACGGAATGATAGTACATTCTTCACACCTTGGTACTTATTAAAAGTAATAAGTGAGAAAGAAAATGTGTATTATTACTTTACTCAGCCTTCAAAACTAACCAATATTCAAAACAATAAAAGTGTTGAACTAACGCCGGATACGACTAGTGTTCTTAATAAATATCATGAAAAAATTAGCCAGAATAGTCCTTTTGGTCAAATAAAAGCTTGGGATGAGGTAGATATGCTATTTCCTAGGATGGCCAAGGCTAAAATAGTTGATCTGGAAACAGGGCTATCCTTCAGGGTTCAAAGAAGAGCTGGAAGCCTGCATGCCGATGTTCAGCCTTTAACCGGAGCAGATACAGAGATTTTTAAAAAAATCTATCAGGGGCGATGGAGCTGGAAAAGAAGAGCAGTAGTTTTGGAAGTTGCTGGTTATAAAATAGCTGCTTCAATGAATGGAATGCCCCATGGACAGGGGGCTATCCAAGGTAATAATTTCCCTGGTCACTTTTGCTTACATTTCCTCAACACCCAAACCCATTCAAACAACTTGGATGTAGCCCACCAATTGATGGTTTGGAAGGCCGCAGGACTTATTGAGGATTATTTAGAAGGAAAATCAGATAAAGAAATGGTGGAGATAGCGTTAACTGCCCTTAATCAAAATGATCCGCAGCTAGTTATCCTAACATATTTGTTAAACTCCAATACTACACATCTTTTAAATTATATGGAAAAGATAAATGGATTAAAAATTAATTCCTTGACTCAAGGAGAAGCAGGAAATATTTATTCCGTAGAAATTGAATGGTATGAGCTGGGAAGTGGTAATAATTATCGAGAAAGAGTTGATATTACTGTAACGAAAGATGAATTTAGGTTTTTAATTAGCCCTGATCAATTAGTTGAAATAATGGTAAATAAAAGGAAAAAACAGTGAGTTAGATACTTCCAAATAGCTTAAAAGATAAGTATAATGTTATTAATGGGAGCAAAGTAGTGATAATAGTACTAGATAATAAAATATAGCATGAGAGCGCCATTTTTAGGTGAATAAGGGGGAATATTATGCCGAAAAGGATTTTGTTTATTTATAACCAGGTTACTGTAGAGGAACGGAGAGCTTCTTTTAGTGAATGTGCCTTAGTTAAAGATGTTGAAATTATAAGAGAAGCTTTAAAGGAAAGTAATAATCACATTTTATCCCTAGACCTTCATTCGCCCTTACAGTTAGAGGAATTTATTTTAGCTAATCAGCCTATAGATTTAGCTTTTGTTATTGCTGAAGGCTTTAAGGGAAATCCCCATACTCTTTATAACGGTCATGGTGCGGCACTAGTTCGTAAATATTTAACAAAGCATAATATTCCCTGTACCCATTCTAGTTTTGAAAGCATGGAAATATGCAGGAATAAAGACCTTACTTATGCTAGGCTTAGAGAGAGAGGAATCCCAATTCCTCAATATTTAGTATTTGAAACTCATTTTATTAAAAATATTAGATGTATTGGTGAGCAGGTTTCAGAGATTGGGTATCCTGTTATAATAAAACCTGCTGGAGGCGGTAATAGTATAGGCATTTCCTCCAAATCCGTTGTTTATAATTTAACAGACTTAGAGGAACAGGTGAAAGCTGTCCAGAAACAATTAGGACATACTACCTTAATAATCGAAAAATATTTGGCTGGTCAAGAATATACTATTGGCATACTTGGAAATAAAGAAAAATATGTTTTGCCTGTTATTGGTTTTCCAAAGGATTTAGGGGTAAGAGATGCAGGGACGAAAATTACTGAACATACACTTAGGGATAAATTTGAATTTATTACAGAAAGTGATGAGCGATTTAATAACCTTTTGTCATTGGGAGTCGATACATTCGAAGCTGTTCTTGCCAATGATGTTCTGCGAATTGACTTGAAGGAAGATGAGTTGGGGGATGTTTATGTGATCGATGTTAATGGTACACCTGCTTTGAGTTTGACCGGATCGCTAAATTTTATGGCTTCTGGAGCAGGGCTAAAACAAAATCAGCTGATTCAGCTGGTTCTCTATGAAAGTATGCTTAGATATGGACTTGCGCCTAATATCTTCTTTGAGGAATTAGTTAAAGGGTTAATATTAAAGTTAATTAAACATGAATCAATCGAGGTTGCTTAACCTGTTCTCTTCGTGTGCTATATAACATTAAAAACTGTGTGAAGGATATTTTTTATATATAGTAAAAATTTTTTATTTATTTACACATAATGAATATGTTATTATTAATATTGTGTGATTATATAATTTTTATTATGTTAATCTGTAGATAATAGGTAGTTTGGAGGTAATAAATGTCTTTTACTGAAATGCTCTTTACTTTTTTAGGCGGATTAGGCTTATTCCTATTTGGTATTAAATCTATGTCTGAAGGTCTTCAGGCTGTAGCGGGGGACAAGCTAAGAATAATCTTAGAAAAAGGTACAAAGACCCCCCTGAGAGGCGTTTTGACAGGAACTATTGTAACCGCCTTAATACAGAGCAGTAGTGGTACTACTGTATTGGCTGTAGGGCTTGTAAATGCAGGGCTTTTACCATTACGGCAAGCTATAGGTATCATTATGGGGGCAAATATCGGTACAACAGTTACAGCTTATTTAATTGGTTTTGACTTAAGTAGCTATGCTATGCCAATTATTGCAGTCGGAGTATTCCTCTTATTTTTCTTTAAAAATAAAAGGATTAATTACCTTGGTCAAGTTTTCTTAGGATTTGGGTTATTGTTTTATGGCATGGATGTAATGGGGGATGGTATGAGGCCTCTAAGAACTTCTCCGTTTTTTATTGGTTTAATGACAGACGTGGGAAGCAATTCTATGCTGGGTGTCTTAATTGGTATTATTTTTACTGGAGTCGTTCAAAGCAGTAGTGCTACTATTGGTGTGTTGCAGGAATTAGCACATCAAGGCGTTGTAACATATAAACAGGCTATTCCTATTTTATTTGGTGATAATATTGGGACAACCATTACAGCCCTATTAGCCGGCATTGGAGCTACTGTTGCCGCTAGAAGAGCTGCTCTTGCCCATTTCCTGTTTAATATAATAGGCACCTTGGTCTTTTTGCCATTGTTTCTGTCTGGCATCTTTACCAAGGTTGTAATTGCCTTTACTGATTATATTTATATTTTGCTTCCGGGTTTTGAGGGTTCTTGGAGTACTTTAAATGTTAAAATGCAGATTGCCCAGACCCATGGGGTGTTTAACCTAACTAATACACTCATCCAGCTGCCTTTTGTTGCCCTTTTGGCAGTTTTAGTAAGTAAGATTATACCCAGTACTGAGCAGGAAATTGATAGAAAACCTCAGTATCTAGAGCCCCTATTATTAGGAAATGCTCCGGTAGCCTTGGCAAATGCCAGCAGAGAGCTTTTGCGTATGGGGAGAGTTGCAGGTGAATCCTTTGAGCATGCTGTTAAATACTTTTTTGAGCACCATACAGATGATAAAAGGAAGTCTCAGCAGTTAGAGGATTTAGTTGATCAGCTTGAAAAAGATATTACAGAGTATGTAGTAAAAGCATCAGCCGGTAAAAAATTAACTAATGAGTTAGCTGAACGCAGTTATATTATCTTGCAGGCTGTTGGTGATATTGAACGAGTAGGGGACCATGCTGATAATTTACTGGAATTAGCTGATTATGCTACCGAAAATAATGTTCGTTTTTCAGATACTGCACTAGAAGATTTAAAGCAGATGATAAAGCAGGTTAAAGAAATATTTATCATGTCCTTAGAAGCTTTGAAAACATCAAACAGGGACTTGGCTATACAAGTAGTGGCAAATGATGATATAATTGACCAGATGGAAATAGAATTGCGTAAGGCTCACATAACAAGATTGAATGAAGGCACCTGTAATGGTAGCGCGGGAGCAGTTTATTTAGATATACTAAGTAATTTAGAAAGAATAGGCGATCATTCTGTAAATATCGCCGGATATGTTCTGGGCGAAAGATAAGTCAGTTACTAGTGACTGGTTACTGGTGACTAGTAAAGGCGTGTGACCATGAACATCTAGCTCCCTTGATGTGCCACCGTGACATCGTGTCGCCGACTAATGGAATTAGTTAATGGGTGAAGATTACAGGATGAATCTGGCGTAAATATCCACTGAACCAGAAAATCCCACTATAGTGGGATTTTCTGGTTTTTTACTAAAGTCGTTCTAATATTTTTCTGGACACTCCTAAAAATTACCCCTAATTTCCACTAGTCACCAGTCACTAGTCACTAGTAACTCATAAAATGGCTTTGCCATTTTATGCCGGGCAGAAAGTAATGCCAATTAATCCAGGGCCAGTATGTACTGCCATCGAAGCAGTTGTTTGTTCAATAAAGCTTTGTTCAATTTGCAAGTTTGACTCTTTTAATTTCTCCATTACATACTGGGCATCCTCTGGTGCATTCCCATGTAAAACGCCAAGGTAAACCTTTTGGCTGCCTATGGATTCTTTTGCAATTTCAACTATTTTATTTAAGGAACGGGCCCGACCTCTCACTTTAGTTACTGAATAATAAATGCCATCATCATTTATGGAAATGATGGGTTTAATATCAAGGATATCACCAATGGTACCTTCAACTAAACCTATGCGGCCCCCTTTTCTTAAATACTCTAGTGTTTTCAAAACAAAGAAAACCTTTGTTTCTTTTATTAATTCTTCGACAATAGTTATAGTATCGTGAAAAGGAGTATTGTCTTTTAATAATTTCCCCGCATGCATTGCTAAAAAACCAAGACCTAAAGACAAGGCTTTTGAATCAATAATTTTTAAATTTATGCCAAGGTCTTCAACCTTTTCTTTTAAACCCTCTACCATGCCATGGGTACCGCTTAAACCGCTGGATAAAAGAATGGCTAAAACATGGGTATAGCCATCACTTTTAAGTTTTTCAAATAGCTCCCAAGTTTCACCAACAGAGGGCATGGATGTAGAAGGTATTTCGGTTTTTAGCCGGTCATAGAACTCTTCTGATGTGATATCAACACGGTCACGATAATCACCGTCTTGAAAAATTATTCGTAAGGGGATAACATGGATATGATATTTATCAATTAGTTCTTTTGGCAAATCACAGGAACTGTCTGTAATTAAGGCAATTTTCTCCAAATCAAAAACCTCCGAACTTTATTTTTTTATAAAGTATAGTTTTAATACGCCAAAATAACCTTAAATTCCTGCATATAATAGTAATATTTACGTGGTTTGTACAAATTAATCCAGTAAATTATTAAATATATAATGATTTTAATTTAGTAAATTGATGGATATTTTGTGATATAATAATGTTCAGAATAAATAAGATTAAGGTGGATAAGATGAACGAAAAAGCAGCTCCTCTAACGACTCATCTAGAAGACCTCAGGAAAGTACTGATTAGATCATTTATCGCAGTTATTGTCGGAACAGCTATAAGCTATGGTTTGATGTTGGACAGGATTATGGAAATAGTTGTTGGGCCTGTGCATCGATTGGGTCATGAATTAGTTTTTTTAGCTGTAACAGAAGGTTTCTTTACTCAATTAAAGGTAGCTTTTTTTGCTGGAGTAATTTTTGCTAGTCCGATAATAATCTGGCAGATATTAAAATTCGTTTTGCCTGCCATGTATAGCCATGAAAAAAGGCTATTTTTCCCGTTACTTATTATTGGTGTTATTCTTTTTGGAGCAGGAATAGTATTTGGCTATATATTTGTATTGGAATTGGGTTTAAGGATTTTACTGATAAACTTTAGCGGCGGATTAACTCCAATGATATCAGTTAGTAAATATGTTTCTTTTGTGATTTCCTTTTTGCTTCCTTTTGGGTTAGTTTTTGAAATTCCCCTGATAACCTTTTTCCTAACCAGAATGGGTATAGTCACTCCCAAATATTTAAGAAAGAATAGGCGTTATGTAATATTTTTAATGTTTATATTGGCAGCAGTTCTTTCACCAGGACCTGATATAGTCGCTCAATTATTTTTGGCTCTACCAATGGTGATACTCTATGAATTTAGTATAATTATCTCGTCGGTATTATATAGAAAAATACAAAAACAAAAGGAAAAAGAAGAAAAGGAAGAAATATAATTTTTATAGACGATAGACTAATGAAGGGCCCAGTAAAACTGGGTCTTTTACTGTTTACTATGAATAGAAATGGGGTAAGAAAAATATAGATACAATAAAGGAGGGGATAAGTTTATGGAAAATAAATTCACAAATATTCAGGAACTTTTAGGAAAAGAAGTTGTAGCATTAAAGGACGGTTCATATCTCGGCAAAGTACAATCAATAGGCATTGACGCAGGAGAAAAGAAGGTGATCGGGGTATTTATAAAGCTAAAAGGTATCTTGAGTGGGAAAATTTTTGTGCCTTTCTCAGGGATTCAGGCTTTCGGGGATCATGGCATAACCCTAAAAGAAGACTTTGATACGGAAAATACCGCGAAAGGTGTAGAAGAAAAAGAAATATTAGAAATGCCTGTAATAACAATTGATGGTACTATGCTCGGAAAAGTGGATAGTTTTGCTTTTGATAAAAGTAGTGGTGAAATTACAGAATACATTTTAACAGAAGGATTAGTTCGAGATACTCTAAGGGGAAAAGGGCTTTTAAGAGGGATAAGTGTTTCCCGCATAGGTAAAGATGTCATTATTGCAGCTAAAGAAGTTGATGCTTCAAACCTTGAACAGGTTGAATTGGATTATATAGATTCTGACGATGACTTAGAGACAGGTGTAATTCAGCTAAACGTGGAGGAAGAAGATACTTTGCGTGAATTCAAAGACGAGTTTAAAGATACCCAAGAAAATCTAAAGCAAAGTATTGAGGCAGGAAAGAATTCTGCTGAAAGAGGTTGGCAGCAAACTGTACAAAAAGTTAAAAAAATTACCGAAGAGTGGACAGAGGTAATAAAGCAACAGGCCGATAAGGTAGGAGACGAAGCTAAAGAGTTGTGGTCAGATGCTCAGGCTGTCAGTCAAAAGCAGCTAGAAAAACTTAATCAGGTCAAAGAAAAATGGCAGGTTAAGTTAGCTAGTATTCAACATAAAAAACAGGACGAATTTAGTGAACAATTAATGGATGAAATCAAAGATAAAACGGTAAATAGTCCTCTATATGATGATGAGGGTAATCCTATCATACTCCCAGGGCAGGAAATAAATAACGTAATTGTTAAGAAGGCTATGGAGAAGGGAAAACTTCACCAGCTATTTGTTTTAGCTGCTACCAGGGATGTAGAAGACCAAATAGAACAGATAGAAAAATAGGGCCAGCGTTAGCTGGCTCTTTGTTCCCCCGAAATAAGGGGAATTTAGCAGGAAAAAGTATTTATTTAGCGAATGATAATATTCACTAGCTATTACTATAATGAGGAGAAGAAAAATGAAAAAGGTAAAAATAAAAAAAGACCAAAGCGCATATTTTTGGTTTTTCTCTTTTTTTGCACTTATATTATTATTTTTTTTCGGAATTACATCTCCATATTTGGGTGTTTACTGGTTATTTGGTATTTTATTTGGTTTTGTATTACAGAAAAGCCGGTTCTGCTTTGTTGCGGCTTTTAGGGACCCAATTATTGCAGGCAGTACATCTTTATTCAGAGCTGTACTGGTAGCTATGGCTATAATGACTGTTTCTTTTACTCTAATTCAATATAATGCTATCCAAGGAGGGGCAATAGCCATTCCGGGACGTATTTCCCCTGTAGGTGTGCATACAATAGCAGGAGGATTTATTTTTGGTATAGGAATGGTTATTGCCGGAGGTTGTGCTACCGGCACTTTAATGCGAATAGGTGAAGGTTTTCTAATGCAGGGCATAGTATTAGTCGGCTTTCTGATTGGAACCTTATGGGGCGCTTGGGACTACCCCTGGTGGGAGCGAGTTTTTATTAGTAAATCTCCGACAGTACATTTAGCTCAATATTTTGGTTGGACAGGTGCTGTTTTATTTCAGCTGGTTTTAATTGCCGTATTGTACTACATTGCTAAGAAATATGACGACCAAAATAATATTTTATTATAGTGGGGTTTTAAACATGGCTGAAGTTCGATTGGATTGTTTATTTGAGGCTTGTCCCATCCCTTTAATAAAAACAATGCAGCGTCTAAAAGTACTAAACCAAGGCGATGTTTTAATTGTCGAAACAGATCATTCCTGTGCCACCAAAAATATTACTGAGTGGGTAGGTAAGCAAAAACTGCTCTGCCAGGTTGTTGAAGTGAGTAATGGGGAATGGGAAATATACATTAAGAAAGTACGTTAGGAGGTGGAGGAATTGAAGCAAAAAATAATAATCGGACCATGGTCGTATCTTACAGGAGCAATTCTTCTGGCTATTCTTAATACCCTATTGTTTGCAGTAATGCACACGCCTTGGCAGATAACTACTGCTATTACCTATTGGGCTGCCTGGATATTAAAGTTTTTTGGAGGTACACCGGAGAACTGGCACTATTTTGCAAATAGTGCTTCTAGAAGTGAAGGCTTGTCCCAGCACTTTTTATCAAATAATCTCTCTCTTATGAATTTAGGCGTTATTTTGGGGGCATTATTAGCTGTTTTAATAGCATCTCAGTTCAGGGTGAAAAAAATAAAATCACCTAAACAAATTATTGCGGCTTTGCTTGGCGGAATAATCATGGGCTATGGGACGAGAATTGCCTTGGGATGTAATATAGGCGCATTTTTTAGTGCTATACCTTCCCTTTCTTTAAGTGGTTGGGTTTGGGGAATATCTGCATTCATAGGGGCATGGATAGGAAGTAAGCTTCTAATTAAGTACTTATTATAAATAATGAAGCAGCCATATAGAAGCCCGTGTTTAACAAAAACCTCTTTGTGATGATAGAATGAATTCAGTAAAATTCCTTTCCACACTTTTTGGACAAATATTGCTATCTTGGATGATATAGTAGTCTGCAGCAAAAGAAAGATCAGCTAGTTGAATTTCTTTTAAAACGCCAGTAGCTAGTTCTTTTTTTATTGCTAGTTGAGATAAAATAGAAATGCCCTTGCCGCCAATTACTGCGGACTTTATTGCTTCTGTGGAGCTTAATTCCATAACTATATTGGCTTGTTGGATATTAATATCATGTTTTTGTAATGTTGATATAATTACATCCCGAGTACCAGAGCCTTCTTCTCTGAGAATCAAAGGGAGCTTCAAAAATTCGCTCCTTGTGACTTGGTTTATATGAAATACATCGGGAGAGGCAACCAGCTTTAAATCATCGCTAGTTATTTTAGTTTGTAATAATTCGGGGTAGTATATACTTCCTTCAATAAGACCTATTTTAGAAATACCGTTTAATATATTATTAACTACATTATTAGAATTTGTGATGTTGAGTAAGACATTGACCTGGGGATAATTTTCTTTGAATAAGTATAAGGTGCAAGGTAGAGCATAGCACCCGACAGTTGTACAAGAACTCACAATCAATTCCGTCCTTTGTTTTTTAAAGGCATCAAGCTGTCTTTCTACATTTTCCTGGATAGATAAGATAGAAACTGCATAATCATAGACAATTTGTCCCGCATCAGTTAATTCTACACCTTTATTACTTCTTAGGAGCAGCTTTACGTTTAATTCTTTCTCTAAAGCCTGTAACTGAATACTTACCCCAGGTTGTGACATGTGTAACAATCGGGCCGCCTTTGAGATACTATTAGACTTTACAGTTATAAAAAAGGTCTTTAAATATTCGAGATTCATAAACACAACTCCCTTTAAAACAAAAAAGTAATAGTAAATATAGGCGAATTGCCTGATTTGCATCAAATTAAGAATAAGTTTTATATATATTAGTAATACGACATTGAGAAAGAAAAAACCTTCACAGCTTAGGAAGTTTTTGTAATAGATAACTATAATACTAAAATTTACTAAAACGGTGTGGATTTAATATAATTGGCACATTTTTTGTGTGATTGCATATATTTACTTAGATGAAACTATGCTATAATTTTAGGTGTAATGTTTTGAATTTTTAATTAAAGGGTATAATTTGAATAACTCTGCTAGAAGAAGAGGGGATAGCAATGTCAAACGTGTTTAGTTTAGCAAAGCTTAAGATAGGGCAAATTGGGGAAATTGTTGAATTAAAGGAAAATGGCAAGACGACCATTATGAGTGAAAAGCTAGGTATTGCTAAAGGGATGTCTGTTATTGTTCTGCAGCAGGCAGTGGATTGGCTCGTTCAGATCGGTTCTAGTCAAATAACCCTAAGCAAGGAAATGTTAAATAATATAAAAGTGAAAGTGGCTAATATCTAATAGCTTCGCTAGCCACTAGCCAGAATTTAATATGTAAAATATGAAACCCAAGGTATTTAATTACCTTGGGTTTTAACGCGCTCACGAGGTTACGTGCCCACGTACAAGCGGCGATTTATAGTCCGTAGACTTTATAGCACCTAGTACATACCTCGGGTACTTTTTCTTCAGCCAGTTGTTGGTCAAGTTTTTGATAATTGTTATGAATGAGCTGGGAATTAGGCTCATTGTCAAAGGTTTCGTCCATATAAGTATTGAATAATTTTATCCGTTTGTCATATACAGCACGAAAATCTGAATATCCCTTATCATTCCACAAATCAAGGAAATTAGTTTCATTAATATTCCCGACTATGAAAGAGGGTTGTTCAAATTCTATTTCGTTAAAGAATGCTCGGGCATTTTTAAGGGCTAAGTATGGGCAGGGTGTTATTCGTCCATCCCAAGCAACAAAAACGTTCTTTAAGGGGTTATAATCACAGGTTATTGCTTCGTTACCAATTAAAGGTTTAGGGCTGAAATATACACTTTTACGGTCGGCAATTTTTTTAGCCTGATTGATTAAAGCTTCATATTCCTCTTTCCCTCTGGCTTTTCCTTGTTTAATTAAGTCACCTCTGTTTTCATCCGAAATTATTCCTTCAAAGGCCTTTTTAGTGTTGCTTTCTGGGGATATAATGAAATTTATATTACTTGCATTAATTTCATCAATTCCTAGATTGCCCGCCTCTTCAACGAAGGTTGGTAAATCACTGATGTTATCTTGGGTCATGACGAAATCAAGAATTATTTTCGTATCGCTGTTGCGCTGTTTTGCTAAACCCATAATATTTTCTCTGAAATTGTTGAGAGTAAAAGTAGGATAGTTAAAGTTGATAGTAATCTTATCAGGAGATATATTGGTCAGTTCTTTTATATTTGATGGGGTGAGTTTGGTACCTATGGTTGTTATTTCCAGCTGGGAAGAGTTTATTCTAGCAGTTTTAAACATTTCATAAAACTTGGGATGCTCTAGTGGGTCTTCCCAACCCAAGAAATGTACCCTTTTTGCGTGATGGAAGTACTTTGCTGCTTCAGAAAAGGTTGACAATTCCATAAATTTATTTATTTCGTTTCCAAAAGGTGAACGATGGACAATTTCAATTTGTAGATCATCGATAATACGAACTTTTTTTGGTTCCCTTTTTCCAAAGAGTGATGAAAAAAATCCCATTTTATAACCTCCCAATAAATATTTGACAGATAATAGTTTGCTAAATAACTACAAAATCCTGCTGGTTTTAAAAATAATTATTGAGGGTAAGATAATTTCAGATGAGATTAATCTGGAGGTAAAATTTAGTGGATAAAAAGCAGTTGGTACGGGAACTAGTTAGTGAACAAAAACATGAACAGTTACTTAAGTTAGCCCGTAAAAGACATAACCAAACTTTGAGATATATTCAGATGAACCTATTTGAGGATATAAATATGTCCTTAAGATGGTATGCTATTGAGGCAATTGGCAGACTTACAAGAGAATTAGCTCCGAAGGAGCCGGAAATATATAGAAACTTGATTAGAAGGTTTTTATGGGCCATGAATGATGAGAGTGGAAATGTGCCTTGGAGTTCACCGGAGGGTATAGGTAGTATTATAGCAAACCAGCCCTTTTTATTTGGAGACTATACTCCAATGCTCATTACTAATGCCTTAGATAATCCAATGTGCCATCGAGGGACCCTTTGGGCGGCTGGTAGGATAGGAAAGATAAAAAACTCATTGGTATTACCCTTTATCGAAAAAATTACCCCTTTTATTTCAGCTGCAGATTCTGATTTAAGGGGATATGCTGCTTGGGCTTTAGGTGAAATGAATTATCAGCAGGTCCTACCTGAAATAATAAACTTACAAAAGGAT
The DNA here is from genome assembly GCA_000802045.1 of Peptococcaceae bacterium BICA1-8. Classification (GTDB taxonomy): domain Bacteria; phylum Bacillota; class Peptococcia; order Peptococcales; family BICA1-8; genus BICA1-8. The sequence goes on from JUEF01000086.1 coordinate 23,213, forward strand.
ACTAACACCTTGTATATTTTTAAAGAAGGACGGTTTAGCTTGGAAAGCGTGGGAATATTAGCAAAGGAAGCTGTTGGGAAGCTGGAGAAAGCATCTTGAATAGTGAAATAGTGAAAAGGTGAAAAAGTGAAAAGGTAAAATAGTATAAGCCGGGGGAACCCGGTTTTTTTGCATACCTTTTTGTGAAAACGAGATTTGGTTTTATGGAGGAAAGTCAATTTACAAAGAGAACTTTATTCAAGGGGCGGGCTAATATTTACTGCAAAAAAAATATGTGGGGGTTGCAAAATGCCGAAAAACAAAAAAGAAGGGTCTTATTCCGTAGCTTTTGAGCAAAGCCGGGAGAAGTTTCAACAATTGTCACCAGAAGTGATCTCAAAAATGACATTGCTCGAATATGATAGGGCCAATAACTGTTTTACTGTTGATAGTTTTGGTCATGAAATTGAAATTTCATATCCCGAAGGGAAAGTAAGTTTAAAGGATTCTGAAGAAAACATTCTATCCCTTGCCAGGCAATTAATTTTGCTAAATTACTTATCTAGTTCCAAAGACCAGCCACTCAAAAATGAATTGGTTTCCTATAGAGAATTGCCACACGGCAATGTTTTTTACTCTAATATTAAGACTCATATCCTTGAAGGTCTAGGTAACTTCTTTTCTAATTGTGATAGGAGTGCAGTACGAGATATTTTAAGAAAATTGGGGTTTGTTTTTATACAGTCCAAAGCTGATCTAACAGCTAGGGTGGAATTTGTTCCAAGAGTTCCTGTACAAATTCAATTTTGGGAGGGAGAAGAGGGTATACCTTCTTCATGCCAGATTTTGTTTGACCGTACTATATCAGACCAAATGCATATCGAAGATGCGGCAGCATTATGCTATCTAATTAAAGAGTTGATCTTAAAGCTTTATTCTTTAGAAGAAAGCTCGGATTGTGGCAGTTAAAAGGTACGTTGTGGGAGGTTAGAGCCTCTCACAACGTACTGGCTTAATTCTCTAATAGCTGTCTGCTTATAATGCGTTCTAAATCCATAATTGTGTTGCATTCGAACATTCTGCAAAAAGGCTGAAAAGCCGCTACCGAAGGATGCTTATCCCAGGTGCTTTGAGCTAAAGTATTCAACCAGAGAATTTGTTTCACCCGTTTTTGGACAGATTGCAGTCTTTCTGCAGCTTTTGCAGCAGCTACACTTTTAGTATCACTGACAATAATTACTATGGTGTTTTTCTTCAAAAGAAAGCGATGCTCGTTTTCTAATTCTTTTAAACTCTGATTAAGGTCAGTCCCTTGTCCCCATACCTGTCTTTGCTCGCCTAACATGGCCATAATCTCTTCGAAAGAAACACCCTTTTGAAACCAGGGGGTTGTTCTCTCAAGTCGCTCAGCAAAAAGAAATGTTTCCATGCTATTAATCGCATTAGCCAGCCCTAAGGAAAACTGCAGAATAAATTTTGTGTACTTACTCATAGAACCTGAGACGTCGCAGAGAAGAATGAGCTGCGGTTTTGTTACCTTCTTGGATTTATAGTGAAGCTTAACCATAGCTCCACCCAAGCCTATATTTTTACGGATGCTTCTACGCAAATCAATTACGGACCTCTTACTGCTTTGCTGATAACGTCGCGAAATGCGGGTGGCTAATTTCCTGGATAGATGATGGAGCAGCCGCTCAGCTTCAGGTGAATCGGCTTCACTTATATTTTTGATATCCTGTTTTAGGAGCCGGGATTGCTCCTCCTTGAGCCCTTTTTGGACCTGGTTTAATAGATAATCTACTTCCTGATCTCCTGTCTCCGGTACTTCAAAGGGCTGGAAATTTTCTTCTTTATTCTGCCAATAAGCAAGCTGGCCTCGAACCATGTTTTCAATCATCGGTTTAAAGTCTTTCTCCATATGTGTGCCTTCAGAGCTTTTCTTTAAAAAATCCTGTAATCTTTCCTGGGCTAAATTATCCAAGTTAACATACGATAATTTCTCTTTTTGAGTTAAATTTAGGCTTTCGCCTTGAAAAGTTAAATCTGACTCCGCTTGGGCTAATTGCTGCTCGACTTCATTGTCTTCCTGCCGCTTTTGAACCTGCCATTCTTTTTTTTGCTCAGGGGACGCAAAAAATGTTCGAAAAGTTTGTTCGAAAAGCGGCAAATCCTCGTGCCTTTTAATCAACGAGCATTTAAGCGCTGCTTTAACGCTGTTTCTATCACTGAAATTAACATATTCAAAGGCTTGAAAGACATCAAGTATTTCTGCTAAGCTTACCCTTGCCCCTAAGAGTCGTAAAAGGTTAATATAATCAACCAGGTTTTTGCCAATTACAAAATCCGTCTCTTTGGACATTTTTTAACCCCCCAGTGTGCCAATTTCCCGTTGAAGCCCATGGGCCCCCATCAGCTCACGAAAAGTATCCAAATCCTGTCTATCTTTCAAAACTACGTTAAGGGTTTTATCAATTAAATCTTGGTCTAGGCTCTCGGCCATTAATGCCTCTAAAGCTCTTGCCCAGTCGAGGGTTTCTGAGATAGCGGGTTTCTTCCTTAGGTTTAGTTTTTGTCTTATTATATAGACAGCACTAGCTATATCTCTTGCTAGACGTTCAGCAACTCCTGGGACCTTGGCACGAATAATTTGTAGTTCTTTTTCTAAGGTAGGGTAACCAATGTATAGAAAGAGGCATCTTCGCTTTAGCCCATCTGAAAGATCTCTTTCCCCGTTACTAGTTAAAATCACAATTGGTATTTGTTTAGCTGCGATTGTTCCTAGTTCAGGTATGGAGACCTGGAAATCAGAAAGCACCTCAAATAAAAAGGCCTCAAATTCTTCATCGGTTTTATCAATTTCATCTATTAAGAGAACAGATCTTTTTTCTGTCAGAATGGCCTTTAAGAGTGGTCGCTCTAATAAATAATCCTTAGAAAAAATACCGGCTTCCAACTGGCCTAGCTGCTCGCTTTCTTTATTAATCTGGATATGCAACAGCTGTTTTTGATAATTCCATTCGTAAAGGGCTTTATTCTCATCCAAACCTTCATAACACTGTAATCTAATTAAATCCGTTTGAAAAATTTTACTTAAGACCTTGGCAATTTCAGTTTTTCCAACTCCCGGAGCGCCTGTTACCAAAAGGGGTTTTTGTAATTTAAGGGCCAGGTATACAGTCATAATAACCTCATCATCACAAATATAATCCTCTGCCTCAAAAGCTCGCCGTAAATCTACTAAAGATAATTCCATAAGAAGCCTCCTTTTCCTGTTGTTATATTATGATAGCAAATACACGCTAAATTACCAATGATAATTATCACAAAAGTATGACAAGTTTAAATATTAATTAATTACATAATTTTACTTATTTGATTCTGTCTCATACTTCCAATCCATTATGCCACCCATGTTGAAGACATTGGTATATCCAAGTTCTACTAGAATCTTTGCTGCGGTTGCGCTTCTATTACCGGTTCGGCAATAGACAAAAATTTTTGATTCTTTATCCTTTATTTTTTCTTCAACATCTTCCTTAAGAACTTCAACGGGAATCAGTAGGCTGCCCGGAATATGTTTTTCATTATACTCTTCAGTTGTTCTTACATCTAAAAGAATAATATCCTTTTCTTTTTGTAATTGCTCATATGCCATCTGCGGTTTAATACTCTGGTTGTTTTGGCTCTGGCCTGTGGTTTGGCAACCTATACTAAAAAGTAATGAAAAAAGGAGAATAAATAAAATTAGTTTTTTCAATTCTATGCCCATCCTTTCTAATCTCTTTTGTAATGCTACCTCTATTTTAATCAAATTATCTATTTAATACATAGCGCAATTTATGGTAGGAGTAATTTAATAGGGGAAAGAACCAGTTTTATGTAGTGTTATAAACATATCTGTCGGAATATTTGGCATTTTTTGGGGAGGTATATGCCACAATTAAATAGAATTTTATCAAATATTGTACATCTAATAAATATTTAGTCAAAACTAGTTGCTATTCTGCTGTCAAACTAAGACGATTCCTTTAGTGGGGGTAAATCACCGATGACTTTTAAAGAAAATCATAAGATAATCTTGTACCTAGTATGCTATTTTCTTATTTCTTTTTTAGGTGCGGATTTTTCAACTAAAGTTGAAAGCATAATAATTTGGCCGGCCGCAGGAATGGCATTAGGTATTTTATTAATATTAGGGCTATCTTATTGGCCAATTATTTTTTTCGCTGACGTGTTCTCTTTTATATTAAATGGTTATCCTGTAAACATATCTTTACTTATAGGATTAGGTAATATGTTGACAGCCATATCTGGTATGTATTTAGTTAACAGACAGATAGGTGCAGATTTTTTTAATACTATAGGAAATGTTCTAAAGTTTATCCTATATGCAGGAATTCTCAGCCCTATTGTTAGTACTATATTTGCAGTTCTTAGCTGGAAAATGGGAGTGTTTTATCCCCATGGCCTTTGGTGCTTTATATTTGAATGGTGGTTTGCTCAGGTCGCGGGAATTATAATTCTTTCTCCACTCATATTGACTTGGGTCCAAAATAATAATATTATTTGGAATTATAAGAAACGTTTGGAATATATAGCTCTGCTTATTTTAATTGCTTTTACCAGTTATCTAATTTTCAACGGCCAAATAGGAAACAATCCCGTAAACGCCCTTACCTATAAATATTTGTTACTACCCTATTATTTCTGGCTGATATATTGGTATAGTCAGCGTGAAATAGCTACTACTACAGCTTTAGTTGCTATTATTGGAATATGGAGTACATATGATATTGGCATAGTAGATAGGACAACTGTTGATGAATTAATCTTGTCATCTCAATTTTTTCTGTGTTTTATCATGGCAACAGCACTTATTCTTTCTGCGATAGTTAATGAGAGAAGACAAATGATGGAAAATATTGCCCGTTTTGAAAGGTTAAACTTAGTTGGAGAAATGGCTGCCAGCTTTGCACATGAATTAAGAAATCCCATAACAGTAGTTCGAGGGTATATTCAATTGCTATCAAATAGACCTGAACAAAAAGAACAAAAAGAAGTCTTTACTACAATTATTAATGAAATTGATAGAGCAAATTCTATAATAACAGAGTATCTATTGCTTGCTAAAAATAGAAACCTAGATTTAAAAAGGAAAAACATTAATAAAATTATCCAAGTGCTTTTCCCTCTCATGCAGGCCGACGCAATTCATTCCAATAAAAGTATTGATATTAAGCTCGGGGATATTCCGGAATTTCTTCTGGATGAAAATGAAATTCGTCAATTAATTCTTAATTTTGTTAAAAATAGTTTAGAAGCTATGGGACCAAGTGGGATTCTAAATATTTCTACATATATGCATGATAATAAAGTTGTTTTAGTTTTTAAAGATCAAGGTAAAGGAATACCCAAGGATTTAATACCAAAGTTGGGAACACCCTTTTTTACAACTAAGAAAAATGGTACGGGATTAGGGCTTGCCGTAAGCTATAGTATTGCCGCAAGACATAATGCCGTTATTAATGTTGAAAGTAATGCTAAGAGCACTACATTTTCGGTTAGTTTTGACCCTATATAAGGTATAATAAAGGATAATGTCATAATTAAGTGGAGGCTTTTAATGGAAAAATTAATTCAAAAACTTAAAGAAAAAAATTTTCAAGCCTATTTAGCACAAGATAGTAATGAGGCGCGAAAAATTGCCCTAGGCTTAATCCCTCAAGGAACTACTATCGGGATGGGTAATTCTTTGACCCTTCGGGAAACCGGGATTTTTGATGAATTGGTTTCCGGGAAGTATAAAGTGATAAACCAATTTGAAAAGGGAATATCACGGGAAGAAAACTTACAACGCCGAAAAAACAGTTTGTTGGCTGATGTATATTTTAGTAGTGTAAATGCTCTTACCCAAGAAGGTGCGCTAGTTAACATAGATGGCAAGGGTAATCGGATAGCGGCTATTAGCTTTGGTCCGGAAAAAGTCATTTTAGTAGTTGGAAAAAACAAAGTTGTTGATAATGATGAGGGGGCGTGGCAAAGGCTAAAAAAAGCTGCACCCGCTCTTGCAAAAAAATTAGGTAGAAAAACACCCTGTGTAGAGACGGAAATTTGTTCTGATTGTAAATCTCCTGAGCGAATTTGCCGTTTTTATTCAGTAATTCGCAGTCAAATGCCTGATGATAAAAATAGAATCCATGTAATCATGGTAAATGAAGATTTAGGTATCTAGCCTTAAGTAATAAAAAAACCTTAGTCCATTTAGTTGGACTAAGGTTTTTTTATTATTTAAAAAAAATATCATTCCTTTCGCTATGCTCAAGGAACAAAAAATTATAAAAGATGTTAATTCTAAATTTTCAATTTTCAATTCTTTCTCGAGTTAACTCAGTAGGTTTACCTACTCTATTCTTTTAATCTGGGGTCTAAGGCATCCCTTAAGCCGTCACCTAATAAATTGAAACCTAACACCGTAAGCATGATAGCTAAACCGGGATACATAACTGACCAGGGTGCTTGACGCAAATAACCTCTACTGTCTGCTAACATTGCCCCCCATTCGGGCATAGGCGGCTGAGCACCTAGACCTAAAAAACTTAAGCCAGCAGCTTCCAAGATTGCCGTACCAATTGTCAGAGTTGCTTGAACAATTATTGGAGCGAGGCAGTTAGGTAGTACATGACGGAAAATAATTTGCATGTCTGTACATCCGATAGCTTTACTAGCTTCTACATATTCAGTCTCTTTTACTGATAAAACTGAGGCACGAACAATTCGGGCAAATCTAGGTATATTTACGATACCAACAGCTATCATGGCATTTTTAAGACTGGGGCCTAAAACAGTAACTATGGCAAGTGCTAAAAGAATTGTGGGAAAAGCCAGCATTATATCTACTAGACGCATAATCCCAACATCAATCCATCTGCCGTAGTATCCTGATAGCACACCTAGGGTTGTTCCAATTAGTAGGGCAATGCCTACGGAAATAACACCTATTTGTACAGAAATACCTGCCCCATGGATGATTCTACTTAAGACATCACGACCCTGAGAATCTGTACCCAAGAGATACTTTTCCGATGGAGGCTGCTGTCGATCCTTTAATAATCCATTTTCGGGGTCATGGGGTGCTAAAAAAGGAGCAAAGATGGCACAAAAAAATAAGATACCGATAATGATTGCACCAAACACAGCAATTTTGTTTTTCTTTAGTCTTTTAAAGGTATCCTGCCAGAGTCCGCCAGCTATTTCGAGCTTTTCATCTGTAAGTGGTTGAGGAGTAGTTCCTGTATTTATATCTTTAATAGTTTTCATAGTTACCTCCCAACCTATTCTAGTTTGATTCTGGGATCAATATAATTATAAGTTAAATCAACAAGCAGGTTAACTAAGACAAAGCAGAATGAAATTAATAAGATGCCACCCTGGACAACAGGATAATCTCTAGCCATTATGGCCAGATACAACCTTCGGCCTAATCCCGGGTAAGAAAAAACAGTTTCAGTCATTACAGCTCCCCCAAGTAATATACCAAATTGTAAGCCGATTACTGTAATTACCGGTAAAAAGGCATTTTTTATGGCATGCTTAAATATTACAATATTTTCCGGTAGGCCTTTTGCTCGGGCTGTTCTAATATAATCCTGACGCATTACTTCTAACATACTAGAGCGAGTCATCCGTGCAATTATTGCCATGGGAATGGTGGCCAATGCAAAACTAGGCATAAATAAGTGCCATAGAATATTTTTGAAGGCATTTAAGTTACCTGCTAAAAGTGAATCAAATAATAATAAATGGGTTATCCGAGGGACGTCAATTGCTACATCTAATCTGCCTGATGGGGGGAACCAGCCTAGTTTGTAGGCAAAGGCCCAAATCATTAATAAACCTAACCAGAAAATTGGCATAGAAACACCAACCAATGCCCCAACCATACTAAGATTATCGAAGATAGAATACTGCTTAACAGCGGCAATTGTCCCTGCTGCAATACCTACTACTACTGCAATAATCATTGCTACTATTGTTAGCTCTAATGTGGCAGCAAAGGATATTAATAGCTCATAGGTTACTTTATCATTGGTGATAATTGATGTGCCTAAGTCTCCACTAAGAACATTCTTAAGAAAGTTAAAAAACTGGATATATAAAGGTTCATTTAAACCCAATTTTTCTTGTAAAGCCAGGATCGAAGCTTCATTTGCTCTTTCACCTAAAATTATGCGAGCAGGATCACCTGGAATCATGTGAATTATTGAAAAGGCAAGCAGGCTTACGCCGGTAAGTACTGGAATCAGCATCAGGAGTCTTTTTAAGATATAATTTACCATTTAGTTACTGCCTCCCTTATACCCGAAAAAAAGTTAATTTCTTGTCTGGTAGAGATTGAATTATGGGGAGCCACTAAGGCCCCCCAAGTTAGTTTATTATGATTTTATTCAATATCAACTTTCCAGAAGGTAGACTCTCCTCCTGTTGGGTGTGGTATGAAGTTTTTGACCGATTTTTTAGCAGCTATAGGAGGTGTCGAATGTACTAAGGGTATCCAAGGTGCATCTTCATGGATGATAACCTGAGCTTCCTCATATAATTTAGCTCTCTTAGCTTGGTCAGTTTCTTTTTGAGCTGCGATTAACATGTCATGGACTTTGTCGCTTTTGTAGAAGGCAAAGTTTCCAGCTGAACCCACTTTTGCATTATCCTTATCTAAAAGAACGTATAAAAAGTTATCCGGGTCACCGTTATCACCGTTCCAGCCGATTAGATACATGGAGTGCTCGCCGAATTCACCTTTTTCTAGGTAAGTTCCCCAATCCATTGTTACTATCTCAGCTTCTACACCTATGGCAGCAAACTGTTGCTGCATTGCAGTAGCAATTTCCTTGGGCTGTGGCATATACGGACGGGCTACAGGCATAGCCCACAGCTCGGTTTTAAAGCCGTTGGGATAGCCAGCTTCTGCTAACAAAGCTTTGGCCTTTGCTGGGTCATACTCATAGTCCTGGACGGCATCATTATAGCCCCATAAAGATGGTGGCAATGGATTTTTAGCGGGTTTAGCTAAGCCTGCATAAAAGGCGTCTATCAAGGCTTTCTTATCAATAGCATGGTTTAAGGCTCTTCTGACAAGCACATTGTCAAACGGTTCCTTCTCATTATGTAGTGCTAGGTAACCTACGTTCATACTTGGTCTATGTAATAACTGCAAATTGGAGTCTTGCTCAACAATGGTGGAATCCTCAGGACTTAAACCTATCATAATATCAATGGTGCCTGCCTGCAGTTCCATTAAACGGGCAGAATTATCGGGTATTGCTCTAAATATTAACTTATCCAGCTTGGGGCCTTCACCCCAGTAGTCCCCGTTCTTTTCTAGAACAATTTTATCATCTTTAAGCCACTCGACAAATTTGAAGGGACCTGTACCAACAGGATTTTTAAAGAAGTCTTTTCCGTATTTTTTAATAGCGTCTGGACTAGAAATACCAAAGCAAGGCATTCCCAGGTTATTGATAAATGGGGCAAATGGTTGAGTGAGCTCAACTTCTACAGTTAGTTCATCTACTGCTCTAACTTCTTTGACAACACCAGGATACCCGCCAAACATATATCCCCAATATTCGAAAGCCTCTCCTTCAAAGCGGTAAGCATTATCTTCAAACATCCACCTGTCAAAATTGAATTTCACTGCTTCAGCATTAAGAGGTGTGCCATCGTGGAATTTGACACCTTCTCGTAAGTTAAAGGTCCAAATTAAGCCGTCTTTGTCTTTGGGTCCCCATGTTTTTGCCAATCCAGGAATAATATTTGTGTTATCATCCTCATAATCTACTAAAGTATCAGTAATATTTCTAGATACATAAAAGGATTCACCATCTGTAACATTGGCGGGGTCTAGGCCAACACTATCGCCGCCCCGGGCAAAAACCAGTACTTTTTCCTTTACTTCTGGCTCTTTAGGTGCTTCAGCCTCTTGTTTGGGCTCGGGAGTGGTACCACCACAGCCGGCAAAAATCAGAGACAAACTTAAAAGCGCTATAAATACTAAAATCCATTTCTTTCCTTGCATTTTTATACCCCCTCGTATCTATTAGTAATTAATTGGTAGACTGGTTTTATCTGTTCCTTTACACCTCCTCTGCTCGGAATCTAGATTATGGCATGAGACCAGATGTTTGGTTTTATGTTCTTTTAAGACCGGTTTTTCATGTCGGCAAATATCTAAAGCTTGTGGACACCGGGTATGGAAGTTACAGCCCGATGGTGGATTAATTGGACTTGGCACATCACCCTCTAAAAGAATTCTGTTCTTTTTTAATCCGGGATTAGGAATAGGAATTGCTGAAAACAAAGCTTGGGAATAAGGGTGCATGGGTTCCTTGTAAAGATTTTTATAGTCAGCTAATTCCACAATTCTACCTAAGTACATTACGGCAACCCTGTTACTTATATGCTTTACTACACTTAGGTCATGGGCAATAAACAATAAAGTTAAACTAAATTCCTTTTGAAGGTCCTTTAATAAATTGATAACCTGAGCTTGAATAGAAACATCCAGCGCAGATACCGGTTCATCACAAACAATTAGCTTGGGATTAACACTAAGGGCTCTAGCAATTCCAATTCGCTGTCTCTGCCCACCGCTGAACTCATGGGGGTACCGGGAAGTATGGTAGGAGCTTAATCCTACAATTTCCAATAGCTCCTGAACCCTTTTTTCTTGAGTTTTTCTGGTTCCTATTCCAAAATTACGCATGGGTTCAGCAATCATATCTCCTATAGTAAGCCGCGGATTCAGTGAGGCATAGGGATCCTGAAATATTATCTGGATATCTTTACGCAACAGCCGCATCTCTGAGCTATCAAGCTTGGCAATATCCTGGCCATTAAAAAGAATTTGACCGGAGGTAGGTTCTAATAATCTTAAAATACAGCGGCCTGTCGTTGATTTACCACAGCCGCTTTCACCTACTAGACCTAAGGTTTCTCCTTTGTTTATAGTAAATGAAATATCGTCAATTGCTTTGACAGCACCAACTGGTTTAGAAAGAATACCTTTAGTAATGGGAAAGTATTTAATAAGATTTTTAACTTCTAAGATAGATTCGGACATAAAACCCCTCATTTCCTAATACAAGTGACAAGCTACCATATGACCTTGATCAACTTCTACAAGTGGAGGATCAGCAATTAGGCATATTCCTTGAGCTTCCTTGCAGCGATCTGAAAAGCTGCATCCTAGAGGCAAATTGCGTAGGTCTGGGGGGCTGCCTTCAATTGGTTCAAGTCTTGCTTGGTTTTCATCATCGAGCTTTGGAAGTGATGAAAGTAAACCCCAGGTATATGGATGCTTTGGTTTAGAAAATAGTGTATCTACATCTGTAATTTCTACTGGTTTTCCAGCATACATAACTAGGACGTTATCACATAATTCTGCAACAACCCCTAAGTCATGGGTAATCATGATTATAGCTGTGTCATATTCCGCTTTTAATTGATTCATTAAATCCAGTATTTGAGCTTGAATTGTGACATCAAGTGCTGTTGTCGGTTCATCTGCAATCAATAATTCCGGATTACAGGATAAGGCCATAGCAATCATTGCTCTCTGACGCATACCGCCGCTAAAGTGATGGGGATAATCATTGACCCTTGCTGCAGCCTGAGGAATACCTACTTTGTCAAGCATTTCAACTGCTTTTTTCCAAGCAGCCTTTTTATTGAGTTTTTGGTGAAAAACAATAGCTTCTGCAATTTGCTCACCTATTTTCAACACAGGATTTAAGGAAGTCATGGGATCCTGAAAAATCATGGCTATTTCATTACCCCGAATTTTCCTCATTTCTTTCTCCGAGGCTTGAAGTAGGTCAAGATTTTTAAATCTTATTTGCCCGTCAATTATTTTGCCTGGAGGAGTAGGTATTAGGCCCATTATTGATAGTGCAGTAATTGATTTTCCTGAGCCTGATTCTCCAACTATACCTAATGTTTGCCCTTTATTTAAAGTAAAACCAATTCCATCAACAGCCTTAACAGTACCTGCTTCTGTAAAGAAATGGGTTTTTAAATTGCAAACTTCTAAAATTACTTGTTCTGTCAAGTGACATCCCCCTAAACTGAAATATAACAGAAATATTAAATAGTGCTGATATATTACAGAATAACATAAGCATATCCAGTTTCTTATTTTTTCTCTTTTTTCTCTAATCAAAAATAAAAACCCTATCCACGAGGGAAGAGTTATTTTAAGTGATAAATAGCTTATTAATTTGTCTTAATCCAATATACATTTTTAGGCCTTCCTAATTTCCCGTAATCGTACTCAGTTCCTACTAGTTCTTCTTGGACTAAGTGTGATAAATAACGATGGACTGTTTGGTAGGCCAGATTTGTACCTTGGGCAATTTCTTCAATTAACATAGGCTTTTCAAGTTTTTCCAAAAAACTGATAATTATAGCTTGGGTGTTTTTATTAATACCTTTAATTACATAGGCGCTTTCCTGTCTTTGCGTTAGTTCGGCTACTTTAAGATTTATCATTATTCTGGCTATTAAGTCTGGTGCCTTAATGGGTTTTAAAGCGAAATCTGTTGCTCCTTCCTTTAAAAGTTCATTAGCTAGTTCCTGTCTCTCATCTATTGTTAAAACTAGGATAGGTATTTTTTTATCAAGCTCCCGAATAGCTTTTATGGTCATTAATCCATCTAAAACTGGCATATGATAGTCCGCTATAACTAAATCAAATCTAGTAGTTTTAAAAAGCTGTAAGCCAATTTGACCATTATTAGCTAATTGTGTTTGCCAGCCCCCATGACTGCATATTTCCTTTAGTGTATATTGAATATCAGCGTTGTCTTCAATTATTAGTATTTTAGTCATTAGCTTTCAACTCCCGGCAAAACAATTTGAATTACAGTACCCTTGCCTAGAATACTAGAAGCTTTTATCAGGCCACTATGATCTTCAATGACTTTTTTCACAAAGCTCATTCCTAAACCCCTTGATTTATTCTTGGTAGAAAAACCGACATTCCATATATTTGCTAAATTTACCTGGGATATGCCACTACCATTATCAATTATTGTAAAAAGAACTTTATTATCTTTATCGCTGTTTATTTTAATAAAAATTAGAGGGTTTGACTCTGAACTAACAGCATGAATAGCGTTTTCAATTACGTTTATTAGTGCTCGGGCCATTCTGATTCTATTAATATTTATTTGAGGTAAGTTAGGTGCAATTTTAAAGCAGACTTGTGGATTGGCATTTTTGACAATTACATTTGCTCGAACAAAGTTGATAAAATCTTCAATATTAATTACTTTTCTCTTTTCATTATGCAAAAACTCCGAAATCATATCATTAACAGCTTCTACAGAATCTCCAATTTTCTGACAATATTCTTTTATTTGAGGATCGTTGACTTTAATTTCAATTAAGGAATTTAGACCTGCAGTTGTCACTAAGGGCGACTTTAGGTCATGAATAAGAAAATGCAGTTCTTGCCAAACCTGGGCTTCTTCAGCCAGCATCTGCATCTTGAGCAGTTCCTTTTCTTTTTGCTTTTCTCTCTGTTCACTCTCTAATCGTCTTGAGTATAAAATCGATAAGAGAATAGAGAAGACTGCACCAATTGTAAAGGGAAGAAAAAAGGCAAAGCTGACAAAATTTAAAATACTGGTTCTACTCAAATAGCTTGCGCTAATTTTAATGTTAGTGACTAAGTCGCTATAACCTACCCCATATTGGTTTAGCCAAGGCGATAATAATAAACACGAAAATGCTAATTTGAGTTGAAATAAGACAAAAAGGCTAGAGAAAAAGCTGTCATAATTATTCTGAAAGATAGCTAATAAAATTATTTGGACAATTAACATTGAACTTATAGTGATTAGTTCAAAGGCAGAATCATAGGTATTGAGAGTAATAAAATAAAAGCAAAGTGTAATAGCAAATAGATAAAAAACTTTTAGCACAAGGTTTGTGCGTTGAAAGTAAAAATAAACAAAACTATAGCTAAAGATAAATACGGGCAAATCATAAAGGGTCTCATAAATAATTGTTTTAATAGCAGCAATGATTAGCAAGCCATTATTATTGGAGATTATGCTCCTTTCTAGATCTTCTAAAATTTGAAATGAAAAAGGCAGCAGCAAATACTTTAGTAAATAGGTAGATAAGAAAAAAGCTAGAATTAAAGAAACCCACCAAAAAAGTTTTTTATTCATAAGTCACCTATCTAAAAGCGGAATTGAGGGGGACATGAAAACGTTCCATGTCTTTCACTAAAGTAAAGGGAATACTATTTTCTACAGCAATTGCACGAAAAAAATCTTCGCTTTTTATTGAACTAATAGCTATGATGTAATTGGCATAGTTGCCAACTGCCAAGAGCATTTCTTGGTTTAAAATATCCCAGCGATTTGACCCACCTAGATAAACCATTATAATGGGAATGCGCTGCTCGCTAGCCTTTGCTACTAAGCGGACAATCCTTTGCTTTTCTTGTTCTAAATCGGTATGGATGCTCTCCATACCCACTTTACTTACACCTACTGCAACGAGTAAACTATTTCTACTTTTTAAATCATCAATAGTTGCTTTATAGCTGAAGGTATTACCGATTTTTAAATCATCACAGATTTTGGCGACCACTAATCCCTCGGGACCTTGACCAGCAACAGTAATTAGTGCTTTTTCCTTAGCAATAGGATAAGGCAGGTGGGGCAGGGTATATGTTAAATTTTGAGGTTTATTAGTGCAGTTGGGGAATATTAACATAGCCGAAAAGATTACTATTAAAAAAAGTTTTGACCTAGCCATAAAGAAATCCACCTTATCAAGAAATAATCTATCTGTTATCTTCAACAAAAAAAAGGAAACTCCTACTGAATTAGAGAAATAAAGGAATATGTTTACAGGAAATTAACTTTTAGGAAAAAGAAGTGAAAGAGCGGATTCTCATCTGCATAGATGAAATAATACCATTGTTAAAGGATAGACAAATAAAGAAGCCAAATGCTGTAGAACTTTTGATTGAAGATAAATTTATCGGTGAGGGGTATGGAATTCCTACACCAGAAGCATTATTTGCAATAAAACAGCTTGCTAAGCATGAAGGAATTGTTCTAGATTATACTTATACAGGAAAAGCGATGGCAGGATTATTGAATTATATCGAACAAGGAATTATAAAACCCGGAGAAAAAGTATTGTTTTGGCATACTGGTGGCGCGCCAGTGCTTACTAATATTGAGGATCGTTGGCGGGAGTTTTTGTAAAAAGACGGGACAGGGGGTTATCCCTGTCCCGTCTTTTTTTTTAAGATAATTATTTTTCCTTTATTTCTTCAAACCATTGGGGGTGGTGGTTTTTAGCCCATTCCCGAGAAACCTTACCATGAATAATTGTCCCAATTGTACCAGGGTTAGCTAAACTTCCTAAATAAGCATGGGCGATAACACCCGCTATTAAGCCAATGGCAGAAATACCGTGAAGTACCGCAGCCCAAAGCAATGAATTAAGTCCGAATTTTCCTGGATAAGCCAGCATGAGGCCAGAAAAAATAATTAAGATGGTAAAAAACGTACTAAACCAGTAGAAAGCCTTTTGTCCTGCATTAAATCTTCCAGAAGGAGGATGAATTTCTTTGCGGGTTAAATATCCTCCCATTACCTTAAACCAGTCCCAGTCGTAGGCTTTGAAGATACAGTCTTTTAACCAGATGAAAATTGAATTTAAGGATGAAAGGATGAATAAAGCTGCAAATACAAGGTGGATTTTATAGGCTGCGACATAACTTAAGCCTAGGGAGCCCACATGGAAAAGGGCAAAGGCAATACCAGTAAAGGCCAGGAGAACGAAGCTAAGCATACGAACAAAATGGGCTGTTCTTTCGAAGGGAGTAAGCCGCACTATTTCAGGCTTAAGTTTCCCCAGGCGTTTGGCATTAGGACCTATAATCAGAAAATGACCAGTTATACCTAACAAAACTCCAACTGTACTCAATAAAACAATTAACCCGATATATTCGAGGTAGAGGTTATTTAAGTTAGCTAACAAAGGATTGAGGCTTGCATAAGTCAAGATAAAATACCTCCTTGTGAATTATTTATCAATAATAATTGAATTATAATAAGAAACAAGTTTTTGGGGCAAATACAATAACTGGGAATTAACCCCATGATGAGACATGGGGTTAATGGGCTATTTTATTAATGATTTCAATTTTTTTATAATTGTTGGATCTGTTATTTCTACTTCTTTAGTTTCAGGGTTATCACCTATTTTTTCATATGGTATAGCACCAAAACTGTGGTCTCTAGTTATGTGACTGTGAAGGTCAGTTGGGTTTTCCCACATTATTTCCTCAATGTCAAAGTTTTCATCTTTATGACAGCTAGCACAATTTTCTGTAAAATTATCTCCTTTTAGCATTGAGCCTTCTTGATTTACTTCATGTGAAGTATGGCAGCTTAGACAATTGACATAACCACTGGTATAGTGGTCAGATGCAAACCAGTTACGGGTTCCATAATGATTTTCGGCAATTAATGAGCTACCATCCTTGGTTTCACTAGGTTGACCTAAAGTATGACATGTTATGCATGCATTTTGGTTAATACTTATAGCCTCTTTTCTTTTAGTTTGAGCATGGATGCTGCCAGGGCCGTGGCAGGTTTCACAGCTTATTCCAGGCTCAAGGTTCTTAACTCCTAATCCTTGAGCTGCTAAACCTGGGCTATGACATTCAGCACATGAATATGCTTTGGCTGACCAATCTTGAATTCCATCACTGTTATAATCCTTTAGGGATGCCGCTGCAAGCTCGTAACCCTGTTCAGATTTTTCAAGTGAGGCTACCCGGTATAGTTCCTGAGAAAAGCCGTCTATACTACTAACTACATAGCTATCCATCATAACACCAGATGAATTTTCTAAATTGATTTCTTTAGTAGCTGGATTTTCCTTATTGGCATCATCCCAGACATTTGCCGTCTGTTTCCAATCCGTATTGTATTGATCAAGTGATTTAAAAATTCCGGCATGGCTGGTTATGGCAAATCCTTGGCCTGTTTCACTATGACAGGTTATGCAGGCATCTGTGCCTATGTATGCTGACATCTGTTGTACCTCTTTTGTATCAATTTTTTCTTTTTTAGTCTTATTCTCATTACCAGCACAACCAGATAGAATCAACCCCAAAACCAAAACTAGTAAACAGGTAATTAATAAATGCTTTCGCAAACCAAGGTCCTCCCTTCATTCAATTTTGAAATATTGTATGTTATAAGTAAATATTATAATAATTACTTTCACAAATCAATATATTCATAAATATTTTTTATAATATATTGTTTTTTGCACTTATGTAGTAATGTTTTTAGAAGTTTAATATATGAGTTTATTATAGCAAGCAATTTAGTAATAATTTTTTGACCAGTCTCCTGAAAATCTGTTAAACTATATAAGAATATAAAAAAAACGGGGAGGGTAGCCCTTAATGATAGGAATAAGCAAGCTTTTAGTCGATACAGATAATTTTGGTGACACACTGCGCTACAGTCATAGATCCCAGGGTACCTGTCATGGGACTACCCATGATCGGGGTCCGGTGGTAGTTTGGAACTGCACAAAAACCTGTAACCTAAAATGCATCCACTGCTACGCAGGTTCCGACAGCAAAAAATATGCTGGTGAATTAACTACTAAAGAAGCAGTAAAATTTATAGATGATTTAAAAAGTTTTAATGTGCCTGTTCTATTAATTTCCGGTGGAGAGCCTTTTATGCGGGATGATATCCTTTATTTGGCTGAATATGCGGCCAAACTGGGTATTCGCAGTACTTTTTCCACCAATGGAACTTTGATAACCCGCCAAACTGCTAAAAAATTGAAGGAAATTGGCGTTGGTTATGTGGGTATCAGTCTAGATGGTCTTGGAGATAACAATGATAAATTCCGAGGACAAAAAGGTGCTTTTGAGCTGGCCTTAAGGGGTATTGAGAACTGTTTAGCTGAAGGTCAAAAGGTAGGTTTGCGGTTTACAATTAACCGTCATAATTATCATGAACTTGATGGTATTTTTGATTTAGTTGAAGAAGTTAAAATCCCCCGGATCTGTTTTTATCATTTGGTTTACTCAGGTCGGGGTAGTGAAATGATAAAAGAGGATATTTCTCATAGTGAAACTCGCCAGGCGCTAGATCTGATTATAGATAAGGTCAGGTATTTTAAAAATAAGGGACTTGATAAAGAGGTCCTGACGGTTGATAACCATGCTGACGGTGTATATCTTTATCTAAGGCTCCTTAAGGAAGACCCCCAAAGGGCCAAAAAGGTCTTGGAATTACTAAGGTTTAATGGTGGTAATCGTACCGGCATAGCCATTGGAGAGGTGGATTGGTTTGGTAATGTGCATCCTGATCAGTTCACGCAAAATCATACTTTTGGGAATGTTCGGGAGAATAAATTTGGTGATATCTGGACTGACCCTAACCATCCTGTTTTAAACGGACTAAAAAGTCGAAAAAGCTTATTAAAAGGACGGTGTGCCCAGTGTCAATGGCTGGATGTCTGTAACGGCAACTTTAGGGCTAGAGCCGAAGCAGTGACAGGTGATTTCTGGGAAGCTGACCCTGCTTGTTATTTGACCGATGAAGAAATTGGTTTGTCCAAGGAGAGATAATATGGATAATATAGATAAGGATCTCTTAGGTATCATCCAAAAGGATTTCCCTGTCTGCTCTCGGCCATTTCAAGAAATAGGCGAAAAGCTGGGGATAACTGAGGATGAAACCGTAGCACGACTCTCTAAGTTAAAGGAGCAAGGGATAATCCGGCGTTTAGGCGCGATTATGGATTCCCGCAAACTAGGCTACAAAAGTACCCTTTGTGCGATGGAAGTTCCCCCTGATACCTTATCTCAAGTTGCAGAAGTGGTTAATGGCTATATAGGGGTAACTCATAATTACCTCCGTAATCATGATTATAACCTGTGGTTTACATTAATTACTCCTTCACAAGGTCATCTAGAGAAAACACTAAGGGACATTGAGAAAAGAACAGGACAGAAAGTCTATAATCTTCCTGCAATAAGATTATTTAAAATCAAGGTCAATTTTCATGTGCCGGGTGTAAAAGGGGGAGAAGGGTAGTGTTTAGTGACTTGGATAAAGCAATTATTAAAGAAATTCAGGGAGACCTTCCTTTAGTTGCTCAACCCTACCGGGAAATTGCCTTACGTTTGGGTATAAGTGAACAAACACTCTTAGAGAAGATTAAAGAATTTCAGGAACAAGGATATATTCGGCGTTTTGGTGCAGCTCTGCGCCACAGGGAAATGGGCTTAAAGGCTAATCCTATGATAATTTGGCAGGTGCCAGAGGCTAGGATTGAAGAGGTTGGTAATAAACTGGCTTCTTTTGCCCGAGTTACCCATTGTTATCACCGGCCAATGCTTCCTAAATTGCCGTACAATGTTTTTTCTATGATCCATGCCGAGACCAAAGAAGAGTGTTCTAAACTGGCAAAAGAAATGGCTGAGATAATAAACATTGATAATTATGACCTTTTATATAGTGAAAAGGAACTTAAAAAAACCAGCATGAAATATTTCATGGAAGGTTAAGTAAAGCCCTTAGGTACTTGCCTAAGGGCTTAAATATGTGTAAAAGTAGCTTTCCTGATTATCCTTGAAAACCCGGATAGTTTTTTGACTGTCACAGGCATTGATAACACCTAAAATGTAACAGTTTGGATAGATAGTTTCTCCATTATCTCCAGGCAAGGGTTCTATAACCTCTAAATCTCTATTGAAGGCTAAGTAATAGATTTTGTTTTCAGGAGTTGTATGGAGAGGAGCATCAATCTTTGTAAAATTAAATTGAAAAGGTTCAACAATAATAGTATTTTTAAAATCTAAAGACTCTTTGTAATGCCCCTGATAATTATCCTGAAAGTCTTTTGTAATTAACTCAACAAAAGCTTCTTGGAAAAAAGGCAGCTTATTTAGAGTTTCACAGGGATCCTGGTTTACTTTTAAATCTTGAAAAATTGAAGAGATTACATTTGGGCAATATTCAACTAGTTTTCTAAAAAGCATCCAGCGCTCATATCTCGCCATATAAGGGGTATTAAAAAGGGATTCAGTGCTGCAGTCGAAGATTTCTAGATAGTTTTCCAAGGTATAATTTTCAAACCAGCGGGCAGAAGACTCTAATACCCAGTAAGAATGGCTATCTTTGAAGTCGAGTTTATAGGAACTATCCTGGATAAAATGAAAATACTCATGATAAATATTATTAGCTGAGGGTTGGTAGAGGAAGGCTGTATTTAGTATAGGCAGATAATGGCCGCCAAATTTTTGCAAGAGAGGTGTTTTAGCCAGAAATTCCGGACAATTGATAATGAGAAAAGGGGTTTGGGGATTTTCCAGGCTTAGGCTTTGAGCCAGCGCTTTTGCATCTGCAATATTTTTTTGAATATCGCTGATTTGTGCTTTAAAAGGGGAAATAATAATTACACCATCTTTATAAGAAATAGAGGTTAAGGTAAAGAGCAAAAGGGGTAATATTATTAAGACAAGTATTATTTTCTTTCTGTTCAAACCTTCCACCCCTTTCTAATATATTGTGGGCGCGTCTGAAGCTCAATGGATATTCAAGATGTCAGTGAGCGAGTGGGCGAGATAAAAATAGACGATGAAACATCTTGATAGAATGACTTTCATCGTGACACATCATATAAGCTAGACATTCATGTGGACACGTCAGGTGAGCTAACATGCATGTATACACTGACTTATAAATTGACTCCACATTATTATTATATTGTGAATGGAAGAACAATACAATTGTGAATAAAAAGCAGTACGAAAGGTTGGGTGCCAATTGGTGGTGAGTAAGCTATACCAGGACTGGTTAAATGCAGTAGACAAACACGATTTTAAAAAAGCAAAAAGGTTATATATGAAGCTATTAGATGAGGCTCCATTGACAGAGGGAATTAATTTCCCGATGGGTGTGTGGTATAAGGAAAAGGGGTTGTTCGAAGAAGCTGAAGCTGCCTTCAAGAGGGCTCTATGTACAGATCCTGAAATTATTGCTGATTGCTACCATTGCCTGGGAAATGTCTCTAGAGAACAAGGAGATTATGGGCAGGCAATTGCTTTTTATCGGGAATCTTTAAAGATTGAACCTAATTTTTTTGAAGCCCAATATAATTTAGGGAAAATTTATGCCATATTAGGTCAAACAAAAGCGGCATTACAAGAGTTCACCAAGGCCTTGAAATTAAGCCCAGAAGATGTAGAAACACTTATCAATATTGGCGTAGAATTATCAAACCAGGGGAGAAGAAAAGAGGCTTTAGCCAGCTATGAAAAAGCCTTGGGATTAGACCCGGAATCATATTTGGTTTACTCTAATGTGGGAGTTGAGTTTACCGCTTTAGGAGAATATGATAAGGCAATTTTATATCATAAAAAAGCTCTTGCTCTAAATTCCTTTTATGCTGACGGGTGGTATAATCTGGCCTGCACCTATTCAAGAGCTAATGACTTTAAAAACTCACTAAAGGCATTAGAACGTTCTGTCAGGCTAGATGCAAGCAATATAGAATATGCTATAGATGACCCAGAATTGGATAATATCAGGGAAACTGCCGGGTATAGAAACATTATAGAAAAAAATCACAAACCATAAAGGATATAAGATATTTTTATTGAATATATATAGAACATAAAGATTTTGAGATGAAGAGGGTGTTTGATATGAATGATGAAAAATATTTTATCCACCTTTCTTCGGAAGAACAGAAATTATTTAAAGAGTACTCCATACCACTAGTCTTTCCAAAAGAACATAATGTTTTTTCGCCAGGCGATTTGCCTAATTATATCTATTTTATCGAAGCAGGTAGAATTAAGATTTACAGAATTACAATGGATGGAGAATTTATAACCATTTCTATCAGACATGCAGGTGAGGTTTGCGGCCTGGCTGAGGCTTTATGTAGCATGTCCCGGCAGTGTTTTGCAACCACATTAGAAACAACACGATTGCAAGCTGTAAAAAAGGAGGACTTTTTTAAAATACTATCTATGGAGCCCCAATTAAACCTTAAAATTTCTCAGGTTTTGAGCAGAAGGTTAAGGCATGCCGAAACAATTATCCATGACCTTGTCTATTATAATGTGGAGGCTAGGCTAGCCAGGCTTATCTTAAGTATGGCTAAACAATGCGGACGCCAATATGATGATCATACTATTTTAGATATAGTTTTAACTCATAAAGATATTGCCAGCATGATTGGTACTTCCAGGCAGAGTGTGACTCTTTTTTTGCAACAGTTTAAGGACCGGGGAGTTATTGATTATTATAAACGGGAAATAATAATTAAAGACTTTTCCAAATTGCGCAGTTTTACTTAAATACCTCTTAAGGGGGTTTTTTTTTCGTCTATTTTAATATTTATTGGGTTTTGTCAGCTAGCTGACACTAAAAATGCAAGAATGGTGACGGAAGATTTGCAAAACACCTGACAGTAGCACTACCTTTCACAAGTTATAATTTAGTTAATCATTTATGCTGGTTATAAGCAATTAGACTATTGCTAGTATAAATTATACTTATGAAAGGGGTGTAAATACAGATAGCTTAGTTTTAATGTATTTTATTAAACATTTAGATAATTTGAGAGGAGGAGAATTTGTGAGTACTGAAACTGTCAATGTTTCGACTGCCCAAAAGC
Organism: Peptococcaceae bacterium BICA1-8; assembly: GCA_000802045.1. Taxonomy (GTDB): domain Bacteria; phylum Bacillota; class Peptococcia; order Peptococcales; family BICA1-8; genus BICA1-8. The sequence goes on from JUEF01000086.1 coordinate 45,950, forward strand.
CAAATTTGATTTTTGGTACAGAACCTAAACAATTTTGGGGTCTAATTGCTGGTTTTTCTATTATGTTCTTGTTCCATTTTGGTCCTTCCTTACCAGGGCTTAAGCCGGATGCCCAGTCAATATTAGGTGTGTTCTTTTGGTTTATGATTATTATGATTTGCAATTCCTTGCAGAAATTTGTTGTTGGACTTTTAGCTCCTGGGTTTGTAGTAATGCTTGGAGGATTTAAGATACCTGACGCTTTTTCTGCTTTTTCAGGTAATGCATTTTTTTTGACCGCCGGAGCTTTTACTTTTGCTGGGATAATGGTGGGCACTCCACTGGGAAAAAGGATTGCTATTACTATTACTGATTTGTTCCGGTCGGTAAAAGTAACTAGGATATTTTTTGGGTTATCTACGGCTGACTTTGCCATCAGCGGATTCCTTCCTACTGTCGCAGAAACAGGCTTATTACTGCCTTTGGCTAAAGGATTTTCAAGTCTAATGTCCGGTAAGGAGCATTTGCCTGAAGCTCAAAGAATAAATAAAGGTTTATTTTTATTGATTTGTGGTTTGATGCCTCTCTTTACTAGCATGATTATTCTTACTGCCCATTTTCCTAATATCCTGATGGCAGGGATGCTTGAAGATGCAGTTAATATTCAAGTTACATGGATGGATTGGTTAATATTAAACGTTCCTTTATGGGGGCTTATTCCTGTCGCTTTTTTCTATACTATTTGGTATTTTAAGCTGTGGAATGTAGAAATTCCTGGAGCAGCTGTTGAGCTTCCTAAGATGAAAGCTGAATTAGGACCCACTACTTGGCCGGAAAAATGGGCTTTAGGCTCACTGGCTATTTGTGTATTCCTATGGATAACCGAAAAAACTCTCCATAGCTTTAGTACCGGAATGGTTGCTCTTTTACTGGTTCTTTTAGTATTCCTACCCTTTAGCCGAATTAAATTCAGTCAAATTGGTCCACATATTATGTGGGATACCTGGATTTTACTAGGTGGTGCAATTTCCATGGGGACCGCACTTCATAAATCTGGTGCTGTTCAATGGATGGTTGATCTGGTACTGGCGCCTATGGGTGATACAATTATTGGGCTGCCACCTATTATTATTTTAATTATTATTGTTATTGCAACTCAAATTGCTAGAGCTGGTATTGTAAGTGCTGCGGCCATGGGTGCAATGTTCATACCGCTCTGTATAACACTGGCACCGGAATTAGGTTTCAACGTTCTGCCTTTCACTATGATTGTTGTAAATTGTTTAAGTTATTCCTTCTTCCTCCCCATGTCGATTACTGCGTTCTTTATCGCTTGGAGTGCAGTAGATATGTCTATGGGTGAGGTAATGAAATTTGGTATTCCATTATCTTTAATTTGTAATATATATACAATTTTAACTATGTCCGTGTGGTTACCGTTGATGGGTTATCCCTTGATGCAATAGAAACTTTCTTTAAATGGGGGAGATAAAATGTGTGCTGAAAAGATTTTACCGAAAACAGTTGATGAAATAGAAGTAGAAGTTTTGGAAACGGATTTTTTGATTATTGGTGCAGGTAATGCAGGCTGTTTTGCAGCAATTGAAGCTAAAAGGCAAAATCCTGATTTAAAGGTTACCCTTATGGAAAAGGCCTATATTGACCGCAGTGGCTGCCTGGCTGCAGGTATGGATGCTATCAATACTTATCTAAAAAAAGATAGAACTATAGAAGAATTTGTTAAGTGGAGCCGTTCTCAGGCCGGAGGATTAATTCGGGAAGATCTAGCTATCAAGGTGGCTGAAAATTTAAATAAGCCTGCGGAAGAGTGGGAACAATGGGGACTGCCTATAAAAAAGGATGAGGATTCAGAAGAGTATAAAACCAGAGGGAAATGGGATATTACCATCCAGGGTGAGTCCATGAAGCCAATTATTGCGGAGAAAGTTAGAGAATATGGCTGTGAAATATTAAACAGGGTAACGGCAACCAACGTTTTGGTCAGTGACGACAAAGTAGTAGGAGCTATTGGCTTTGGAGTAAGAAACGGGAAGATGTATGTTGTCAAAGCCAAAGCAACCTGTATTGCTACCGGTGGAGCTGCTGGTTTGTATAAGACCTATCAGAATGATGGTATCGATAGCCATCATCAGTTGTGGTACTGCCCCTTTAATACCGGCACAGGTTATGCCATGGGTATCCGGGCAGGAGCAGAAATGACTACCTTTGAAATGCGCTGGTGTGCAACTAGAACTAAGGATTTTAACGGTCCAATCGATACTATTTCTGTAGGCTATAAAACTCCTATGATTAATGCCAAGGGAGAAAAAATACTAGAGAAAAGATATGCCCATCTAGGGGGAGAAGCAGCACCTCGGTATATCCGGGCTAATGCCCCCATGGAGGAATGGCAGGAGGGTCGGGGCCCCTGCTTTGTAGATACCCGTAATATGAGTGATGAAGATATTAAACAAATGAAAACCGATTACTTAAATGAAAGGCCAACTTATGTCTTATTTCTGGCCGCTAGGGGGCAGGACTTAAAAAAGGAGCCAATAGAAATCTACGGTAATGACCCATATATAGTAGGTGGTCATACAGCCAGCGGTTATTGGGTAGATACTAATTGGTCCACAACATTACCGGGCTTATTTGCCTGTGGTGATGTTTCCGGCGGAGTCCCTAATAAATTTGTTGGCGGTTGTGCAGCAGAAGGCTTACTGGCTGCCCAAGGTGCTGTTAAATATATTGCAGGATTGAAAAGCCAGCCAGAGGTTGATGAAAAACAAATTGAAGCAGAAAAGGCCAGGGTTTATGCTCCCTTGTTCCGAATGGAACAGGAAGGGGACGGTGTTCAGTGGCGGGAAATGGAAGAAAGAATGCAGCGGCTGATGGATGAGTACGCTGGGGGAGTTCACCAGTTTTTCCGGATGACTGAAGAACAGTTAAAATATGCTTTAAAGAATATAAAAATGCTTCAGGGTCAGGTTAAATATTTGATAGCTGAAGATTTACATGATCTGATGAGCTGTCATGAAGTGATTGACCGACTGGATGTAGCAGAAGTTTTGATCCATCACCTGTTATTCCGTAAAGAAACCCGTTGGCCGGGTTGGCAGACCAGAGTTGATTATCCAGAGGTAAATAATGAGGAGTTTGATTGTTTTGTCAACTCTCGTAAAAATCAAGAGACTGACGAAATAGAAATGTATAAGCGCCCTTATGAACAAATCCTACCAGGCGAAAGATTACAACCTTGATTTTCATAAAGGTTAGATAAAGGGGGAATTTATAGTGCCGCCAAAAATTAATCTAAATAAGTGTGATGGCTGTAGGGCAGAAGAAGAGCCACTATGTGAACAAATATGCCCAGGTAACTTATTGACCTTGAAAGAAGGAAAAGCCTATTGTCGTGCAGATCGGGACTGCTGGGACTGCATGTCCTGTACCAAAATATGTCCCCAAGGTGCAATCGAAACTAGGCTCCCCTACCAGTTAGGGTATTATCCAGCTAAGCTGATACCCAGAGTAGGTACCAATAAAATTATGTGGACATGTGTGGATATTAACGGTAAAGTAGAACGCTTTGTAGTTAAGACGAGAAATGACTAATTAGGGGTGGAAAAGATGGCTTTAGGAGTAATACTGTGCCGTTGCAACGGGATGATGGAAAATCTGGATTGGGTGGCTATAGCAGAATTTCTAAATAAGAAAAAGGATGTTGCTGATACTCTTATTTTAGATATGGCGTGTAGTCCCCAGGGGCAGCAGGATATGGTGGGGTTTATAGAAACCCGAAAAATTGACCGCGTTGTTGCAGCGGCATGTTCTCCTCTAGTTAAAGGCGGTCTGTTTCAGGCCTTAGCCCATAAGATGGGTATACCCAACCAATGCCTAGAGCGGGTAAACATACGGGAACAGTGTTCATGGGCTATTCGAGAATCAGGTCCTGCTCTGGAAAATGCCAAAATAAAATTAAATATGGCATTGAAACGATTAAATAAAGTCAAAGATATAGGTCACTGGCAGTTAAATAAGGCCTATATCAATAAATTAAGATGTGATAAGTGCAAAAGGTGTATTGAGGAATGCCCAAATGAGGCTATCTCATTAGGGGCTGACGGTTTCCCTTCTGTAGACGGAAACAAATGTGTTAAATGCGGAGTCTGTCTGGGGGGATGTCCCTTAGGAGTTATTTCCCTGCCGAACTTCCGACTTGAAGAGATTAACGGTATGATTGAAGAAGCTGCTAAATCTAAGAGCAAGCCAAATCTTATTGGGCTTTTTTGCTCTCATGCTTATGAAGAGGCAGATGCTGTTTGTGCCAAGAGCTGTCCTGAACTTGTTAACTTAAATATTATCTCTGTACCTTGTTCAGGGGCGGTAAATATGACCTTAGTAAATGATGCCCTCGCTACAGGCATTGACGGGGTAATAATTGCCGGCTGTGAGCATAGCCAATGCCAGCTCCGTAGGGGAAATGATTATGCTAAGAAAAGAATTGCCAATCAGCAGGAGACTTTGGAAGAAATGTTTCTGGAGAAGGAGCGGCTTATTTATATGGCCTTTGATGAAAACTATACACCTTCTGCAGAAATAGATGATAGGATTTGCTCTAAATGTGGAAGCTGTGAGCTTGTTTGTCCTTTTAAGGCTATTTCTTACTCCCCGCAAGAGAATAAAATGTCTGTGAATCCACAGGGCTGCCGCTCTTGTGGTACCTGTGCCGCTTCTTGCCCAGCGGGTGCTGTCAAGCTCTCGGAGGCTTGCGATGAAGAAATATTAGGCGCTATTGATTTGCTTTTAGGGGAGGGATATTAGTGGCTATCAAGATCATTTGCTGCAAAAACCAAAGATGTAAAACGGATCAGCTAGACTTGACTAGGTTAAAGAGTGATCTTAAAAGGCCAAATCTTGAATTGGTTCAGATTCTAGATTTATGTATAAATTTGAAAAAAATAAACTTGATTTACGATGATTTAGTCATCTGCGGGTGTGATGAAAAAGTTATTAAAAGCAGGTTAGAGGTGAATAGGAAAAAAATAGTTTTTGCGCCTATTAGAGAAGAATGTCTGTGGCTTTATCAGGATAGAGAAGCCTGTTATAAACAGGTTATTTTACAAATTAAACTGGCTCTAAACAGGCTTAAATTTATACGAAAGAATGACAAGGAACCTTTAAAAAGCTTTAATGAAAAAATTAGCCATTATATAGAAATTATCGATGCAATAGGACCTAATCCCTTCAAAGTTTAAAAGTAGGTTGTAATAAGGGGGTTGTTCTTGCTTAGTTAACTAAGCAAGAACAATCCCTCTTTTACTTTGATTAAGGCTAAATAACTATGGGTAAAACTACATTAGAATAAACTTTATCTGGCGGAATGCTTAATAATAGGCACTTTAATATTTATTTGCGGAACAAAAGTGGAGTGCTCCTTTTTTGTAGCAATGAGATTCTTGAAGTTTTGTAGCTTTGCTACACCTCCCATAGATACTATAGGGGGGTATGTGCTATAATGGATCATAAGGATTTAATTTTATAGTGGAAATTGGAGGTAAAAAAATGGCTAAGGAAAAAACTATCCAGGTACCTGTTCTAGGCATGACCTGTGCCGTTTGTGCTACTAGAATAGAAAAAAGAGTTCCTAAATTAGAAGGAATTATTGATGTCAATGTTAATTTTGGAGCAGAAAAGGCCCAAGTAAAATATGATTCTGATGTAGTACAATTAAAGGATGTTATCGCAAAAATAATAGAGACGGGCTATGATGTCCCTAAGGATAAGGTGGAATTTAAAATTCAGGGAATGACCTGTGCTGCGTGTTCTGCCAGGATTGAGCGAGGTCTTAATAAAATGGATGGCATCTTAGAAGCCAATGTTAATCTGGCTTTAGAAAAAGCTAATATTACCTATGTCCCAGGCTTGGCATCGGCAAAGGAAATTAAAAAGAAAATCGAAGATATTGGTTATCAGATTCTAGATTTTGAGGACGGAGACCCAGGTGATAAAGAGCAGGAAGCGCGGCAGAAGGAAATAAAAAGGCAGCGGAATTTATTTATAATCTCGGCCCTATTATCTTTACCTTTATTATCTATGATGTTTATTGAATGGTTTGGTCTCCATGAGGTGGCCCCTCATTTTTTGATGGACCCAGTTTTTCAATTTATTTTAACGACACCTATTCAGTTTGGTGTGGGAAGTTATTTTTATATTGATGCCTATAAAGCTCTCAAAGGCGGCAGTGCTAATATGTCAGTGCTAGTAGTTTTAGGTACCTCAGCTGCTTACTTTTATAGTGTAGCTGCTACCTTCTTTAGTGATCTTATAGGTACAAGCCATGTTTATTACGAAACAGCCGCTATAATTATTACCCTAATAATTTTAGGAAAGCTTTTAGAAGCTTTAGCAAAAGGAAGAACATCAGAAGCAATTAAAAAGCTGATAGGTCTACAGCCCAAAACAGCCCGGGTTATTAGAAATGACCAAGAAGTAGATATACAAATAGAAGAGGTTATTGTTGGTGATATTATCCTAGTTAGACCCGGAGAAAGGCTTCCGGTGGATGGTATTGTAGTAAGCGGAACATCAAGTATTGATGAATCAATGCTAACCGGTGAAAGCCTGCCGGTGGATAAAAAAGAAGGTAGTGAGGTAATCGGAGCTACCATAAATAAACACGGTAGCTTTAAGTTTAAAGCCACTAAGGTCGGAAAAGAAACGGCTCTGGCCCAAATTGTTAGAATAGTGGAGGAAGCTCAAGGCTCAAAAGCTCCAATCCAGAGAATGGCTGATATAATATCTGCCTATTTTGTTCCAGTAGTTATTGTTATTGCAGTTGTTACCTTTTTGAGCTGGTATTTTATCGTTGAGCCCGGGGAATTTACCAAGGCACTTTTGCCTTCTATCGCAGTTCTTGTTATAGCCTGCCCCTGTGCTTTAGGTTTAGCGACACCTACCTCAATTATGGTTGGAACGGGTAAAGGTGCAGAAAACGGTATTCTTATCAAAGGTGGGGAGCATTTAGAAAATGCCCATAAAATCAATACGGTAGTTCTAGACAAAACAGGAACAATTACTAAGGGAGAGCCAGAGGTTACTGATATAACTGCTACATTTATAGCTAAGGAAGAGCTGCTGAAATTAGCGGCTAGTGCTGAAAGGAATTCTGAGCATCCTCTAGCTGAAGCTATAGTTGATTATGCCAAAAATCAAGGAATAGAGCTAGGTGAGGCTGTTGACTTTAAGGCTATACCTGGTCACGGAATAGAGGTAAAAGTTGATGGCAGGCTAATTCTCTTAGGCAATCGGAAATTAATGAAAGATAAAGGGATAAATATCAAAAATTTAGCTGTAATTGCAGATAATCTAGAGGGGCAAGGCAAAACGGCTATGCTAATAGCTGTTGATGGCAAAGCAGCAGGGATAATTGCTGTAGCCGATACAGTAAAAGAAAGTTCCCGAAGTGCGATAAAAGAGTTAAAAGAAATGGGAATTGAAGTTATAATGATTACAGGGGACAATAAAAAAACTGCTCTGGCTATTGCAAGTCAAGTAGGAATTGATAAGGTTTTAGCCGAAGTATTACCTGAGAATAAAGCAGAAGAAGTGGACAAACTTAAAAAAACGGGTAAAAGGGTAGCTATGGTTGGGGATGGAATAAATGATGCCCCGGCATTAGTTATCGCAGATGTGGGTATTGCCATTGGGACAGGGACAGATATTGCAATGGAGGCTGGTGACATAACACTAATCAGTGGAGATTTGCATGGTATAGTTGCGGCTATAAAACTAAGCAAAGCTACCATGGTCAATATAAAGCAAAACCTATTTTGGGCCTTATTTTATAATAGCTTAGGTATACCGATAGCTGCCTTTGGTCTACTATCTCCCGTAATTGCAGGCGCTGCTATGGCTTTTAGTTCTGTATCTGTTGTTTCAAATGCTTTAAGATTAAAAAGGTGGAAATATCAAAACAAATATTAATCAGAGTGGAGGAAAACAAGATGGTTTCAGGTTTAGTTCAAGAATGGAATAAGGCAAAATTGCCAAAAATGGTCAGGGTTAGGCAGAATTTTGCGGGGCCCAAGGTCAAAGATATACGAGCAGAAATGAGGGATCAGTTTAGTGCATTAAAGCTCTCAGAAAGGTTAAAGCCAGGAGCTAAAATTGCAGTTGCTGTAGGCAGTAGAGGTATCCACGATATAGATAAGATAACTAAAGAAGTTATCGGAATTTTAAAGGACCATAATTTTGAGCCTTTTATTATCCCAGCTATGGGTAGTCATGGTGGTGCTACAGCAGAAGGTCAAGTTAAGGTTTTAGCGGAATACGGTATAACTGAAGAAACGATGGGTGTACCTATTAAGTCCTCCTTAGATGTAGTTGAGGTTGGGAGTGTCCGTGTACCTTCGGTTCCCGAGGAATTTCCTGTATATGTAGATAAAATTGGCTATAACTCTGACGGTATTGTAGTGATTAATAGAGTCAAACCCCACACCTTATTTAGACATGATGTAGAAAGCGGCTTAATGAAGATGCTGACTATCGGGCTAGGTAAACATCTGGGTGCAACTATGTCCCATCTCCAGGGCTTTGATCTTTTCGGGGAAATTATCCCAGCGGTAGGGGAAGAAATTCTGAAAAAGGTACCTATCTATTTTGGAGTGGGGATTGTTGAAAATGCTTTTGAAGAAACAGCAGAAATTAGAATTGTTCCCCGAGAGGATTTTATGGAAGCTGATAAGGAGCTTTTAGCAAAGGCAAGAAAGCTTATGGGTAGGATCATGCTTTCGGAAATTGATGTATTAATTGTTAAAGAAATAGGTAAAGAGTTCAGCGGTGATGGGATGGATCCAAATGTCATTGGCAGGTATTTAAACCCCCATATAAAGCCAGATATAAATATTCAAAAAATTGTGGTCTTAGATTTGTCAGAAAAAACAAAGGGAAATGCCTGCGGTGTAGGTTCAGCAGATGTTATAACCAAAAGAGCATATGAGAAGATTAACCTAATGAAAACCTATATCAATATTTATACCTCCACTGCCTTACATGGAGGGCGGATACCAGTAACAATTGATACCGACGAGGAAGCTATTCAGGTGGCATTGACTTCTTGTGTACGAGTCTATCCTGATAAATACAGAATAGTTTATATCCCCAACACCCTTTATTTAGAAGATTTATGGGTTTCCGAGCCATTAGCTCAAACATTGAAAAATTCACCGGATTTTGAAATTATAGGTGAACCGGAAGAAATAGAATTTGATGCAGAAGGCAATATTGTTAATTTGCCAAATTAGAGAAAGTCGCCCCCAGGGGCGACTTTCTTTAAAGGGGGATATCATGAAAATTTGGGGATACATAATCGCTATAGCCGGCTGGTTATCTGCCGCTGTTATTTTTCGCTATGGTCTCTATCCGCCTCAATTACTTTTTTGGCTGGTTTTATTTGTTATGGCATTTGTTGCTTCGGGCTTGACGGGGGATAAGTGGGCGGGGCTTAAAATGGCTGTTTTTGTATGGGTATTAGTCCCTTTAGCAGGACTAGTTTTTTCGGTAAACCTGTTAGAGCCAGGGCAATTAGCCTTGCCGATTATAGCAACAGTGATAACTGTTTATTTTACTGGAATTTTTGCAACAAAATTTAAAATGTCAACTATCCTTAAGGGATTGGTGACACTATTTTTAGTATTTTCCCTATTGTTAGGAAGTTTATATTACCAGATAGAAAAAGCCGGTACTACAGATACTTTAACTAAAGCTGATGGGGCAATTATATTAGGGGCGGCAGTTTGGGAAGGGGGAAGACCAAGTCCCTCAATGTATGCTAGAGTAAAAGAAGGTGTCAAGCTTTATAAGGCTGGACTAGTAAATATAATCATTGTTACGGGAGGATTGGGAAGGATTCCCCCCACTGAGGCTGAAGTAATGGGGAAATTGGCTGAGGAACTAGGCGTTCCCCATGAGCTTGTAGTTTTGGAAACACAAGCTAAAACTACCGAGGAAAATATTATGTTTAGTAAGGCTATCGGTGATAGCCTAGGTTTTACTAAATATATTATTGTTTCCGATGCCTTTCACCTAAAAAGAGCCATATTGATTGCAGAAGCCTTTGATCTACAGGTACAAGGGGTTCCTGCTCTGGAGAGTCCATTATACACAAATAAGTGGCTTCGCTTTAAATATACTTTACGGGAAGCCTTTGCCTTAGTCCAACACTATGTAAAATATATAGTAAAAACGTCATAGTCGAAAAGTTGTGTCAAAACTCACCTTCCCTGCATATCTTGAAGTGTAAATAAATATTTATGAGGTCAATGGCGCCCTCGAGACATTAATTAATGTTTTCGGTGGCGTTTTTTATTTGGAAATATTTATAGGGAAGGTGAGAATGAAATGTGTGGAATTACAGGTTGGATAGACTGGGAGAGGGATTTAGAGAAGGAAAGGGCAGTGATAGAAAAAATGACTATGACCCTGGCTCATCGGGGTCCTGATGCGGCAGGGATTTATCTTGATAGGCATGCAGCTTTGGGTCATCGGCGTTTAAGCGTAATTGATTTGGAGCGGGGAAAACAGCCCATGACAAGAAAAGCTAAATACAATACCTTTACTATAGTCTATAATGGAGAGCTTTATAACACTGAAGAAATACGACAGGAGCTTAAAAAGGAAGGGTATTATTTTGAGAGCCATTCAGATACGGAGGTTCTTCTTTATGCATTTATTGAATGGGGTCAGGGATGTTTAAAGAAACTTAATGGGATTTTTGCCTTTGCTGTTTGGGATGAAAGAGAGGAAAAACTATTTTTAGCCAGGGATCGCTTTGGAGTTAAGCCTCTTTTCTATACATTTATCAGCAACCAGCTTATTTTTGGTTCAGAAATAAAGGCACTTTTAGCCCATCCTTTAGTTAACGCTGAAGTAGATAGAGAGGGATTGGCTGAACTATTATCTTTAAGTCCTTCGCGGACTCCAGGCCATGGGGTCTTTCGCAATATAAAAGAATTAAGGCCAGGTAACTATGCAACCCTTGATAGGAAGGGTTTAGCTATTGATACTTATTGGTCTTTAGAAAGTCGCCTCCACCAAGATGATCTGGCAACGACCACAGAAAGAGTTAGAGCACTGGTGGTGGATGCAATAGAACGTCAGTTGGTTTCTGATGTGCCCGTTTGTACTTTTCTTTCCGGGGGATTAGATTCTAGTGCCATCACTGCCGTAGCCAGCCAATATTATCGGAAAAATGATTTAGGTCTTTTGACGACCTTCTCTCTTGATTACATTGATAATGATCGGCATTTTCAGGCCAGTAGATTCCAGCCAAATGCTGATAGTGAATGGGTTGGAAAGGCAGTAGCTGCATTTGCTACAAAGCATCATTATATATATTTTGATACACCTCAATTAGTGGAAACTCTAGCAGATGCAGTTTATTATCGCGATTTACCTGGGATGGCTGATATAGACTCCTCTTTATATCTTTTCTGCAGGGAAGTAAAAAAACATGCTACTGTTGCCCTATCTGGTGAGTGTGCGGATGAGGTCTTTGGCGGATATCCTTGGTTTTATCAAACCGACCAACTAGAAGCAGAAGGCTTTCCTTGGATTAGGAACATAGCAGAGAGGGTCAGAATTTTATCACCGGAATTGACGTCAGTTATTAACCCCATAGACTACGCCCAATCCAGATATGAACAAACCTTAAAAGAAGTGCCGTTATTAATAGGGGAAAGCCCTCTGGAAGAAAAAAGAAGGGTTATGGCATATTTAAATTTCACTTGGTTTATGGCCACTTTATTAGACCGGAAGGATCGAATGAGTATGGGAACAGGTTTGGAGGTTCGGGTCCCTTTCTGTGACCACAGAATAGTTGAATATGTCTGGAATATCCCCTGGGAAATGAAATTTTTTGATAACCGGGAAAAGGGAATTCTTCGCAACGCTTTAAGCGGAATGTTACCTGACGATATATTATGGCGAAAGAAAAGCCCTTATCCAAAAACCCATAATCCTAGCTATTTAGCAGCAGTACGCAAAGAGTTAGATGCTATCATTAATAATAGTCAGTCACCCTTAGCTCAGATTATAAATGTCAAATATATTAAAGAGCTATTGAAGTCTGACCTGAAAGCTTACAAAACACCCTGGTTTGGTCAATTAATGACCGGTCCTCAATTATTTGCTTTTTTGATTCAAGTGGATTTATGGCTGCGCAAATATAAAGTAGCCATGGTTTTATAATAAACACCCTTTTCAGGGTGTTTTTCCATTATTTTTTAAAAAAAGGTAAAAATTAGAGGGTTTTCTATAAATTAATAGTATATATAAAAAAATGAATTCTATTTGTCATATTATCAGTTTTTTAGGAGTGGAAAGCCGATGGAACAGCTGGTATGCAAAATGGGAAAATGTATGGAAAAGTATGAAAAGCTTCTTAACTTCGTAAACGATGCTATTTTTTTATGTGAGGTAAAAAGTGATGGTTTTCCGGGTCGATTTATAGAGGTAAATGAAGCTGCTTGCAAAGTATTAGGGTACAGCCGGGAAGAGCTTTTGGGAATGTGCCCGGAGGATATTAGTCCCCAGGGGGATTCGGAAATGCTTATTAACACAGAGGTCTCAAGAAAGTTTCAAGGGGGACAAGCTGAAATTGTTTTTGATTGCTTTAATGTAACCAAGGATGGGACACTTTTGCCTGTTGAGAAAAATTGCAATATTTTTGAGTTGGATGGAAGGAAGGTCTGCTTGGCAGTTGCTAGGGATATCTCGGAGCGGAAAAAGGCGGAAGAACTTATTAAGGAAAGTGAGGAAAAATACCGCAATCTGGTGGAGCTTCTATCTGATGGCATTTGTATTCATCAAAAAGGTAAAATTAAATTCATTAATGAAAATGGTGCTAAGGCCTTAGGTTATGATACTGCAGAGGAGCTTATTGGTCAAAACGTCATAGAATATGTATCGCCTGAGGTCCGTGAAATTGCACTGACCCGCATAAAAGAGGTTTTATTGGAGAAAAAAACTGTTCCCTTCATTGAGGAAAAGTTTATAGCTAAAAGCGGCAAGATTATAGATGTGGAAACAAGTGCAATCCCTTTTACTTATATCGGGGAGCCGGCAGTACTTGTGTTAATAAGGGATATTACTGAGCGCAAAGAATCCAAGCGGTTATTAGAAGAAAAAGATAAAAGATATCGCAAATATATTGAAAAAGCTATTGAAGGCGTATTTATGGCAGACAGTACTGGTAATTATATTGATGTAAATCAGGCAGGGTGTGAAATGCTGAGTTATACTAGAGAAGAATTATTAAATAAGTCTATTCTGGAAATAACGCACCCTGATTCTTTGGAAATATGTTCTCAGGATTTTAATGTTCTACAAGAAAGAGGGGAAATAAGAACAGAGCATACCTTAGTTAAAAAAGACGGCACTTTTATCGATGTACAAATAAACGCGTTTAAGATTTCTGAAAATGAATCTGTGGCTTTTTGTCATGATGTCACAGAGAGAAAGAATACAGAAAAGGCTATTCGGGAAAATGAATACCTCTTTCGCTTAATTACCGAAAACATGCAGGATCTTATCACGCTAACGGATCAAGATGGGAGAATTAGGTATGTTAGCCCCTCCTATAAAATAATATTGGGCTTTAACCCTCAGGAGCTTTTAGGAAAGTTAATTTTTGATTTTATCCATACCGATGATACTAATAAACTAATTGACGAATATCATAAGGCTATTGAAGGTAAATTGTTCGGCAAGATGGAATGCAGGTTTAAAAATGCTAATAGTAGCTATCTGTGGTTAGAAATGGTAGGTAATATTCTAACAAACTTAGATGGGCAATTCGCGGGTGCGGTTTTGTGCAGCAGAGATATAGGTGAGCGCAAATTTTCGGAAAAGATGCTGATAAATAGTGAGGAAAGATACAAGCGTCTCGTAGAACTATCACCTGATGGAGTTTTAGTTCTTGTTAACGGCTACATAGTTTTCACCAATGAAGCTGCTAAAAATATTTTAGGAGTAGAAAAAGATTCTCCTTTGATCGGCACAAAATATAAAAGTATCATTCATCCTGATTATCTTGAGGATTCATTACAGAGAATTAGTAAGATTGAACAAGGATTTGCAATTCCTTTAAAGATAGTAAAATATATTCGGTCAGACGGCGAGGAAGTATTTGTTGAGGTAACTGGTACCCCATTTATTTACCAGAATGAGTCTGCAGACTTGATATTTTTCCGGGATGTCACAGAACGGGAAAAGGCCGAGGAAGAATTGGAGAATACTAGAAAAGTTTTATTTGAAAAAGAAAAGCTGGCCTTAATAGGTCAAATGTCTGCCGGTATGGCCCATGAAATCAGGAATCCTTTAACTGCAATTAGGGGCTATGTCCAGCTTATAAAGCTCAAAGAATATGAAAAGGCTAAGCTTGATAGCTATGTGGATATCGTAATAGGGGAAATTGATCGTGTTAACAGTCTTATATCCGATTTTCTGCAGTTAGCTAGACCTAAGGAACCCAATCTAAAAAGGCAGTCGATTCAGAAAATGATGTGTGAATTCCTGGATATGATTATTCCTCAGGCTTTACTCAACAATATTCAAGTTGATTTTAAAGTGGAAAGCAGTTTACAGGAATGCTTATTTGATAAAGATCAGGTTAAGCAAGTACTCTTGAACCTTTGCAATAATGCTATCGATGCTATGCCTACGGGCGGCTTGCTTACAATAACCACAAGAGATACACTAGATCAAGAGTATTTTTGTATTGAAGTGGAGGATAATGGCTGTGGTATATCACTGGGGAGGCTGGATAAGCTAGGGACACCCTTTTATTCTGATAAAGAAAAAGGAACAGGGCTTGGCCTTAGCATTTCTTATTCCATTATCAGGGCCCATGGTGGTAAAATTGAGGTGGAGAGCACAGAAGGTCAAGGGACAAAGTTTACTATTTTTCTGCCAAGGCAATAAAGTGAACTTGCGTCAGATGGTGTATTCCATCTGGTGCTTAGTCAAACTTATCCAGGAGCTTAGCAACCACTTATTTCACCGCTTTAAGTTCCTATAAAGCGGGGGATTAGTGGTGGTTAGCTATCGGGTAAACTATTAGACGAAGGGTGATAGAATTATGAATATTCAGGGTAAAGTAGCGCTTATAACCGGAGGAGCAACAGGAATAGGACGGGCTGCTGCGTTAAAGCTTGCAGCACAAGGCGCCGGGATTATTATTAATTATTCTAAATCAGAGGGGGAAGCAGTACAGACAGCACAGGAAATTAGTAAGGTCGGCGTAGAAGTTATAATTTGTAAGGCTGATGTTGCCCAAGAGGATGAGGTCAAAGTGATGTACGAAAAGATAATGGAACACTTTGGCAGGATAGATATTATTGTAAATAGTGCAGGTACTACTGACTATGTTCCATTGACAGATTTAGATGGAATGCAGGATGCATATTGGGATAGAGCCTTTAATACAAATGTCAAAGGAATTTTCCATACTGTTCGAGTTTGTCAAGATGAGCTTAAGCGCAATGAAGGCTGTGTAATAAATGTGACCTCTATTGCGGGTTTGACAGGACAAGGCAGCTCAATTGCTTATGCTGCTTCAAAAGCCGCGGCAAATAGCGTGACAAAATCGCTAGCCTTGGCTCTAGCCCCGGAAGTGCGGGTAAATGCTGTTGCACCAGGGGTAGTCTTGACCCGCTGGGTAGCTGGTAAAGAAGACCATGTTGAGCGTTTATCTCAGGGAACACCCCTAGGACGACCTGCGGACCCCGAGGATATAGCCCAAGCAATAGTTAGCCTAATTACAGGCGGTGATTTTATTACCGGTCAGGTAATAGTAGTTGATGGAGGATTCACCATTAAGTAAGGGAAAAGTTAAGCAAATCTCTCAAAAAGGGCTTTCATGACCTCCTCAAAGGACATGGAGCCCATTTTATCTAGGATTTTATCCAACTCTGTTTTTCTCTTCAAGGACCCTTGCAGGACGATATTTACAGTCTGTTCCCGATCGACTAAAACCGATTGTACATTCAAGACTCCACCTATTAGCCCGATTAGGACTAAGGTCTGGGAAGGAGTTAGGGGACAATTACATTTATTTTTATTATTGGAGTCGGTGACTTGCATGCTGGGCCCTTTTTCGCGGGACTGGGCCAATATTGCTTCCAAAAGTGAGTTTATATTTTCTGGTGAAAACACCAATGCTCCTCCTCGCTGATAGCTATCAAGGAATAATTATGGGTTCTTGAAGATTGGGAATAGGCGTACTTAAGCCTGTAGCAAAAAGAACAAATAGGAGAGTGGTTATAATAAGCAGTAGGTCATGTTGAACATTTTTTGAATCTGCCATTTTATCACACCTTGATTTGTAGTATATTATTATTATATTTTCACCTGCCCCTATGGTGATTGCTATATTCTCTAAAAGTTAGAAAGGAGGGGTATTCTTGAGTGAGAATTATAAGTTTGTGCAAAACTCTAAATGTGAATTTTTCCCCTGTCATAAAGTACCAAACTCAGAGAAATTCAATTGTTTGTTTTGTTACTGCCCTCTCTATTTACTAAAAGAACAATGTGGTGGAAATTATAAATATACAAAGAGTATCAAGGACTGCTCCCATTGCTCTATTCCCCATTCCCCTGGAGGGTATGATTTTATACGGGCTAAAATGGACCTTGTCATAGAATTAGCTAAGAAATAAGCAGAAAGGGTGAGCTAATTGGCCTCGGGAATTATTTTTAATATTCAGCGATATTCCATCCATGATGGTCCTGGTATTCGTACTACTGTATTTTTAAAGGGCTGCCCTTTAAATTGCTGGTGGTGCCATAATCCGGAGAGCCAGAATATCCATCAGGAAATAGTCTTTTGGCCTGACCGGTGCTTAAATTGCGGTGATTGCCTAAAAGCCTGTGCAAAAAAAGCTTTAACAATAAGAAACGATGCTTTTTTTACTGACAAAAGTAAGTGCGAACTGTGTGCTAGCTGTGTAAAAGCTTGTTTTACTGAGGCGCGGGAGCTAATAGGTAAACAAATAAGTACTGAAGAGGCAATGGAAGAAATTAAGAAGGATATTATTTTTTATGACCAATCAGGTGGTGGGGTTACTTTTTCTGGAGGAGAGCCTTTAATGCAGGGGCGGTTTTTACAGGAGCTGCTGCTGGCCTGCCAAAAGGAATATATCCATACGACAGTTGATACATCGGGCTATGCTCCTTGGGAGGTATTAAAAGGGATAAGTAAATTAACCAACCTATTTCTATATGATATCAAGCTTATAGATGAGCGAAAACACATAAAATTTACCGGAGTATCTAACAGGCTGGTTTTGGATAACTTACAAAGGCTTACAGAAGAAAAGATGAAGATAATAATTCGTGTTCCTATTATTCCTCACATTAATGATGATGCCGATAATATTCTTCAAACCGGAAGGTTAATGCAAAGCTTGGGTTTGAAAGAGATAAATCTATTGCCCTATCATGGTACTGCAGCAAGCAAGTATGAACGACGGGCAGAGACATATCCTTTAAAAAATCAAGGAACTCCATCGGAGGATAAAATGCAGGACATTAGCTCCTTATTAACTGATTTGGGCCTAAATGTTAAAGTTGGAGGTTAGGGGTTAAATAGAACTATGTCGAAGAAAATGATTTACAATTTAATATTATTGACGTAATAATGATTAAACATAGAGATTAAACATATGGAGTTGGAGGTTAATAGAATGAAGGAACGGGTTGCAAAGCTAAGAAAAGAAAGTTTAGAAACTGTACCCTCTATTTCACTTGAAAGGGCACGATTGGTAACTGAGGCTTATAAAATGTACGAAGGCAAGGTTTCGGTACCTGTTTTAAGGGCGTTAACCTTCAAATATTTAATGGAGAACAAAACTATTTGTATAAATGAGGGAGAGCTGATAGTAGGAGAAAGAGGTCCTTCCCCTCAGGCTACACCTACCTATCCAGAATTGTGCTGCCACAGCTTAGAGGATATGGAGGTTATGCATAGTCGAGAGACAATCTCCTTTTTTGTAAATGAAGAGGCCAAAAAGATTCAAGAGGAAGTAATTATTCCCCATTGGAAGGGTAAATCAATGCGGGATTTATTGCTTAATTCTATGACTGACCAGTGGAAGGATTGTTATGCTGCCGGGATTTTCACTGAATTTATGGAACAGAGATCCCCGGGGCATACAGTAGCTGATGATAAGATTTACCAAAAGGGTTTAATTGATTTAATGCAGGATATTGTTAAGAGTATAAAAGGTTTAGACTTTTTCAATGACACTTATGCTTACGAAAAGCAGGAAGAACTCAATGCTATGCTAATTTGTGCTGATGCAGTTCTTACCTTTGCTCGGCGCCACGCTGAAAAGGCAGCAGAGATGGCTGAACTAGAAACAGATCCTATCAGGAAAAAGGAACTAGAGGAAATCGCCGAGATTTGTGAACGGGTGCCAGCTCGTAAACCTACAACCTTTAGGGAAGCCTTACAGATGTACTGGTTTATCCATTTAGGGGTAATAACAGAGCTTAATACCTGGGATTCCTTCTGCCCCGGTAAGCTTGACCAGCATTTATATCCTTTTTACAAAGCTGATATGGCCCAAGGTATTCTTTCTCCCGAAGGGGCTAAGGAGCTGCTGCAATGCTTCTGGGTTAAGTTTAACAACCAGCCTGCACCTCCTAAGGTGGGAATTACTTTAGAGGAAAGCGGTACATATACTGACTTTTGCAATATTAACATTGGCGGTCTAAAACCGGATGGAACTGACGGAGTCAATGAATTGTCATATATGCTTCTGGAAATAATCAATGAGATGCGTATCCTTCAGCCTAGTACAAATATTCAGGTGAGTAGAAAAAACCCCGATAAATTTATTCAGAAAGCTTCAGAGGTGATTAGAAAGGGTTTGGGTCAGCCTTCTGTTTTTAATACTGATGCTGTCATTGAAGAGCTTTTACGGCAGGGTAAATCTATTGAGGACGCCCGCTGTGGAGGCATTAGCGGCTGTGTGGAAACAGGCGCCTTTGGAAAGGAGGCATATATATTAACAGGTTATTTTAACCTTGTTAAGGTCCTAGAAATTACCTTGTATAATGGCATGGATCCTCGCACAGGCAAATTAATAGGTATACAGACAGGAAACCCCAGATATTTTACTTCCTTTGAACAGCTTATGGATGCATTTAAAGAGCAACTAAAGCACTTTATTGATATCAAAATTCAGGGTAATAACATCATAGAAAAATTATATGCCCTTCATATGCCATCACCCTTCTTATCTATAATTATCAGTGACTGTATTGAAAAGGGTAAAGACTATCATGATGGTGGTGCTAGATATAATACCAACTACATTCAAGGGGTGGGTATCGGTAGTATTACTGACAGCTTGTCAGCTTTTAAATATCATGTTTTTGAAGAGAAAACTTTGACTATGGATGAACTCTTTACTGCTTTAGAAGATGATTTTAAGGGTAATGAGAAAATACGGCAATTACTTTTAAACCTAACCCCTAAATATGGTAATGATAACGATTATGCTGATAACATAATGCAAACTGTATTCGATGCTTTTTATGCTGAAGTAAATGGAAGAAAGAACATGAAGGGCGGTGTTTACAGAATCAATATGCTGCCTACCACCTGTCATGTTTATTTTGGTTCTGTTATCGGTGCTACACCAGATGGGAGAAAAAACGGAGATGTATTATCAGAGGGAATTTCACCTGTTCAAGGAGCAGACCGCAAGGGTCCCACTGCAGTTATTAAGTCGGCAGCTAAAATGGACCATTTGCGGACCGGGGGGACCCTCTTGAATCAAAAGTTTACGCCCCAGGTTTTAGAAGGAAATGAAGGGCTTATAAAACTGACCCATCTTATCCGTTCCTATTTTAAACTTGACGGACATCATATTCAGTTTAATGTAATAAGCGCAGAAACTCTAAGAAACGCCCAGGCTGAACCTGAAAAATACCGGGATTTGATTGTTAGGGTAGCGGGCTACAGTGATTACTTTAGAAACCTCAATAAAAAGCTTCAGGATGAAATAATCGCCAGAACAGAGCATGATTCAATGTAAACTTGTAGGGGGGCAGTTTCCATGCCGCCCGAAAAAGTGAAAGAGTGGAAAGGTGAAAACAAAAGCAGAAACCGGCAAGAAGCCGGTTTCTGCTTTTTAGATTCACAAGAATCATATGACGTATACTGTTTATAGACGATAGACGATAGACGATTATACTCTTATGAATGGCAGCTGTGTTCATGGTCGTGTTCACAGCTTGTACCAGAATCGGAAACTATTCCCCTTAGAAAATCCTCAGCGACTTTTTTTATGTCGCCGGAACAGCCCCGAATCACGTTGATGCCGCTAGCTTTTAAGACATTTACTGCCCCATCACCCATATTACCGGCTAGCATAAATTGTACTCCCTGATCGGCGAGTATAGTCGCAATATTTGATTTGCAGCCGCAGCCTACTGGTGAAGCTACTTTTTCCTCAGCAATGATCTGTTTTTTTTCATCTGCTGTGAATACAGTAAAATATTCGCAGTGGCCAAAATGGCTATCCACTTGGTTATCTCTAGAAGGTACCGCAATTTTCATAAACATATCCCCCTTAGTAAATTAAGATAATTGTGATCATATGTTCAGTATAGACAATATTATTAAAATAGTAAAGCAATTAATAACTGGCATTAAACCGAGATAGTTGATAAAGTCCAATGATATTGCAAATAACCTAGGATGTCATTTGCTATAAAAGCTACTGTCGGTTACTGTGTCATCCTGAGGAAGGGACGACCGAAGGATCTAAGTACTTAATCCCCTTTAGAGGTTCTTCATTCGATAATGAGTACAATCTTTAGCAGTCGTTTTTTATGGTAATTAAAGTATATTATCAGCGAGTATTCTACAAACTAAGAAAAAAATGTTGGAGGAAATACTATGAAGCTGATACGTATCAATATGGCGGAAAAAAAAGTTATTACTGAAAATGTCCCTGATAGTTATGCTGTTTTAGGTGGGAGGGCTTTAACCTCGGAGGTTATTGATAAAGAGGTTGACCCTACCTGTCATCCACTGGGTCAAAACAACAAATTGGTTATCGCACCGGGCTTACTCTCTGGTACAAGTGCACCTAGCTCGGGAAGGTTATCAATAGGCTTTAAGAGCCCCCTTACAGGTGGGATAAAGGAATCTAATTCAGGAGGGACCGCTGCTCAAAAGTTAGCTAGGTTAGGGATAAAAGCAATTATTATTGAACAAATACCTAAAGATAAAAGTCTATTTATGCTAAAGATAACCAAGGATGGTGTTGAACTGCTTGATGGCTCGGCATTACGGGGAAAAGCAAATTATGAGATTTGTGCGACCTTACAGAAACAATATGGTGAAAGGGCTTGTGTAATGTCTATTGGCCCGGCTGGTGAGTATAAGCTCTCAGGCGCTACTGTGGCTGTATCTGATAATGATGGAAGACCAGTTCGCCACTGTGGCAGAGGTGGCGGTGGTGCTGTCTTAGGCTCTAAAGGAATTAAAGCTATAGTAATAGATGATACTGATGCACCTAAAGTGGCAATTCATGATCAGGAGAAATTTAAAGAAGCTGCTCGGGATTTTGGAAAGATTCTCACTTCCCATCCCGTAAGCGGTCAAGGACTACCCCTTTACGGAACAGCAGTTTTAGTAAATATTTTAAATGAGGCTGGTGGTTTGCCTACTAAGAATTTCCGTTACGGTCGATTTGATTTTGCGGACAAAATTAGTGGGGAAATGGTTCATGATGTAATAAAAGAGCGGCAGGGTAAAGTTACCCACGCTTGTCATCCTGGCTGTGTTATCCGTTGTTCACAGGTGTATCATGATAAAGAAGGAAAATACCTGACTGCAGGCTTCGAATATGAAACTATCTGGGCCTTTGGAGCCAATTGTATGATTGATGATATAGATGCTATCGCAAAATTAGATTATCTCTGTGATGATATAGGCATAGACACTATAGAGATGGGAGTAACCATGGGTGTAGCAATGGAAGGAGGAGTAATTCCTTTTGGTGACGCTGATGGTGCTATAAAGCTTTTAGAGCAGGTAAGACAAGGTACAGAACTAGGCAGGATAATTGGTAATGGAGCAGGATTTACGGGGAAAGCCTTTGGGGTGACTCGGGTACCTACTGTAAAAAATCAAGGAATTCCCGCTTATGATCCCCGTTCTGTAAAAGGGATAGGTGTTACTTATGCCACAAGTACAATGGGTGCTGACCATACTGCCGGATATAGTGTAACTGCTAATATCTTAAAAGTGGGCAGCAATATAGATCCTTTGAAGAAAGAAGGACAGGTCGAGCTTTCCCGCAATCTGCAAATTGCTACCGCTGCCGTAGACAGTACCGGATTATGCTTGTTTACAGCCTTCGCTTTACTCGATGAGCCCAGGGCTTTACAAAGAGTTGTTGACATGCTTAATGCTCAATATAATTTACAGCTTACAATAGATGATGTAACAGCCTTAGGAAAAGCTGTTTTAAAAACCGAACGGTCCTTTAATATCAAAGCTGGATTAAATGAAGCAGAAGACAGATTGCCCGAGTTTTTCCAAGAAGAATTAGACCCCCATGGTACTGTTTTTGATGTATCTGATGCAGAGCTAGATCAGTTTTATAATTTTTAGTAGGTGATTTATATGCGCTTAGAGGTGAGATTATTTGCTGCCTTAAGAGATAAATTTCCCACGGAGAAAAGAGGAATGGACTGGGTGAGTTTAGAGGTGGGAAGTACTTTGGTTGACCTTATGAAACATTTAGAACTTCCTGAGGATATTCCTCTAATTATCTTTGTAAACGGTAGGCGGCAAAATGAAAATATAGAACTTGCTGACGAAGACCGAGTAGGGATATTTCCTCCAGTTGGTGGCGGCTAAAAAATTTGTTAGACCCAATTTTTTATTAGAAGGGGATTTTTAAATGCAAATAATTAATCTATCTGAAAAAATGGTTTTCTCTGATAAATCTTTAACAAAAAAAATAGTCTATCGGGATCAGGATGTGTTAGCCTTTGTTTTAAATTTTAAATCGGGTCAAATACTGCCTACCCATAACCATCCGGGTATGGTAACTATCCTCCTGGTGTTAAAAGGAAAGGGTAGTTTACATTAGACAATGAAACCAAGAACCTAGAAACTGGCCAAATTTTAATTTGTCAGGGAAAGGAAATGCTAAGCTTGGTCAATGATGGAAATGAAGAATTATCTTTATACGTCACGCTTACTCCCGGACCAACTGATGAAAGGTATGCTGACGAAGTGTAGATTGTAGTAATAAAATATAAAAGCCGTAAATCCCAGGAATTATAATTCCTGGGACTTACGGCTTTTTAGTTAAAAGAGTTATTCATGAAGAATTAAACAAATTTTTCATGAATAATTTAATTTGACACCAAATTATGTTATATTTTTAATAATATTAATGACAAAAACTAAATTTTAAAACAATAATTAATTTTCTATGCTCAACATTGTAAGTCCAGTTAAGGATTTGGGGGTAAACACATGGATTGTCGAATTGGTTGTGGAGCCTGCTGCATCGCTTGGTCTATTTCATCTAATATACCAGGTATGCCTGAGGGTAAGGCAGCCGGTGTAAGATGTATTCAATTGACACCTGATAATCAGTGCAAATTATTCGGCAAGACAGAAAGACCCTTAGTATGCAGTACACTCAAGCCCTCACTAGAGATGTGTGGGACAAAATATGAAGATGCCTTTGTATATCTTTCTTCTCTTGAAGAGTCTACTAAACCTGGCTAAAATAAAACCGAGAGGTTGTGGCATATGTTTCGTTTCTTTTTTTCAGCAGTACTAATTATCTATATTCCCATTATCTTATATCTTGGTTATCGGTTATGGCAAGTGGTCAATTACTTTATCCCATCGGCTAATAAAATAGCTTACTGGCTTTTATATTTGCTTCTCTCCTTGTCCTTCGTGTTGACCCGTTCTGTGGGGAGAGTACTGCCTGATGCCATAAGTGAAGTCATAGAAAGCTTAGGTTATTATTGGCTAATAGGGTCCATGTATCTTTTTATGATTTTAATTTTTTTGGATATTATTCTTCTTTTAAGCAGATTAACCAAGGCACCACTACCTTTGAGATTCACGGCTCCTTTTAGAGGTATTACAGCAATTATATTGGTAATTCTCATATTGTTATATGGAAGCTGGAATGCCCTTAATCCTAGGGTCATAAATTACAACCTTGAAATTCCTAAAAAGGCAGGGAACATTAAAGAGCTCCAAGTAGTAATGGTTAGCGACCTTCATCTTAGTAAAGTTGTCCATAATGGGCGTCTTAAAGAGATGGTTGATAAAATCAATACTCTAAACCCCGACTTAGTGCTTATGCCTGGTGATCTGATTCAAAGATGCCCAGTTTTTTGTTGAGCAAAATATGGTGGAGACATTTGGAGAATTAAAGCCCAGATTGGGTACTTTTATAGCTCTTGGAAACCATGAGTATTATGGAGGAGAAGTTAAAGAAACCGTAGATTCCCTAGAGAAAGTTGGAATTCCTGTTTTAAGAGATAGCTATGTTAAGATTGCGGATAGTTTTTATATTGTTGGTAGAGATGATCCAGCTGTAAGTCGTTCCGGCAAGTTGAGAAAGGATTTAAATATGGTTTTAGCTGGAGTTGATAAAAGCCTGCCCATTATCTTGCTGAATCACCAGCCCATCGAACTGGATGCTGCCCAAAAGGAAGGTGTCGATCTTCAGCTTTCTGGACATACCCATCGGGGACAGATCTTCCCTGCTAATCTCGTTACATCACGATTATATGAAAAAGACTGGGGATACCTCAAAAAGGATACACTGCAGTTGATTGTTACCTCCGGGTATGGAACCTGGGGTCCAGCTTTGCGTATAGGAAATACACCGGAAATAGTTAATATATCAATAACTTTTAAGTAAAAAATCTAGTGGCTATATTTTATTATTTCTATATCTTCAAGAGTAATAAGACCTTGCTTTACAACCTCATCTAAAAATGGGGTTATTTTTTCTATGTATTCAATACTGTCAACTATATCAACAAGAATTGGCAGATCTGAGGAAAGGTCTAAGATACGGGCACTATGAATACGACTGTTTGCACCAAAGCCTTCTATTCCTCTGAAAACTGTTGCCCCAGCTAGACCTAGCTCTTTTGTCTTTAAAACGATGGCGTGATATAAGGGCATGCCTTTATAATTATCATTCTCCCCGATATAAATCCTTAATCTACGAGCCCTCCCCGTAATTTTCACCATCTGTATCACCCCTTTCTTTTATTTGACTAAAAAAATTTGCCAGTACCGCTCCCAACCAAACTGCTAATAAACCAAGTAATACACTTAATGCTATGTTCAATAAAGCAACATTATAATTGTTTTCTTTTATTATATTTAGAGTTTCTAAGCTAAATGTTGAGAAAGTTGTAAAGGCTCCTAAAAATCCTACACTAACCATCATTCTTACCTGGGGAGAGATTATATACTTGTCCAATGTAATAGTATAGAAAAACCCTAAGAGGAAACACCCGAGAATATTAACAATGAATGTACCATAAGGGAAAATATGCTGGCTTTTATTATATATCCATGTCGAGAGCAGGTATCTACTTAATGCCCCTAGGGCACCACCTAGCGAAATATAAAGATAAAGCATATAGTTATTAATAATTTATCCCTCCCTAAATAAAATAAAACTCCTACCGGTATTATGACCAGTAGGAGCCATTAGCTAATTAAAAAAAATTTAGCAGTTAAAGGCGAGCTCCATCGCCTATTAATATAATAGTATTATATAATAATATAACAAAATTTTCTATCTTTATAATTCCCCACTATTACTTTGTTAATTGTATATTACAAACGCGATGAATGGAATAAAGTAATAAAAAAGTATAATATAATATTATATCAGGATGCTTAAATTTCCTAAGTAGGTGAGGTGAAATATTTATGACTTTTGACACTAACGTCATCTGGGAAAAATATAGTGCTGGTTTATTTAAATATATTTTAAAGCATGTGAATAACCAGTACGACGCCGAAGATTTACTTCAAGAGGTATTTTTAAAAATACATAAAAACATAAAAAATGGTAGAAATGAAAATATCCAGGCATGGGTATATAAAATAGCCAGGAACACAGTAATTGATTATTATCGAAAAAACGGGAAATTTAATTTTTCTGAGTTTACCGATGATATCTCCTCTGTGAATGAGGATAGAGGGGTTACTGATGAAATTATTGAATGCCTTCTGTCAATGACTAATGACTTGCCTGATAAATATAAGCAAGCCCTGCTTTTGACACAATTAGGAGGTATGACTCAAAAGGAAATGGCTGAAGAAAAGAACCTATCAAGCTCAGGGGCAAAATCTAGAGTACAACGGGCCAGACAAAAGCTTAAAACTATGTTTACAGATTGCTGTACCTATAAATTTGACCGCCTAGGAAATATTGTAGATTATGAGCAGAAGAAAAAGGATTGTAAATATTGCTAATTTACAGGCAAACCAAGGCAAACCAGGGACGGTTCTTGTCTTGCCTCATATTTTCGGTGATACTGTCCGTGACCCACTTATCTTGCCAACAATCTCCCTATTTATTTAAGGCTAATGACCAATTTTCCTGTATTATAACTTTTTGAAGTTGAAAATTTAATTCATTTTACTGTTTTTTGGCGCAAGTCACGAACCGTCCCTGAAATGCTTCATTCCGGTGGCATTGGATTCGCTGGTGTCTTGCCGAACAGGGTCGTTGGGATATTGGTGTAGGGGTGATTTCGTAGAATCGATGGTCCCTATTGGGATCAAAGATACCCTGCTTTTTAATATGTTTAGTAACGTGTATCCATAATCGGACGGATACACGTTGCTGGTTGAAGGTAAGGATCCGGTAAACCCGCTTACGCACTTCGGCTACCCTTATTCGCGATATAGAATGAGAACAACATTTAATATGTTGTTCTCTCTTTTTTCAAGCATCATTTATAATTTCAAAGCTTTTATTCGAAATATGAAGTTTCAAGAGCAGGTTCAAAGCTTTGCTTCCCCTGAAACGCCAGAAAGCCCTTGAAACAGGAGTCCTACGGGTCAACTGTTGCAGAACTCCAAAACAGCTTATATTTCTAAAAAATATTTATTATCGAGTTCGTAACAGCCTTTATCAACAAACTCTAAAGAAGTTCTGAACAGGGGACCACCTATAGCCATGGTGTGGTACTCGCCTTTTTCGCCGCAGGGACTGACTCCAGCTTCCATACAAACTGATAAAAAATTTTGGTTAATTTCCTTTCCCAGCCATTCTTGGGGAAGGGCTTTTTTGTCTAGGGAAACGATTAACAGCCGGGCCCCTCGTCTGATGAGTTCTGCAAGCACGTCCTCTTCTGCTATGTCCCATAACGGGAGATAGGCAGTCAAGCCTAGCTTGTCACACATTTTTTCTACCCACTCCCGGTGCTCAGCGATATTTATGTCTCCGAAGATTCCTCCGGTTATTCCTTTCTCCTTAAGCTTACTTGTTAACCTCATAAACCCCTCTTCATAGTTTCCCCAGGATACCTGCTCCGTTATCAGAGGGATCCCGAGGGCATCGGCCTGCTGTCTTAAACTTTCTTCAGAAATACCGTGGGACATACTCCGACCCTGATTCCCGATAAAATTAAGTAAATACTGGATATCTAATCCTTCTTCCTTTGCCTTCAGCAGAGACAGGTAAGAATCCTTGCCACCGCTCCAAGAAACAAAAAGCTTTTCTTTCAATGCTATCTCCCTCTTTTCCCTATATTCTATGCTATCAATCCGTTTTTTTATGTATTTCATTATTTTTCATGCAGGCAAGAGCCTCTTCGGAATCATTAACAAAAAAAGCACCTTGTCCCTTGAGTCGTTCCAGAAAGCTTGCCGCCTTCCCAACGGTAAAATCTCTCTCTTCAGCTTGTTCTCCAAAAACAATCCCCGGTATTCCTTGGGCCATAGCTTCTGCCATAGTTTCTAGGTTGCGAAGATTCTCTTCCCCAAAAGAAATAGGCGGTAAAACAATCCACTTTGACTCCTGCATAAGTTTTAAATGTTCTTTGCACATTTCATCGCTGATGCTTGAAAAAGGCGGGTTTTCGATAACCGGTATATCAAAAAAATGGGCAAAATGGTAACCGCTGTCTTCCCTGCTTACAGGCCCCAGCGATAAGGAATATCCCTTTTCCCAAAGTGCTTCCAATACCGACAAAGCCTCTTGTCCACCGCCTATTACGTGGACTCTTTTTTCTCCGTCTCTTACTTTTTTTTGCATTGAGCTCATGCTGTCTTTGCCCACACTGACTTGGAGACGCCCATGAAGGGGATGACGGAAAATGGAAGCCTGCACGCCGTAAGAAGCTAAAATGTTCTCTTCTGTCAGCACTTCTTCAGCGCTGCCGCTCGCCAGTACTTTACCTCCAGCTAAGAGTATAAACTGCCGGAAAAACAATGTGGCCAAGTTTAAATCATGAATTGCCGCTATTACAGTTACCCTTTTCTCCCGGTTCAGCCTTAACACTATATCCAGCAGTTCCCACTGGTAACCAATATCTAAATTGGCCGTAGGTTCATCCAGTAGAAGGAGCTCAGGTTCCTGGCAGAGGGCCCTGGCAAAGACCATGCGCTGCCTTTCCCCGCCACTTAAAGTTGCAGCAGAGCGGTGCCTTAATGAGAATATGCCGGTAATTTCCATAGCGGAATTAACAATCGACTCATTATTGGTTTTGTTTTTGCGGGAACCTTTGTCGTACGGAAATCTGCCCATCTGGATAACTTCTTCCACAGTAAAATCAAAATCCACACCCGTATCTTGAGGAACCACTGCTAGCTGGCGTGCAATTTCCGCAGCACTCAGACTGCCGGCTTCCCGTCCGTTAAAAAAGACAGTTCCTTTGATAGGCTCTAAAGCTTTACTAATGCAGCGCAGGAGAGTGGATTTTCCGGCTCCGTTAGGTCCCAAAAGAGCGACCATTTCCCCTCCCTGCAAGTTAAAATTCATGTCGTCCAAGATCGGTAAGGAATCATATCCAATGCTCAATCCATGAACCCTTAAGTTCAAACTCATTTATACCTCCCTATAATATCTTATTGTTTTCTTTGATTTCCTCTTGTTTTCATAGAATGCCTAACTTAGCAAAAAAGCTCACTATGGATAGAACTCGCATAGAATGCAAAATTCAGAGAAAATAAGTATGGCAAAGCCAACGTCTGCTGTTTTTTTGTATGTTGGCCGTTGTAAACCCATTTACTCACGGTGGTAAACCTCCCATGTCTAACAGGGTCAAGATGATAAATCTGCCCTAATTCCTTCGTTCCACCTATCCATGATTGGGTGTCAGTTATGCTCCTAAACCGAGTCTTTGCTCTAATGGTGTAATCTTCGACTGACTACCAGCTCTTTTGTTTTGCTAGGGTTACTATGATTTGTTGCCATTCTGTGGTGACGCTTACCAATAGAACAGTTTTGTTTTTGCGCTTGCTGCTACGTTTCCTGCTACGTTTCCTGTTACGCTGCTAAATACTCAACGGGGCGATGAATGTCATTAATTAGCTTTTGCGGGTCGTAGTCTATGCCTTTTGTTAATATCGCATAGAATACCCGAATTAGTTTACAGCTTAAGGCGATTAGCGACTGTTTCTTCTTTAGAGGATTCTTGATCCTCGTTGTGTAATAGTTGTGTATCTCTGCAAACTCTGTGTTTTTAGCGACTAGCGGCATCACCGCTTGAAATAGAATTGCCCTTAGTCGCGCTCGCCCCCGTTTGCTGATCGTCGTCTGTCCTTTGTGCTTGCCCGAGCTGCTTTCTCGCAAGGCCAAGCCTGCTAGTTTTTGGATCTGCTTTGGAGAATTAAAGCGTCTAATGTCTCCCACCTCAGAGAGAAAACCAGCGACTGTAACAAGACCCACACCTTTAATTTCAAGCAGCTTTGCTACTTCTGGTATTTGCCTGCACAACCCATCGATGACCTCCATGACAGCATGGTATTGTGAGGTTTTATTGTGATAGTCTTGGAGTAATAACATGATTTCCATTCGGGAACAAGACTCTCCTTCGGTACAACCAATGGTCTTACTTTGCCTAGCTCCACTCCCCGCCAGTCGAAAGCTCTGGCATAATGAAGTTCGCTGGCGATGTCGACTCCGATTGGATGACCTCCGTTGTTTTTGATTGGATTCTGTTGGCCAACAGTCCTTTTCAAATTGTAACGTGAGGTCTTCCTTTTTTCAAAGTTGATTTTTGACCATTACAGGAATGCTCCTAACTAGCGAGTATTGAAGTAGCGCAGTTTTTTTCTTTTCTTTAAAAGATAAATAAACATCGGAGCGCCGACCATAGCTGTTATAATCCCCACCGGGAGTTCTGCAGGAGCTATAATATTGCGGGCCAACGTGTCAGCAGCTATAAGCAGGTTTGCCCCAAGTAGGGATGATGCCGGCAGTAAAATGCGGTGATCAGGGCCTACTAGCATTCGTATAAAGTGAGGGACTACTAAACCGACGAATCCAATAATTCCACTGGTAGATACAGCAGCAGCCACAAGAAGTGAAGCTGCTGCCAATAATATTTTTTTAACCCTTTCAGTATTAACGCCTAAATGCCGCGCAGTTTCTTCGCCTAACAGCAAAACGTTTAACTCTTTGGCATAATAATAGATACAGCAAAAACCAACTATAACATAGGGTAACATTGCCGTTACCCTAGCCCAGCTAGCTCCGCCTACACCTCCCATCATCCAAAAAACGACCTGGTCTAATTTTTCTCCCGCAAAATATGTGAGCAGGGATACCACAGCAGAAAGGAAAGCACTGACAGCGATTCCTGCCAATAGCAGGGTCATAACTGGCACAACTTTCCCAACACGGGACATATAGTAAACCAAAGTAATCGTTAATACCCCGCCGATAAAAGCAAAAAGCGGGACTGCTGTAAAACCGGCAAAAAACAGAGTACCTCCTGTCAACATTGCCACCACAGCTCCCAAGGCAGCACCGGATGAAACGCCAATAACGTAAGGATCAGCCATGGGGTTACGAAAAAGGCCCTGGAAAACCGCTCCAGCCACAGCTAAGGAAGCTCCGACAATTGCAGCCTGCATAACTCTGGGTAGGCGCAGCTGCAAAATAATTCCTCGTTGAACTTCTGTTATCTCTACCCCCTTGAATAAGCCGTCAAGACCTGTGAAGGGTGGGAGCAGTATGGCCAGTGCTGATTTCAAAGGGATTGAAGCAGCTCCTAATACTACCGCCATAAATGTTGTCACAAATAATAATAGAATTAATGATATTAGCAGAGTTCCCCTTTTTATCTTGGCTATTTTTTTATGGTCTTGCCCTTTGTGTGGCATAATCCTCTACAGCTCCTATCATCCATTAGCCTCTCAGAACATTTCCGGGTAAAAAATAGCAGCTAATTTTTCTACAGCCTCGATTAAACGAGGACCTGGCCGGGATATCGTATCGGCAGAGACTCCGAAAAGATTATTTTTTTTCACAGCAGTGATTTTATCCCACAAGGGTCTGACCACTATTTTATTCGGATCAAATACTTCCGACCCGTGACTTTTAGGGAAAAGTATAAACTGAGGATCTCTTTCTATCAATACTTCCTGACTGATCTTAGGGTATCTTTCAGCTACGTCGGCAAAAATGTTTTTTCCTCCGGCAAGGGAAATAGCTCCATCGATAAGAGAGCCCCCGCCGGCGCTCATCAGAGGATCTGAATATACCTCATAATAGACTCTGACCCTATCTTCCTCAGGGATGGAACCCACCTTGGATTCGATTATTTTCAATTTATCCCTGATGCCGGATATTACGGCGTCTGCTTCCTTGCTTTTTCCTGTAGCTTCCCCCACCATAATCATGGCTTCAAAGACTTCTTCTATTGACTGCGGGGCAAGAACCAAAACAGGAATCTTCATCTCCTCCAGCTTCTGGATCTGTTCTTCGTGGATGTTACCTGCCAATACTAAATCCGGATCTAAGGCAAGTATCGCTTCAATATTGGGTTTGGAAAATCCCCCTACTTTATTTATTTTTAAGGCTTCCTCCGGGTAATTGCAATTATCCGTAACTCCAACTATGCTGTTTCCTAAGCCAATAGCAAAAGCAGTTTCAGTATGACTGGGTGAAAGAGAAATGATCATTTTCGGAGCGGATGAAACAACAACTTCTCTCCCCATTTGATCAATAACCACTGCAAAGTTTTTCCCTTCAGATTCCTTTGCCGCCCCGCAACCTGCAGAAAAAATCAGTACTGCCAACGCCACTAAACACAATTTGAAAAATCTTTTCATAATATATCTCCCCAATTTCTAATTTTTTCACAATCCTCCATCGCCGCAGACATAAAAAAGCCCTTCTCAAGCGGAAAGGTAACAATCATCATCCTGTATCCGATAAAAACATCATAAACAGGCTACCTCCTCCCTAACATCCCGTAGGTTACCTCAGTGTTTGGTTCGAGCAGGTCTCCTGGCTCAAGTTCTTCATTTACTTACGTCTTCCCGGGTAAATTCCAGTGAACTTTGTAAGTAAACTCCCTCGTACAGTGGCGGGCACCGCGTCAGCTTTCCCTGACTTCCCTTTTCAAATCGAATCTCTCACGAAACGATTAACTCATCCCCAATATTCAATTAATTAACAATATCACATGTCCTAAAGTTTGCAAAGCATGAGCTTATCTTTTAACCTGTATGCCGATCCCAGTATTGCAACCATTACTTAATTACGACTTAATATGTAAAGTTTGTGAATATGTAAAACAGCAAGGATATGATGCTACATTTCAAATGCAAACTAATGGAACCCTTATAGATGAAGAAAAAGCAAAGGGAATTAAAGCAATGAAAATTGCGATGGGTGTAAGCTTAGATGGTCCTCCAGATATTAATGAATGGCTAAGAGGAGGAACCAAGAAGGCGGTTTATGGTATTCAATGTTTAGCACAGGCAGGAGTAAAGATTAATATTAATAGGGCAAACAAGGGACGGTTCTTGTCTTGCCTCATATTTTCGGTGATACTGTCCGTGACCCACTTATCTTGCCAACAATCTCCCTATTTATTTAAGGCTAATGACCAATTTTCCTGTATTGTAACTTTTTGAAGTTGAAAATTTAATTCATTTTACTGTTTTTTGGCGCAAGTCAAGAACCGTCCCTGAAATGCTTATTTACTGACATTTTCCTGACATATTATATTGATATTCTTCTAATGTAAGGAAAACAAATAAAAGAAAGGTGTGATTAGAAAATGAAAAAGATTTTACCAGCTTTGATGGTAGGAGCCTTAGCTGTAACCCTAGTAATTCCATCCTTTGCAGAAACAGCAACCAGTAACGAGATCACAAAAGGAAGGAGAGGGTTCGAATTTCACCAAAAGGCAGTAAAAGCAAGAGGAGTAAATCAAGAGCAATTAATGGAATTAGTACAAAAATACGCTCCGGAACTGCAGGATGATTTCCAAGTTATTGAAAATAACATAAAGAATAACAGGAAAATCCCCCAACTGGATGAAGCAACAAAAGAGAAGCTAATTGAAATA
>JUEF01000087.1 GCA_000802045.1 Peptococcaceae bacterium BICA1-8
GGAAACCGAGGCGATAGTACTTATCGGTGAAATAGGCGGTTCCCGTGAAGAGGATGCGGCAGAATATTTACAGTCAATTGACTATGGTAAGCAGGTATTTGCCTTTATCGCTGGCAGATACTCACCACCGGGAAGAAAAATGGGACACGCAGGTGCCATTATTGAAAAGGGAGTTGGCACTGCTGGTGCTAAACTTCAAAGACTTGCTGAAGCTGGAGTAACTGTTACCGGTAGTATTGAAGATTTAATTCAGAAGATTGAGGATTGGTATAAAAGTGAATACCCAGAAAAACTTGCCAAAAATGCCTAAAATATACGTTATTAATACCTCCCCCTATATCTTGAGCAAACGGGGGCAATGCCCCCGTTTGCTCAACTATTTTTACTGTGGTAAATATTCAAATAATTATTTATATTCAAATAAAGAATTTAATTATCTAGAAGGATTTAATTCAAAAAAATAGAATATACGATATATCATATATAATATTTTCTATGTTCCAAGTTGTATAGTTGTGTTTTGCTTTAAGAGGAGAGATGAAATGAATAAGATAAGAACAGCAATTATTTCCGATTCAGCTAGTAATTGGCCGATTTATATTGGTTTGGAGCAGGATATATTTTCCAAACATGGATTAGAAGTTGAAGTAACCTTAACAAACTCTTCAAAAACTCAATTGGAGGATATGGAGAATGGGGTTTACAATTTAGGATTTGCTGCAGCTGATCATATTATTAAACGAGTGGTTAATAATAACTCTGATTTATTTATGTGCTTTGGAGTATCACTTCCTTTTTATAATTTGGTCACAAGCCCTGAGTTCAAATCTTATACGCAACTTAAAGGAAAAAAGATTGGTGTTGACGGGAAAAACTCCGGATATGCATTATTATTAAAAACATTATTAGAGTTTAATAATGTTTCAGCATCAGAATGCGAATTTGTGGAGTTAGGCGGCAGTGGTAAAAGATTTAATGCACTGAAAACAGGACAAATCGAAGGGACTTTTCTTGATGCCCCTTCTGATATAGAGGCTGAATTAATCGGCTTTAATTCGTTGGGAAGCAACCTTGACTGCATTCCGAACTATCAAGGACGTATTGCCGCTGTGAAAAAAAACTGGGCTGAAAAAAATGAAGATATTCTAGTTAGTTTTATTTCTGGCTATATTGAGGCTGTAGATTGGTTTTATGATACCCAAAACCATTTTGCTGCGGTAGAAATATTAAGGCAAAAGTTGGATCTATCTATGGAGGTAGTTGAGGCTGCCTATGTGAGGTACATGGACAAAAAGATTTTCAACGAAAAAGGATTGATTAATGAATCGGGGATAAACGAGGTTATTAAGGTTATGCAAAAATTGGGCCAGATCAGTATGAAACCTGACTTTTCAGCATTTTATGATGAGTATTACTATAATAAAGCAAGAGGGTGATAAAGTCGATGGGTTGGGAATTTGGTGTAAGAAAAAAATATTTGGAGATTGATCTTAGTAACGGAAAAATATGTATTTTTGAATTTCCCGAGAGTTATTATGGAAAATTTTTGGGAGGCAAGGCTTTTAATGCTAAATTTTTGCTTGATGCAAAGCTTTATAATTGTGAGCCCTTAAGTGAAGAAAACCAGATAATTTTATCAGTGGGGCCGGTAACTGGAACAACTACACCTGGTGTAGGAAAGGCTATTTTTTCTACCAGATCTCCCCTGACTGGTGGTTATTTAGACAGCACTATTGGTGGTAGTTTAGGCCATAACATAAAACTAAGTGGCTATGATGGAATAATCATTAAGGGCAAAAGTGAAAAGCCGGTATTTCTAGAAATCACAAATGATAAAGCTACTTTACATGATGCAAGTGAGCTTTGGGGAAAAGGTTGTTTTGACTCGGAAAAACTATTACGTGAAAAATATGGAACAAAATATTCAGTAGCAGTCATTGGACCGGGAGGGGAAAACTTAGTACCATATGCTGTTGTTCATGCTGACTTTTACCACCAGGCCGGAAGGGGTGGAGTTGGTGCGGTTTTAGGCTCCAAAAATCTTAAGGGACTAGTTGTTTTTGGTAACCAAGAAGTTCCTCTTTATGATAGTAAAGCCCACTATGCTAAAACACTAGAAATTATAAAGAAGTTCCATCAAGACCCAGGTGTTAAATTTAGGATAAAGTATGGCACAATGAGTACCTTGGATCTTACACAACATTTTGGCATTGTGTCGGTAAAAAACTTTACTGAAGGCATTACTGAAGCATATGAAACTAACATGAATAGGGATTATTTTAGAGAAAATTATATTTCCAGGGATTTAGGTTGTTTAGGTTGTTCTATGCCTTGTGGTAAAGCAGCTACAGTTGATTTTAATAATCAACAACATCGGGTAGGTGGACCAGAATATGAAACAATATCTGTAATAGGTACCAATCTTGAAGTAGGACCTTCAGAAACCCTATATTTCAACTGGCTGTGTGATGACTTAGGTATAGATACTGTTTCAGCTGGGAATGTCGTAGCCTATGTAGTTGAAGCTTTGGAAGATGGGAAGCTTTCTAAAAATGATGTAGGCTATGAGTTGAAATGGGGCTCCAGTAAAAATGTGGAAAGGGCTATGCAAGATATAGCTTATATTAGGGATTTTGGTAAATATATGGCTTTGGGTGTTAAAAAATTAGCGGAAGAATTAGGTTTAGATAGTGGTAAAGCTATTCATGTTAAAGGGATGGAGCTTCCCGGTTATGACCCTAGGGGTTCTACAGGTTATGCATTGGGTTATGCTGTTGCTGACCGGGGAGGCTGCCATAGAAGAGCGAGACCTACAAGAAAAGAACAGGAGAATGAAGAATTCCGCTTTGCTTACCAAGGTAAAGGTGAATTTATGAAGGAACAAGAAGATATTCGAGCTTTTTATCATTCCCTGATTATTTGTGACTTTGTACCTCCTCGCTATAAAATGAAAATAAAGGACTATGCTGAGTATATTACGCTAATCACAGGCATGGAATTTGATAAAGATGAGGCTATACGAGTTTCTGAAAGGGCCTTTACTTTAGCTAGAGTGTTTAATTTGAAGTGTGGATTAACAGCCAGAGATGATGTGTTGCCGCAACGGTTTTATAAGGAACCAATGAAAAAAGGAAATGCTGATGGAAAATTAATCTCTTGGGATGGTTTTCTTGTAATGCGCGAGGAGTACTATCGAGCAAGAGGATGGGATGCTGAAGGTATTCCGACACAGAAAACCCTTGAGAGATTGGGTATCGGAGGGATTGTCTTATGAAACCTGTTCTGAAGGCGAATACCAAAAAATGCGCTAGCTGCCATCTTTGCAGTTTAATGTGCTCTATGGAAAGTTATGGGCAATATAACTTAGAAAAATCAGCGATAAGGATTAATTCCAACTTCATTGAAAACTATAATATAAAAATTAATTACTGCTTGCAGTGCAAACAGCAGTATTGCCTTAAGGCTTGTCCTCAAAATGCAATCTATGTTAATGATAGACAGGTTATAGTTATTGATCAAAGCAAATGTGATACTTGCTCTGGGGAGTATTTGTGTGTAAGTGCATGTAAATTTAATGGAATTTATAAAAATGTGGGATATCCTCCGATTAAATGTGACTTATGTAAAGGGAAAGAACCGATTTGTGCCCAGGTTTGTCCTTTGGACGCACTAGACTTTGTGCGGGGGTGACAAATTGCAGGTTAGTGTTAAGTATGTAGGACCATCCATCTTTGAAAAGGGTATCAATATCATTTCTATTGAGGTAGATGAAGGGCTCACAATACGAGAGCTGCTTTTTCTCCTGATAGATAGATATGGAGAAGATTTTAAACACTTAATCTTTGATGGGAAAACAAGACTGCCTTATATATGTATAGTTGTAAACGGTAAAGAAGTAGAGATGGATTATATACTTAAGAAGAATGATTATGTGATATTATTACCACCATTTGGATGTGGGTAAAAGTATATATTTTATATTCGAAATTAGATTTTTAATATTTGATATTGAATATAAAATTAGTGGTTTAGTCTTTTTTAAGGAGGTGAGCAACTAGTAGGGAAAAAGGTTAGACTACATAAATTGATTGTTAAAAAAAAGGAGGAAGAAAAATTGAGT
Source organism: Peptococcaceae bacterium BICA1-8 (assembly GCA_000802045.1). Lineage (GTDB taxonomy): Bacteria > Bacillota > Peptococcia > Peptococcales > BICA1-8 > BICA1-8. Next base: position 4,121 of record JUEF01000087.1, read on the forward strand.
AGAAAATCAAAATTAGTTAAGGCGCTTGGTTTAGTATTAATAGCGACACTCGTTTTAGTCGCCGGCTGCAGTAGTGCACCAAATGAGGCTGACAAATCTGCTACACCAAAAGAAGCTGACAAATCTGTTGAAAAATCCGAAAAACCTTATTTTGAAGGTAAGAATCTTACAATTCTAGTTCCTTATTCCCCAGGTGGTGCACATGACACCATGACTCGTACTCTTGCCCCTTATATTAAAGAAGCTTCCGGTGCTAAGAATGTTATAGTAGAAGATAAAAAAGGCGGCGGCGGTGTTCTAGGCATGAATGAAATATGGAGCATGGAGCCTACAGGGGAAACCATTACGTTGGCAAGTGCTCCAACACACATCCTTTCTTATGTTGCAGGTGCTGATGGTGTGGAGTGGGATCCAACAAAGTCAACTTATTTGGCACGCGTTGCAAATAGACCTATACTTTTTACCGTAGGTGTGAAATCCGGCATGAAAAATGCAGAGGATATGAAGAACCTAGATCGTCCATTTATATTCCCGTCTCAGGGTTTGGATGATGATTTTTACACAGCAACTACTATTTTAGATTCACTTGATGTCGATTTTAAAGTTGTTTCAGGATTTGACTCTGAAGGAGAAATCCAATTGTCTCAGGTTCAAGGTACTGTAGATGGTTTGTTTGCTGCTTATAACAGATCACATCCTTTGGTTAAGGAAGGAAAGACAGTTCCTATCATGATCCTTAATGATGAACGGGTTGACTGGGAAGGATATCAAGATATTCCGACAGTTGTTGAGGTAGTAGGTGATGGCCCTGGCAAGAAGGCAATCAATGACATCGTAACTATTCATAATCTTTATGAGTCTATGTGGGGACCTCCCGGCATGAGTAAAGAAGCTACAGATGCATGGCGTGAGATTTTAGATAAAGTATTAACTAACCCTGAAGTTATTGAGAAGATGAAAGCAATTGGCGGAAATCCCGCATATTTGCCTGGTGAGGAACTGGAAAAACTAATTCCTCAAGTTGTGGAATCGGCTAAAAATTTAAAACCTACTTTTGATAAAGCTACCGCAAGTGTTAAATAAATAATTTTTACTAAAATGATGGGTGGGTTTCTAGTACCTGCCCATCATATTAACAATTATTCAACTGTTAACCAAAACTCGAAAGGAGAGTTTAGATTGTTAGAAGCATCCTTACAAGGACTATTACTCATATTTAGTGTATCTAGTTTAACATTTATGTTCTTGGGCATAGCTTTTGGTTTGCTTATTGGATTTCTCCCAGGTTTAGGCGGGATTGTTGCTATGGCCTTATTACTGCCTTTTACCTTCGGTATGAACCCACCTGAAGCATTTGCCCTATTAATTGGAGCCCATACAGGGACGATCTTTGGTAGTTCGATTACTAGTATTCTCTTTAATGTCCCCGGTGCTTCCAAAAGTGTTGTTGTTTGTTTTGATGGTTTCCCTATGACCCAGAGGGGTGAAGGTGTAAGAGCATTGGCTGCCGGAGCAACGGCTTCTTTGCTTGGAGGAATTATTGGAGCAATTGTTTTAACTGTAAGTTTGCCTCTCATGAAAATGGTTATGATGGCTCTAACCCCCCCGGAATACTTTATGATGGCAATATGGGGGCTAACTATTATAGCGATTTTCAGTGATGGATCAGTTCTTAAAGGTTTGGTTGCAGCAGGTTTCGGTTTAGCTATCTCGTTCATTGGAATGGATCCTGTTACTGGAACGGCTAGATATACTTTTGGTTTCGCTGAAATGATAGATGGTTTTGATGTTCCAGTAGCGATCATGGGGCTATTTGCTATTTCCCAGATGATTAAGTTATATGTTAAAGGTGGTTCAATTGTCGAAAGAGATCAAAGTCTGGCTAATTCGAAAAGTGGGCTTATTGAGGGAATTAAAGATGCTTTTAGGCATTGGCGTGTAGTGTTGCAGTCAAGTTTTCTAGGAGTATTTATTGGTGCTTTACCTGGTGTCGGTGCCAGTGTTTCCTCGATTGCTGCCTATGGTGTTGCAGTACAGACTTCCAAGACACCTGAGAGATTTGGTAAAGGAGCTGTAGAAGGTGTTATTGCTCCTGAAGCGACTAATGCTTCCAGCGAAGGTGGACACCTTATTCCTACCTTGGCCTTTGGTATACCTGGATCAGAAGTTGCGGTTATTTTATTAGCTGCATTTGTTATGTTGGGGATTCAACCAGGCCGTGAAATGTTGGAGTATAATCTGCCTTTAGTCTTCAACTTAGTTTGGTTGATTGTATTAACCAATATTTTCTCCACAGGGTTTGGCTTAATGATGTCGCCATATTTAGTTAGAATGACAGCCCTGCCCGGTAATTTTCTAATTCCTATTATACTGGCGGTTTGTGTTGCAGGGTCTTATGCTATGAATAAGAGCATGCTTGATGTTGTGGTTGCTATTGTCTTTGGTATTATTGGATATTACATGGATAAATACAAATATTCGCGGGCTGATATGGTTATTGGTTTGGTGCTAGGGTTGATGATCGAAAGGTATATGCAGATTTCACTCACACTATATGGAAACAATTTCCTTATGGAAAGACCTTTAACCAGTGTATTCGCAGTTTTAATTATTTTATCTGTAATTTATCCGTTTGCGCGCAAAAAATTGGCCAAACGTAAAGCAGCTTTGGGGGGTTAGTTGATGAGTAGACGCGCACAAGAAAATTTAGTAGCTTTTCTATTCCTGTTTTTCTTTCTTGCTATGACTTTTTTATCCTTTGATTACAGCTATAAAGCACGATTGGTGCCAGTACCCGTTTTTGTTGTCTCGGCACTAATTATGCTTCTGCAAATGTATTTTATGAATTTTAAAAAGGATGTTAACTTAAATGTAGACGCAGCTGAACTCCTAACTGGAGGAAAAAGCAATAGTTCTACCAACGGTCCGGAAAAAACTGAAAATGTTAAGATTCAAAAAGTTGAGGGTGGCTCTGAATTGTCTGCGATTTTGATGATTGTAGGTTATTTAGTAATGACCTTATTAATTGGTATCTTGCCAGCTATCTTCTTGTTTGTCTTGGTTTTTTTTGTCTTTATTACAAAGATGAAATGGTATATTTCATTACTTGTAACATTAGCGACCGAAGTAAGTATTTATATTCTTTTCAGTTATGTTCTTCAAATTAACTTCTTTCAGGGGTGGTTGGTAAAGTTATTCCTCGGTTAGAGTACTATCCTATTGATTCAATTACGGATAACTAGTTGGCCTTGGGGCTTGTTGCCTCCTCTTTTAAAGCTTACTCTAGAAATCCTTAAGGTAAAGTGACAGAGGTGAAAATGATGTCTACAAGGTATGGCTTTCTAAAAGCAGTTAGAAAGGTTAATAAGACTGCGGCGGAACTTTATGATGTACAAGAAAATTACAAGAGATTTCCCCAAGAGAAGAATATGGCTTTACAGGTGAAATGGAATCCGGAATATCAGCCATTAAATAAGAAGTATCCTGCCAACCGCCGTAAATATGTAGCTGAAGGCAAAGAAGGATTTTCTATTCGTGATTGGGCTTACTACGTTGGTGCTGCCAGTATTTTCAGTGTTACTGATTTCCCTATGCATGATCCAGATCGGGGAGGTAACTCATGGTCACCACTCACTTTTGGACCTTTCGAAAAGGGAGTTAAATGGGAAGCAAGTCCGGAAGAAATGACCAAAACCATAAAAGGTGCTGCTCGTTTCTACGGAGCTGATCAAGTAGGGATTGCAAAATTGGATCGTAAATGGGTATATTCTAGTTGGTATGATAGTGAAACCAAAGCCTCTTATCCAATTAAATTTTCGGATGAGCCAGGATTTGAAAACATTGATATTCCGGCTAAAATGCCTGATGGTACCCGTGTCATTCCCAAGGAGATGAAATATGCCATTGTCCTGATTCATGAGATGGATTATGATGGTATGAAAACCGGACCAACTTTGACAGAAATGGCCTCCACTAGATTGGCATATTCCAAGATTGCTTTTAGTGCAATTAGTTTAGCTGAATGTATTCGTTCACTAGGCTACAATGCTATTGCCAGTTCTAATGATACTGCTTTGAATATTCCTTTGGCAGTAGATGCTGGTTTGGGTGAACTTGGTCGTAATGCAAAACTAATTACTCCATGGTACGGACCTCGCGCCCGGATCTCTAAGGTTATTACAGATTTACCAGTGCTTTCTGATCAGCCGATTACTTTTGGAGCAAGGGAGTTTTGTCTCGCCTGTAAAAAATGTGCAGAGACATGTCCGCCTAAAGCAATACCCATGGACGGGCCTTCCTTTACACCACAAGGTGATTACAGCAGTCCAGGTGTTTATCAATGGAATTTGAAGCATGATAAATGCCGTGCCTACTGGGCAACTTCAGGAACAAATTGTGGTTTATGTATTACCGTTTGCCCCTTTAATAAACCTTCTGGATTGATTCATGAAATCCCATATTGGAGTTCCTTAAATCTACCTTTTCTAAATAAAATGTGGGTCAAATTAGATGATTTATTGGGATACGGTAAAATTTCAAATAATAAAAGCTTTTGGCAAAAGAAAGCGAAATAAAGTCTTTAACTATTTAAAAGAAGATGAAAGAGATAGGTGTTTCATAAAAGTTGGGGTAAGCCTTTTGAATATGTGTCTAACTCAACTTTCGTAAGTGGAAGTTGAGTTAGAACTTGTCATTTAATAGGAAGCTTGAGGTGGAGACTGGATATATGGCAACTAATATTGCGAAAGATAATTCTGGTATAAATGATGATAAGATAAAAAGCCCGATTGGGCTTGGTATTGCTGTGGTATTTATTTTGCTTGGCATTGTCTTGCCTTGGTTAACTGGCGGGGATCCCGCTCAATATCGAGTAATGGCAATATTACTCGCAGCAACTACTCTATGGGCTACAGGTGCCCTTGATCCTACTATAGTTTCAATTGCTATAATTGTACTAATGCCCCTGTTAAATGTTCTTTCCTATGATGAAGCAGTCGCTCAATTGGGAAGTACTATTTTATGGAGATTAATGGGGTTATTTATCTTTATTGCTGCCATCAAAAAATCAGGCCTTGCACGTCGTATAGCCTTTAATATTTTAAAACTAGCTAAAGGAAATGTTCGTGCCTTTTTATTCCTAGTTATCATCAACATGTATATACTTACATTTATTGTCCCGGCCATTATGGGTAGGACCATGTTAATGCTATCTATGGTTGTGGGCATGTTTTCGGCATTTAAACTTTCAGCCCCTAGCAATATTGGAAAATCAATCATGATTGCTTTAGCTTATCTTTCTCTGATTACTGGAACTAGTTCTATGTATGGTTCTTCTACAACAATTTTAGCTGTTGGTTTGTTCCATCAAATAGGGGACTATTCTTTTACCTATATGAATTGGCTAATAGCGAATGCTCCCGTTAGCTTTATCATTACAGTGTCAATATATTTCATATTGACACGTCTCTACCCTCCAGAGATGGAAAGTTTCCCTGGTGGAACAGTGTATATAGAAAATGAACTGAAGGAAATGGGTTCCCTTTCGTTAACTGAAAAAAAAGTATTGATTATATTTCTTTTCCTTCTTTCTCTTTGGATTTTAAATATACCTTCAATCCCTGCTGAATTAATTGCAGCGTTGCTTTTAATGCTCCCTAAAATAGGGCTTATGAGTTGGGAAGATGCTTCAAAAGAAGTGAATTGGGGAATAATGCTTTTATTTGGATCAGGTTTGATTATCGCAGATGCGCTCCAAAAAACGAATGTTATTACTGATGCCACTCAATTGGTTTTGAGTTATAGTGGGAACTTCTCCCCTCTAGTTTTAGCAATCGTAATTTTTGCCTTAACGGTTTTAGTTAGATTGGGTATGATGAATTTGATGGCGGTTGTTGCAACATTCATGCCTCTGGTGCTACATCTAGGACAAGGGGTTGGTATCAATCCAATTTGGGTTGGCATGATATCGTTGTTTGCTGGTAACGCGGTTTTTTTACCAACTCAATCACCAACTGGAATTATTACCTATGGATATGGGTTTTATTCAGTAAAAGAAATGATTTGGGTAGGAGTTTGGCTTACAGTCGTTTCTTTTGTCGTAACATTGTTAGCTGCCTTCTTCTATTGGCCATTAATTGGAATACCAATTCATTTGAATTAGCTCCATAATTAGAATGAATTGGTATCCCTTCTAATGCTTTTTTCGATAAGATTATGCAGTTGAGTTCCAGCACTGGCAGCCTCTTTCCAACTCAAGCAAGAGCAGACAGTGAACCGGGCTTATTACAGATGACCCGCCGCTGCCTCCTGCAGTGCCTTGGAGGAATACTAGGAAGTGATGCGTCTGTACCGTTTTGATCTTCCGAACAACCACCGCCGTCATCTGCAGCAACCAGTATATTGGAGGAGATACCAGACCCGTGCCTCGCCAGACAAAAGATCCGCCACCTCTAACTAATACCGAGAGAACCTCTCCCAAAACAACCGAAAAATCCCCTTGAATTGAAGCATCACATCCACCTGAAAAAGCAGGGCAATATCTTCGCCACCTGCAGCACCTATTTGGACCACGCTGCAGGATTTCTAAGGTAATTACCGATTTATCACTAGCAACTGAAAAACCTATTAGCTTTGGAGCAACTAAGTTTGTGCTTTTTAAATCTTAAAATATTTTGGTAGTATGATCCTTATAAATTTTTATTATAAAGTTATAAAAAAAAAGGAAGTACAAGAATTTTGTTGAATATATGATATATGATATATTGTATTATAAGCTTTTGAATATCAAAGGGGGTGAAATAAATGAAAAAGAGTAATAGAATGTTGGAATTAACCCAGCCAGAAGTAGAAAAAGAACTAAATGAACATGGATTAGTAATTATCCCCACAGGTAGTGTTGAACAGCATGGTCCCCATTTACCATTAGGAACTGACTACTATGCCATTGAAGCAATTGCTGAAAGAGTTGCCGCCAAGATGGGAGGGTTGCTTGTACCATTTCCTCATGTGGGAGTAACACCTTTTCATATGAGTTTTGCAGGCTCAATCACTTTTTCCCAGGAAACGTTTATGCAGGTTTTTAAGGATATATGTGACAGCCTAATTAAACATAATGCCAATAAAATTGTTGTTGTTAACTGGCATGAGGGCAATACTGGGGCAATTAATACTATCTGTGCCAGATTACAGGTAGAGTACCCTAACGTAATATTTATAATATCCCAGGCCTGCTATATTGCTGAAAAACTCTATAGTGATGTGGGGCTAAACCATGGTGGTGCATTAGAGGTTCTTCCTGTACAAGGTTATCGCCCTGAATTAGTCCATTTAGAAAGAGCCACTAATCCTTCTCCTAAAGACAGAGCAAAAAAGATGGATGCATTGAGAAGACGCCGGGAGGCTTATCCGATAATCCCTGATATCAGAATTATGTACCCAACAGGCTGGTATGGAGATCTAGAAATTTGCACACCAGAGAATGCTGAGATATTTTTAGAAAAAGTTTCAGACCATGTTGTTGCATCAGTTCAGGAAACACTTAAGGAAATGGAAATGATCTAGATGAAAAAAATAAATTTAAACCAAATTCAATATAAAGAAGCTCAGAATCGCAAAATTGCAGAACTGGCTTCTGCCCAAGTTTTAGATTCTCAGGGTGTAACCTGTAGATTGGTGGAGGTAAATCCTGTTAGTTCAACTGAACCCCGTAGTCCTCACATACATTTGGATATAGAAGAAACCATTTATGTGCTAGAGGGAGAAGGGGAAGTATGGTTTGATGGAAACGTAGAAAAAATTTCCCCTAATGATCTAGTTTTAATACCTAAACAGGAAAAACATATGATCCTTAATACTACAAATAAACCTTTGAAAATACTTTGTTTTTTCCCAAGCAATGATATGGAAGCATCGCAAGTTCTATGTACAGATATTACATACCCAAATAAGGAGGAGAAATAATGAGTAAAAAATTGAGA
>JUEF01000088.1 GCA_000802045.1 Peptococcaceae bacterium BICA1-8
TCACCCAAAGTACGAAGGCCTAATGCATAGGAAATTTGTAAGTTATATGCGTATTCATCAAGAAGAACATCATCGGTGTAATCTCGGATTTCTTTGATTAAATCAAGACCCATTAGAATATTAATCGGAAAGTTAGGACGCCCATTGTCATTACAGTATAAAGGAGCAAATAAGCTTTCATCAATTTTGCAAAAAACATGCTCATAGAAGAGTGCGGCCCAAGATTTCTGAAGTTTTTGAGCGAGTCTTGAGTCCATGGTATAAAGATTGTTAAATAAGTCTTCTTGTAAATGTTCTTTATTTTCACGAAACATCTGCTATCACCCCAAATAATTAATTTATCTCTCTCGTTCATCAATTATCTTATTCATACTTGTTAATTCAATATCGAGAGGTAAATTACCTTCTAAAAATGGGTTTTTTTAAGGGGTTTTTGCAGTAGTATCATAAATCCATTAGGAATACTAAAAACAATCCTTTCGGAAAATGGGCGTTCATTAGAGGAAAATAAGTGTTGAAAGGTTGTGGGATCATGTATAGGCTTAAAAAAATATTAATCTTATTTTTCGTTTTAGTTCTGGTTCTTTTAGGCTGTGCCAAAAAGGAAGAGCCACAGACGCTTCAGCCACTTAAGGGAGACATCAATGCCTTGGCTTCTGATTTTATTGCATTGTTGGTTAAAGAAGATTTTGAGTCTGCATCAGAGTATTTTGATGCAGACATGCTGAAAGCACTTCCACAGGATAAACTTGGTGAAATTTGGGGGCAGTTGAAGGATCAGGTTGGCGCATATCAAGATGAACTTAGCCGCAAACAGGAGGTTACAGACGGGTATGATGTTATTATCGTCACGACGCAATTTGAAAAATCTCCGCTGAACATTCGTATGGTTTTCAATTCAGATAAACGCATTTCGGGACTATTTTTCCAGCCTGCTGAGAGCGCAAGCGCTGCGAGGTATGAGGTACCTGCATATGCGGATATGGACAAAGTAATCGAAGAAGAGATTGTTATTGGTGAGGGTGAATGGGCATTGCCCGGCACTCTCACTTTCCCTTCAGGAGATGGACCCTGGCCAATGGTCGTTCTTGTACATGGTTCTGGTCCCAATGACCGGGATGAAACCATGGGTCCGAACAAACCATTTAAGGATTTGGCATTGGGTTTGGCATCTCGTGGAATCGGCGTACTGCGTTATGATAAAAGGACGCTGGTGCATGGTCAGAAAATTATTTCTGAAGCGGAGGGATTGACGGTTCAGGAAGAAACGATTGAAGATGCATTACTTGGGGTAGCGTTTTTAAAGGGTAGTGAGAAGGTGGATTCAAACCATATTTTTGTCCTAGGGCACAGTCTGGGAGGTATGTTGGTGCCGAGAATCGGTATTCAGACCAAGGATATAGCTGGTCTTATTATTATGGCAGGTGCTGCAAGACCTTTGGAGGATTTAATCGTTGAGCAGATGACTTATATAGCTGAATTGGATGGAACAATCAGCGACAGTGAAAAAGCTAATCTTGCTGAGGCTGAGAGGCTAGCGCTTAAGGTAAAAGATCTCTCACTAGATCCAGATACCCCTGCTTCAGAGTTGATGGGTGTTCCTGCTGAGTATTGGTTGGATTTACAAGGATATCAGCCAGCTGAGATTGCTAAGACTCTGGAAATAAAAATGCTTATACTGCAAGGCGAGCGAGATTATCAGGTGACAATGCAAGATTTCGGCATTTGGAAGGCAGCGCTGGACGGAAAGAATGGTGTCATCTTCAAGAGTTTTCCATCTCTAAACCACCTTATGATGGCGGGTACGGGTCCAGGGCTAAGCAAACCGGAAGAGTATCAGACACCGGGTCATGTGGCTGAAGAAGTGATTGAGGCGATTGTTGGGTTTGTGCTTTAAAATGCATTCTGTACATGACAAAAGGCCACGGTAGAATAAGTCTATCGTGGCCTTGTCATTGGTTTATGAAAATAGTCTAATCGATTCTGTGTTCAATTCATATGCTTGAAAAAGGTTCTATACATAATCCAAAGATAGGAAGCAATAAAAACTACCCATAGAAAAGTAGTATAGCTTAAGAAAAACTTCGCGAAGTAAGCTCCAAGGAGAATACCTAAACAAACAAGGGAGATTTTCAAAAATGCAAAATCCCAAGCAGTGTACTTTCCCGCAGCACCTAAAGTCCGATCTATGATAGCTCTCATATTTTAACCTCTTACTTAATTAGGATATGAATACACAATAATTATATCATCCTTTGAAAAATCTTAATATGAAAAAAATAAGAATTATGCTGAAGGCAAGAAGAGGGATTTTCAAACAACTAAAATCCGTAAAATCAAGCCACTTTTTCTTTCTAAAGCGATAAACACAATCTCAAAATATAAGGATAATTATCTGAAACATTTATAGACAAATTGTTTCTATTAATGTAAACTATATTTATATCTAAGAAAAAGGAAGGTATCTTTCAAATGATTATTTCGACAAATGCGATTGTCTCAAACTCTGAAATGATAAAAAATTATAAAGCCTGCAGAGAAAAGGCAGAAAGCTGTGGTAAGGTTTTTGTTTTGAAAAACAACCAACCGGATGCAGTATTATTTTCGCTTGCTGAATATGAAAGGCTTTCAGTGTTTATAGAGCATCTGGAAAGTCTTGAAGAAAAAGATATTCTAAAGATTACCGAGTCCTTGCCAAAGGAAGGAAAGAGAAAAATATACTCCATTGGCCAATTGAGAATTGATACAGAATAGCTGCAAAAACTCGACCACCTTCCTTGTTTTGGAAGGTGGTTTTATGTTAAAGTAAAGATAATTACTGGAAGTATTATATAAACAATTATTACAAAATAAATTCAAAACATTATCATAAGATAAAATGTAATAATAATATGAATAATATGCATACAAATGATTATTATTGCTATATAATGTATTTAATAGGAAAAATATTAAGAATAATCAAATAATATTTACGAAAGATATCTCTTCAAATTTATACATAGTGGAGGCATTAAATAATGAATGATACTTTAGGATTAATACGATATAAATTTATCATCCTAATTGTTTTCCTAATATTGCTTTGCCCTCTCGCCGTCCAAAAGGCAACGGGAATCTCCACAATTGATTATGAAGTACCTATTTATAAGATATCTATTCCAGAAAACACTCAGCTTGATATTTGGAAAATTTGTGAAGAAAACGATTTGTCTTATGAATTAGGTTTATCCGTTTTCCAAATAGAAGGCGTCAACGATTTCCAAACTGGTAATATTAGAGCAGAGATTGAAAAGTTGGCTTATCTTAGGGATTATTGGAGTGAACAAGGATTTCCTGATGAAATTGTTTTTGATCTAATGTTATTGTCCAAACAAAGAGGGATTGACGGTTGCGAAAATCTCATGAAAGATACTGACGCTTATCATCTTGATAATTATGTGCAAAAAGTTACTGAATATAAATTCTATCTTGAGCAAATTTAGAATCAGTATTTCATTCATAAGCAACTATTGATCTACTGTGTAAGGTGTTTCGTTTTCTGAAAATTTGGATAAATAAATGTTTAAGGAGGAATGAAAAATGAATGATGCCATTATTATAAAAACCAATGAAGAAAGTTTTACTGCAAGAAGAGTAGTCTATTATATTTTGGGCTTTTTAGAGATTATGTTTGCTTTTCGCTTAGTGTTTAAGCTTTTAGGTGCTAATCCAAATAGCGGTTTTGTATCTTTTATTTATTCAATTACGCAGGTATTTTTGCTTCCATTTACAGCTATTTTTAGATCTGCGACAACACAAGGTATTGAGACAAAAGCGGTTTTAGAGCCTAGCACGATTATCGCTATGATTGTTTATGCTGTGATTGCTTGGGGAATTGTTAAATTATTTATTATTCTAAGAAGTCATAATAAGGAACATGTAAGTCTTGACAGTAAATGAAGAGTCATTAATTAGGGGGGGAAGATTATGTTTTGGTTTTTAGTAATTGGACTTATTGCTGGATGGTTAGCTGGTAAACTTGTTGGAGGTAGAGGATTCGGTCTTATTGGTGATCTGGTTGTCGGTGTAATAGGATCTTACATAGGTGGATATTTGTTTAATGTTTTAAATTTAAGTATCTATGGAACTATCGGTGAAATTATCATGGCTACTATAGGGGCGATAGTACTACTGTTGATTATACGAATTATTAAGTAACTTCTGCTGATGGTAACAAAAATATGAAAGGGTGTAGAAAAAATGCAAATTTGGTTTGTTATTTCATTGATTTTTTCCATAATCGTGGTTGTCTTTGCAGCACTGAATTCCGAGGTCGTAACTATTAAACTCTTCTGGGTAAATTATGAACTTTCCCAGTCAGTGGTCATACTTGTATCTGCAGCTTTTGGTGCTGCTATTGCTATTTTCCTTGGACTTTTCAGCAAAATTAAATCAAGCCTCAAAATCAGAGCACTGACAAGTAATTTGGAAGATGCCGAAACCAAGAAGAGAAAACCAGTCGCATCATCATAATGTAAGCATATATAAAAGAACTGAAAATTGAAAGTTATTGTAATTTGCCCTCAGACTAATGTTCTGAGGGAATTTTTTCTTAAGGGGTTGCCTTCCTTAACATGGAATCGTTTCGAATATGGAAAGCAAGCAATAGAATGTTTGGAAAATTATTAAAAAAATCATTAACAAAATAATTAGAAAAATAAGTTGAAAAATAATTAAAATTAATGTAAGATGAAGTAGGAGTAAAAAAATGGAAAAGGCAAGAAGTTTAAGAACTTTTAGGGCGGAACCCTTATTTAGAGTTGCCAACCATTAATTATATAAACCAGTGTGAAAAATAAGGAGGTAAAATATGAAAGCATTATTTCTTGCCGGAGGCATGGGTACTAGGCTGCAACCTTTAACGGATAAGCTTCCCAAACCTATGGTTCCTATTATGAATAAACCCTTACTAGAAAGGACCATGCTTAACCTTAAAAAGTGTGGTATATCAGAAGTCGTTATAAGCACTTGTTATCAGTCTGAGTACATAAAAGAGTACTTCGGAAATGGGAACAACCTTAACTTGAAAATCGATTATATAGTAGAAGATAGTCCAATGGGTACCGGAGGTGCGATTAAAAAGTCGGAAGCTCACTTTAATGAAGCTTTTGTTGTATTTAATGCAGATATATTAAGCGATATAGATTTAAGTAAAATGATTGATTTTCACAAATCTAAACAAGCACTTGCCACTATAGCTGTAACTGAAGTTCAAAATCCGTCAATGTATGGCGTTATTGAATATGATACTAGCGGATATGCGCTTTCTTTTAAAGAAAAGCCAAAACCTGGGGAAACATTTTCGAAATCAATCAATGCAGGTATTTATATATTTGAGCCTGCAATCTTAAAAGAGATTGCTGCTGATCGGGCAGTATCTATTGAAAGAGAAATATTCCCTAAAATACTAGAGCAAGCTAAAAAAATAGGGGTTTATCAAAGCGGTAGTTATTGGATGGATATAGGTACCATTGAAAAATATATACAAACCCATAAGGACATAATGGAAGGGAAATGCAGGATGGTTGATTGCGACTTTAACAGTAACAATATTAGTTTTGGTAAAAATGTTAAAATCCATCCTGATTCTAATATTATAGGGCCAGCGTATATAGGGGATAACACTACAATAGGGGCAAAGGTCATTATAAAGAATGCAGTGATAGGGAATAACGTTTCCATAGGTGCAGAAAGCAGGATTACAGGAAGCATTCTTTGGAATGACGTCATTATCAGCAAAAACGTGAGATTAATAAACTCCATTGTTACATCAAACTGTTGTGTAAATAAGGATATAAACCTTTTAAACACAGTATACGATAATGAAACTACGCAGCTTCATAAAATTATTTAAAAATAAAAGTGAAATATCAGGAGTTTTGAAAATTAAAAAAATGAAAGGGCGAGGTTGATTTGAAACAAGGGAAACCATATGGAAATATTGCATTTTTAAGTACTTACCCACCTCGTGAATGCGGAATTGCTACATTCACAGAGGATCTCATTAATGCTATGGATAATATTGGAATAATAAATACACATGTAATAGCTATAAGTAATTCAGAGCACTGTTCTTACGACAATAAACTTATGGCGGAAATTAGACAAAACGAACGAAATGATTATGTTGAAGTAGCAAAGAAATTGAATGCTTCTAACATTGATCTGCTGGTAATTGAGCATGAATATGGAATTTTCGGGGGAGATAATGGTGATTATATCCTTGATCTGGTTAATAATCTAGAAATACCCATAGTAACAACCCTTCATACGATACTTTCGGAACCTAGTCCGAAACAAAGGCTTATTATCAATGAACTTGGGAAAAAGAGTGAGAAAATGATAACCATGGCCCGAAACACCAAACAAATGCTTCAGTCAATATATGGTGTTGAATCAGGAAAAATTGAAGTCATTCATCATGGTGTTCCCAAAAAACTAATTCAATCAAGGGAAACCTTAAAAAAGAAGTTTGGCTATGAAAATAGACAGATAATAAGTACCTTTGGTCTTATTGGACCGGGAAAAGGGATAGAGCATGGCATTGAAGCAATAGCCAAGCTAAATAGCGATCATAGTGATGCACTATATCTTATTCTAGGCCAAACGCATCCGGCACTGAAAGAAAAAGGAACCGCTTATAGAAATAAGTTAGAAGAACTTGTTGACAAGCTTGATCTGGGTAGAAATATAAAATTTGTTAACAAATACCTTTCAAAGGATGAAATAATACAGTATCTGCAGTTATCAGATATTTATATGACCCCATATCTAGCAAAAGATCAGGCAGTGAGTGGGACACTGGCTTATGCGGTGGGTTATGGCAAGGCAATTGTTTCTACGCCATATCTATATGCTAAAGAAATGTTATCAGAGGGAAACGGATTACTTGCTGAATTTAGCAACCCTGAGTCTTTGGCTGATTGCATAAAACAAATTCTACAAAATCCTCGTAAAAAATCAAGGATGGAAAGAAAAACAGCGGAGATTGGTAGCACAATGTATTGGAACAAGGTAGCACTGCATTATACCAATGTTTTATTAGGTATCATCACATCAGCCCCCCACAAAATTGGTGCAGTGTAATGCTTCATAGAGAAAGGGATATGTTATTTACCAATTATTTGTTTGCTATAACTGACGACGTAGGTATCTTTCAACACAGTATCTACGGTATCCCTGACCTAAGTAAAGGATATACAACCGATGATAACTCAAGGGCATTGATATTAGCAGTAATGCTTTACGAACAGTTTAAGAAAAGAAAATATTTAAAACTTATTTACAAATACTTGGCTTTTATGCTTTTTGCCCAAAATAATGACGGAAAGTTTAAGAATTTTATGAATTTTAACCGAGAATTTATAGAAGAAGAAGGATCGGAAGATTGCTTTGGAAGATGCTTATGGGCTTTAGGGCGCACAATCTCAAGTGAAGCTATTCCTGAAAATATTAAAAGAAGCTGTTGGCATATGATCAATAAAGCATTGGAACACTGGCCAAATCTTAATTCACCGAGAGCAAAAGCATATTCTATAGTCGGATTAAGCTATTTGACACAAAGACCTGAAGTGATTAATCATATTGAAAAACTATCAATGTCCTTGGTGGAGCAGTATAAAAAATGCAAGGATGGTGATTGGCATTGGTTTGAGGACTACATGACTTATGGCAATGCATTTTTTCCATGGTCCTTGTTTAAGGCATATAATATTCTCAAAATGGATGTTTTGCTTGAAACTGCCCAAGAAAGTATGGACTTTCTTGGACGCATCACTTTAAAAGAAGACTTTTTTAAACCGATCGGATGCAATGGTTGGTTTATGAAAGGCAAAGAACCTGCAGCATATGATGAACAACCTATAGAGGCATGCGAAACACTACTTTCTTATCTGGATTATTATGAAATAACAAAAGATAAAAAGCATCTCAAAAATGCTGAAAAATGTTTTAACTGGTACAAGGGTCAAAATTCAAAGGGAGTATCTTTAATTGATGAAGATACTGGTGCTTGTTATGATGGGTTAAATGAAAACGGCTTAAATTTAAACCAAGGCTCAGAGTGTTTAGTTTCTTATGGAATCGCATCCATGGAGATCAGTAAATATTTATCCCAGAAGGGAGAATAATGTTATATCCTTTAAAATTTGAACCAGTATATAAAGATTATATCTGGGGTGGAAGGAACTTAGAAAAGATTGGGAAAATATTACCGGAGGGAAAAAC
>JUEF01000089.1 GCA_000802045.1 Peptococcaceae bacterium BICA1-8
AGTGACTAGTGACTAGTGACTGGTGACTGGTGACTAGGAAAAGCGTAAACCAAGAATGTCTAGCTTTTTTGATGTGTCATTGATTAAAGTCGTGGACTTTCGAATTACAGGTCAATTTCATGGGATGCAGTATACCTTAGAATAGATGCATCTCCAAAAACTATCACATAAATAGCTATTGTCCTGCTTCCTGCTTCTTGAGACGGTGTGTCCCCTCTCATTCGTTAGGGACATTCCTGACTTATAATTTTGCTAGGGTCTCGGCAGGTGTGTCCCTTTTCCTTAAAACCCCAACATTAGACAATGTATAGATGAGTAAGGCCAACCAAATAAAACCAAAGCTCAATAAATGGGTAGGTGTAAAGGGTTCTTTAAAGACAACTACTCCGAGAAACAGGGTAATAGTAGGAGCAATATATTGTAAAAAACCTAATGTTGAAAACTTTATCCTTCCAGCTGCTTGAGCAAACCACAAGAGTGGTGTTGCAGTAGCAATACCTGAACACAATAAGATTAAAAGAGTACCTACCGAAACAGACCCCACAGCACCTATTCCCTGAGATTGTTTAAAAAGGATATAAAGAAGAGCAAAAGGGGCACTAAAGGCTGTTTCTAAAGCTAGTCCACCCATCGCATCCGCGTTTATCAATTTCTTCAAAAGCCCATAAGTAGCGAAACTCGCGGCAAGAACTAATGCAACCCAGGGAACTTTGCCGTACTGAACAGTAATAATCATTACTCCTATAACAGCCAAAATAATTGCTGTGATTTGCCAGAAGTTTAGCCTTTCTTTTAATATGGTAACACTAAATAAAAACATTACTAATGGATTAATATAATAGCCCATACTAGCTTCCACAACCTGATCGGAATTTACTGCCCAGATATAGGTGCCCCAGTTAACGGAGACAATAGCTGCACAAAGGAAAATCAAGAGAACATTCTTTTTGTTTTCACAAACTTCAACAACCATTTTCCATTTTCCGGAATATAGCAGTAAAGTCCCTATAAAAATAAATGACCAAAAAATCCTATGGGCTAAAATTTCGTAAGCAGGTATTACGTCTAATAATTTCCAGTATAAAGGCAGGATACCCCATACAGTATAAGCTAAAATCCCGTATATCAATCCTGTTTTTTCATTTTCTTGCGGTGTCAAATTTCCCATCTCCTTCTTCGACTTTAAACCATAATAATATTCTAGCACCTTTTTTGGAAAAATATATAATTATTTTTAGTGGCTAGTGGCTAGTGGCTAGTGGCTAGAAAAAGTCTATCGTCGATAGTCGATAGACTTTTCTTTTTCAATTCTAAATTCTACATTCTACATTCTCGTCAGGGCATGAAAAAACCGACCCAAAGGCCGGCTTCTACTATAATTAGCTACTGCTTAATTAGGACTGGTAACTTCGCCCTCTTCAAGAATAGGTTCTGCAGTTAAGGCTTTGAGAAACTCCTCAGTTGGTTTAACCTTCCAAACACTGTTTTCTAGATAAACTTCAAATGTTTGAACAGATAATTGTATTTCTTCCCTACCTCTAGTAATTGTCACATCAACTTCATAAAGTGTCTTTTCATCCTTGGGAGTATTCGTTTTTATCTCATAGCGGGAAAGTTTACCTGTCCAGCTATCAACCCAAGGTTTATAATCATTAAAGCCTATAGTAAAATCATTGGCATGCAAATACAGGGCATTACGCCAATCCTTCTTTGCAAAAGCCTTGAAAAAGTCCTCTAAAGCCTGGGTATTCGTTTTACCAAGGACATCGAGGCCCTTTTCTTCCCGTTCTTTTGCAAACTGGGCAGCTTTATTTTGGAATTCCTCTTCTGAAAGAAAAGCTTCTTTAATATAGCGATTATTGGCATTCCAAATTAAATATTCGTCAATACCCAGGGCCAACCCAGCATCTATCTGCTGTCTTACCTCCTTAGCTCCATAGGAGATATTGCCAGGTACCCAACTTGCAGTAAAACTCTGCAGCCAGGGCCTGATTATTCCGGGTTTTTTAACAGTAGCATTACGTTCGATAGAATCTATTAAAGCCATTTTTATAGTACCATATGGATTAGCATCAGGTACCTTAAATCCGAAGTAGCCAGGTCCATAATGACTAGGGTAAATCATAGGGCAGGTATATTCAATCTGCGCTGCCATCCTTTCCCAGGTCTGACCAATCTTATCGCTATCACCCCAGGATGTAGCAATTACACCAAAAACATCTGCCGCAAGATGCACATTATAGTCTTTTAACTCTTCTCGAGCATATTTTAAGAAATCTTCAATTATCTCATCCTTAACAACTACATTTTCACCGTAATTGACTTCCACATCTACCCGTTTAGCGTTTTCCGGAAAACGGATATAATCAAATTGAATTTCTTTAAAACCCATTAAGGCAGCTTCTTTAGCAATAGCGATATTATAGTCCCAAACATTTTTTTCATAGGGATTAACCCAAGCTACGCCCTTTTTATCGCGCCATATCCCACCAGACTTTTTCTGCAAAGCCCACTCCGGCCGCTGTTCTGGGAGATTGGGGTCTTTAAAGACCACTATCCGAGCAATAGTATAAATATTTCTCGAATTTAAGTCTGCTAATACTTCTTGAATATTTTTTAATGGAGCTTTATAGTTAGCTTTTACTTGTTCGACAATTTCGATTTCACTAGGATAACTCATCAACCCGTGGTCATTTTTAACATCAATAACCATGGCATTTAATTCTGTAGTCTCAACCAATTCTATCATCTGGGGGAACTTACTTTTTAGACCTACGGTATTGCCCGTTAGATAGATTCCTCTTGCTTTAAAAGGGGGATTATCTATTTTTTCTAAAGGGGGAAGGGGTACATAAAAAGGTCCTAATTCTTCTTTTAGAGCCTGTTCCTTTTCTGCCCTTTCCTGAATTATTCGAAGTTTTTGTTCCTCTTCCTCTTGTCTTTTGCGTTCTTCTTCGGCTGCTTTTTCTTTTTCGATCTCTTCTTGAGATTTTTCTTCAACTTTTGGTTCGGAATTTCCGTTAGTAGCATAAAGGTCCTTCACACACCCGGAAATTATGAATGAAGTGAATAGTACGAATAGTAAAAATATCACTGCTTGAAACCTTGCATTTTTTCTCACAACAATCCCCCTTAACTAGACATTATTCTACATCTTTTATAGTATAAAAAATCTAAAAAATAATCTAATCTTTTATAAGCTTATTTGAACTCTATTAGTCCATTTACTACTCTAATAATTCTTAATTTATTGTATTTTACCCTTTTTATACAGTATACAAAAAATTGTAAATACTTTAGCAATAAATAAAGCCCAAAGTAAAGATATCCATGACGGCTATTTTCCTTTGGACCTCTATTATTTATTTTTCCCATTAAGCAAATTACCGCTTTAAACCCATGGCTTTTTCTACTGTGTTCAACATTTGAATAGCAACTTTATTGGCTTTTTCTGCCCCTTGATTCAAAACATCATCTAATTCACTAGAGTTGATTAATTTATTATAACGTTCTTGTATAGGCCGAATGGTTTCCACAACCACTTGAGCTAAATCCTTTTTGAAATCCCCATAGCCTTTACCCTTATAAAGAGTTGTAATTTCTTCCAGAGATTTCCCTGTACACGCTGAATAAATGGACATCAGATTTGATACTCCAGGCTTATTTTCTTTATCAAAGTGAACGCTTGCTTCTGAATCAGTCTGAGCCCGTTTTATTTTCTTTTCAATAACTTTAGGCTCATCTAGCATTGAAATAAAGCTGTTACTATCTTCATCAGACTTACTCATCTTTTTATTTGGTTCCTGCAAGGACATAACCCTCGCACCTTGTTTAGGTACTTTGATCTCAGGTATCTTAAATATCTCTCCATAACGGTGATTAAACCTTTGAGCCATATCCCGGGTAATTTCTAAATGCTGTTTTTGATCCTCTCCGACTGGTACAAAGTCGGTATTATAAAGAAGTATATCTGCAGCCATTAGGGCCGGATAGGTCAATAATCCCCCGGAAACCCCTTCTTTTTGAGAAGTAGACTTGTCCTTAAATTGGGTCATTCTTTCTAACTCACCGATATGGACAGTGCACTCCATAATCCAGCCTAACTGGCTATGAGCAGGCACCTCCGACTGAATAAACAGAGTAATTTTTTGGGGATCTAGCCCTACAGCCAAATATAAGGCTGCAAGAGTCCTAGTATTTTCCCTTAAAGCCTTGGGGTCCTGAGGAACAGTTATGGCATGCTGATTTACGATACAAAAATAACATTCGTGTTCATCCTGTAGTTCAACAAATTGCTTTAGTGCACCTAGGTAATTGCCTAAGGTAATAATACCACTAGGTTGAATTCCGGAAAAAATAACAGCCAATATTACCAACTCCTTAAACTAAAAAGCCCACTCATCCCCAGAGTTAGAGACGAATGGTATTTTTTAAAATTATATCTTAATAAAGCTACCTCCGTCAAGTCGTTTTAAGTTTAATATAACATCTGCTTATTTGTACCATGACTAACAAGGAATATTAAGTAAAAGTTTTGTATATTTGAATTTTCTCAATATTTAAACTATACTATATTATAGAAGACAAATTATTAAAAGGAGCTGATATTTATGTTATGTACCAAAAGCAAACCTAACTTTATACCCGCGGTTGGAGTGTTGCTTGTATTTTCGTTGAGCCTTTTAGTGGGAGGTGTTTTATTGGCTCCATTAATAATCGTCCATGTTCTCTTGTTTGCATTATTCAACTTTACTATGTCACAATCCTTCATACTAAGCATTTTAGTTTCACTGGGATTAGTATATCTTGTACTTCCAATATATATCTACCATGGCATTAAAAATAGTTATCAAGATGTAGACTACCAATTCTGTGATAATGGGTTCTATTTGAATCAAAGTAAATTCGAGTATCAAAACATTGAAAATATTGACATCCAGACATCCTCCATTCAGAAGTTATTCAATCTAAGCACAGTTACTATTACAACTACCGAAAATAATTTACAAAAACAAATAATTTTTAAAGATATCCTAAAAGCGGACACACTGATAAATAGAATTGCCTGTCCCCTGTCCAGTTGAATTATTTAAACTAAAAAAAAACTGCTTGCACAAAGAAATAGTGCAAGCAGTTTTTTAATGATTAAGGAATTATATAACCTTCTAAATATTTGGTTTTTCTGTAATTTCCCTTGTAGGGTTAGCATCTTCGGTTTTAGCTGGCTGGATTGTGAACGAGCCACCGGCCCAAGCTGCAGCCTCTTTAACTAGAGCTAAGCCTTGTCGCGCATAATCTATAGAGTCCGCTAAACTATGCAAAGCTTTCTCCGGGTTATGAAATCCCATGGAATTTTCAGCGGCTACAAAATCCCAATACCATACTGCTCTTCTACTTAAGACCTTAGCTTCATCAACTTTAAGCTGTTCTATCCCTTCTATTTTCTGGGCAGCTTCTATTGAAAGTATCAATTCCTCAGAGATCTTTCCTGCTTTATGTAATTGATCTGCGACCTTATCCTGAATATATTGCACTCTATCTCTCCTTGCATCTGACCCATCTTTATGGCAGGTGCCGCAGGATTGTTCTGCTGTTTTAAGAGGGCTGGTCCACCAATGGGAGGAATATTTCTCATTGCCTGCCTTTGTATAAGGCATATGGCAGTCAGCACAGGATACCCCCGCTTGATAGTGGGCTGAGTCAACAAAAGTTTCATATTCAGGATGCTGAGTTTTTAGCATACCTTGCCCAGTCTTGGCATGCTCCCAATCTACAAATTCTAAATCAGCGTAATATTCTTCAATATTAGCCGGTTCAAACCCCTCGGTCCAAGGGAAGGTTACTCTACTCTTATTCTCCTTGTCAAAATAGTATTCTACATGACACTGAGCACAAACTAGGGTTCTTTTTTCCTGATGGGTTAATTTGTCCGGGTCTTGCCCAAGTTTCTTCAGGGCATCTCTTAAGGGCGGTTGGACAATCTTCAACTCCATAGTTTCATTATCATGACAATTTGCGCAGCTGATAGGAATCATACTATTGGGGTCCTTTAGGTGCTCTGCTAAAGGAGTGGCATAGTAGTCATCACCTAGCTGTTCATAAAGCACTGGTACATTTGGTGTTTTACAGGTTAGGCATGAGCCCGGTGTTTTGGCATTAACCCGTTGAGTACTGGTAAGGTCAATTACAGACCAGACATGACCCCGCTCTTCATTATAATCTTTTGAAAAACCATAGCCGGCCCAAATATTTTGTTTCCATGGATAGGCAGCAATATGACTCTTTCTCTCCGATGAACCATAGTTGGTTTTGTCCTCAGCAATTACCTCCATATTTTTTTGATAGGAGCTGTACTGATGAGGAAAATACTTACCCCATACTTTAGGGTCCATTTCTCCATCGGGAATATCCCAGGCAATTGTTGTTAGCGGCTTATTAACATTTCGAGTACAACCTGCAAGCGCTAAAGCTACTATCAATATTAAGAAAAGGCAGATAGTTTTAATTTTTCTGTCTTTTAGCAATACACTCTTTCCTCCCTTCTGAATCTTTTACATACCATGGGGTGTTGTTCGATGACACCTGAAACAGTCATCATCCATCAGAAAATTGCTTTCAACCAAATTAGCATGACAGCGCAAGCAATTTTCTTGGACAGTTTCTGTATTTTTAAGCTCCAACATTACATTTGGATCTCCAAAGGTATTGTGATATAAGTGACCTGTGCCAGAAGTCGCCTTTGACCAGGTTTTCGCGACGTAATTTTTTTGATCGGTATGACAGTCATTACAATTGGTAAATTCACGGTGAGCTGAGTGCTGCCATTCACGATAAACCGTATCCATGACATGACATGATGCACAGAATTCTGCTTCTTTTGTATAAGCATTTACCCCTAGGCTGCCTACAATTATCATAATTACCGCCAACCCAATGCCAATTAAAACAACAAGCCCTTTGTGTTTCATAATTAGACTACTTGGAGCCCGAATCAGTTGTTTTAGCATAGCCTCCCCCTTTCTATGTTAGGGCAACTTCTTCCCCTATCCTTTACAAAATTTATTACCCTCTTTTATTTAAATGCAAACAAAAAAAACGGGCACCGCCCGTTCAAGTTTGTTTAAGAGTTAAACTGTAAAAAAGCGAAACAGCGAAAAGCTAATCCCGATAGATATCATTTTATTTAGATGCGAAATCCATGACTAAAATCAGCGACACGGTGGCACGTCAAGAAAGCTAGACATTCATGGTCACACGCTTTTCCTAGCCACCAGTCACCATAGACTATAGACGTTTTTTGCTAGCCACTAATTACTAGTCACCAGTGACTAGTCACTATATATGCCTAATATGCTCTAAACCCACAGCTAGGATTATAAAAATATGGTCATCATCCAGGGAGTAGTACACATTTTTGCCTTCTTTACGATGTTTGACAAGCCTTAAATTCCGTAAGACTCTAAGCTGATGGGATACAGCCGATTGAGACATATCCAGTACAAAGCATAAATCACAAACACACATTTCTGCCTGCATTAGACAGTGTAGGATTTTCAACCTTGTAGGTTCCCCGAAGGCCTTAAATATAGCCGAAAGGCTTTGTATTTCACCTATTGCCAGCATCTTCTCCTTAACCTCATTGGTAATTTCTTCATGGATACATTTCTCTTCACAGATTAATTCTTTATCCAATAATCTCACCTCAAAACCTTTTTCAGCATACATTATAGCTTAACCTTTATTATTCTGATAGCATTTAATACAGCGATTAAGGCTACACCTACATCAGCAAATACTGCTCCCCACATGGTAGCTATCCCCACTGCACCAAGTAAAAGCACAAATCCCTTGACACCTAGCGCTAATATTATATTCTGCCATACTATTGCCTTTGTTCTTTTAGCAATTTTGATTGCTGTCACTAATTTGCTAGGTTCATCAGTCATTAGGACGACATCAGCTGCTTCAATTGCTGCATCTGAACCTAATCCACCCATAGCTACCCCTATATCAGCCCGAGCTAATACAGGTGCATCATTTATTCCATCACCGACAAATATAAGTTTTTCTCCTTTATTCGCCTTACTCATTAATCCCTCTAGTATCTTAACCTTATCCTCCGGCAGTAGCTGAGTATATACCTGATCAATTCCCAGTTCCTGTGCTACGTGTTCCCCCGCATTAATATTATCACCGGTTAATATCACTAGCTTATTTATACCCATCTTCCGGAGGTTTCTAATAGTTTCCTGGGCATCTTCTTTTATTTCATCAGATATTAAAATACTCCCAGCATAAACCTTATCAACCGCAATATAAACAATAGTGCCCGTCTGTAGGATATTGTCGAGTATAATATTTTCTCTTGCTAAAAGTTTTTGATTACCTGCTAAAATTTCTTTGCCTTGATATTTTACTATTACACCATGTCCTGGTATTTCTTCATAATCCTCTACTAAATTTAAATCAATCTTCTCTCCATAGTATTCTAAGATTGATTTAGCAATAGGATGATTTGAGTGGGCTTCTGCTAAAGCAGCATACTCTATTAATTCACCCCTATTAAAGCTACTAGTAGGCTTAATATCTGTAACCTTGAATACACCTTTGGTTAAAGTTCCCGTTTTATCAAAAACTACAGTCGAAACAGAATCTAAAGCTTCTAGATAGTTTCCGCCTTTTATTAATACTCCATTTCTTGATGCTGCTCCGATTCCACCGAAAAATCCTAATGGAATAGATACTACTAAAGCGCAGGGGCAGGAGATTACTAAAAAGATTAACGCTCGGTAAACCCAATCGGAAAAAATTTCACCTTCCAAGACTAAGGGTGGGATTACTGCAAGACCCAAAGCTAGAAATACAACTACCGGCGTATAATATCTAGCAAATTTAGTAATAAAGTTTTCGGTAGGGGCTTTTCTACTAGCGGCATTTTGAACAAGCTCAATAATTCTGTTAACTGTTGATTCACTAAACTCTTTTGTTACTTTAACCTTAACAAGCCCTGTTTTATTAATATATCCACTTAGTAATTCTTCACCAGCTTCTACCTTGCGGGGAACAGACTCTCCTGTTAGTGCTGCTGTATCGACCATAGTCGAACCTTCAACTACTTTTCCATCGAGAGGAACCCTTTCCCCGGGTTTGACAAGAATTACATCCCCTGGCATGACATCTTCCGGGTCAACCTGTACTGCTTGACCATTAATAATCATATTAGCATAATCAGGCTTAATATCCATTAAGGCTTTGATAGATCTTCTCGACTTATTTACAGCACTATCTTGGAAGGCTTCCCCTATTTGGTAGAAGAGCATTACTGCCACAGCCTCCGGATACTCGCCGACTAAAAATGCACCAATAGTAGCGATGGTCATCAGGAAGTTCTCATCAAAAATCTGACCCCGCAAAATGTTTTTTATTGCCCTTGTTAGAACATCACCACCGATAAGAAGGTAGCTTAGTAAGAATATACTTAATTTAATAGGCAATGCAAAATTAAGTAGTAAAGCTCCTGCAAAAAATACAATACCAATGCCTAGCTTTATTAATTTCCTTTTAGCAATATCATCCTCAACCTCTTTATCTTCATTTTTAATATCATCCTTAATAATTTTCAAAGCTAAATGGGGTTCATATTTCTTAATTATTTGTACTGCTTCATTTGTAATTCTATCTACTTCTTCAATGCTATTAACATAAATAACTAACTTATTGTTTGTAAAATCAAGATAGCAGTCTTTTAAATCCTCTATCTTTTTAACACCAGCTTCAATCTTATTGGCACAGCTGGCACAATGTAGCCCTATCATTTTAATCTCAATTTTATTTTTGACTCTTTTCCTTACTACTTCCCGCACCTTAACCTGGGGTTCAATTTGTTTTACCACTCTTTTAATATCTTCGATAATATTCGGGTAATTATTAATATTTTCTAAAACAAATGATAACTTTCTGTTTACAAAGTCAATTGAAACCTCGTTTATCCCTTCTAATTCCTTTAGCTTATCTTCAATTTTATTAGCACAGTTAACACAGCCCAAACCCTCTAATACTATTTCTTTTCTCAATCTAACTCCCCCAAACATATGAACAATCATTCATGTATTCAATCATAATTGTACTGTTTATTAAAGGGGTTGTAAAGAGAAAACTGAGCTAGAAAGCATAACTTACTGCAATAAATAAGAGCACCATATTTACTACCCCATCATAGGGCGAAAAGGCCATAAAAAACAATTTTTATAAATATACTATTTGCTTTAAGACCTTTTAAGCTAGTATTCTTTGCGGGATATTTCTCTTTTGTCATAAAATTTATTGCTGGCATATTTTGGTTTTGCTTTAAAATATAGTCTGGATCTTATATAATCTTTTTTAGTAGACTTAAATAGATCTTTCATTAAACAACTAATTTGAAAGGAAGCAGATAATGAGTATTTTAACAGTAAAAAATCTTAGCCATGGTTTTGGCGATAGAGCGATTTTCAACAATGTATCTTTTAGATTGCTAAAAGGCGAGCATATTGGACTTATAGGAGCAAATGGTGAAGGAAAATCTACTTTTATGAGTATCATAACAGATAAGCTTGAGCCAGATGAGGGGCAAGTTGAATGGGCAAAACGGGTCCGTGTCGGTTATCTAGATCAGCATACAACCCTAGAAAACGGAATCACAATAAGGGATGTTTTAAAGACTGCCTTCAAGTATCTCTTTGAGCTAGAAACAGAAATGAATCAGATCTGTGATAAAATGGCTGAAGCAACGCCGGAGGAGTTAGAGGTACTACTTGAGGATATGGGTACAATACAGGATATCTTAACTCATAATGACTTTTATATCATAGATGCAAAGATAGAAGAAGTAGCTAGGGGCTTGGGGTTAGTTGAGATAGGCTTGGAAAAAGAAATTCAAGAACTAAGCGGTGGTCAGAGAACAAAAATTTTATTAGCAAAACTCCTATTGGAAAAGCCCGATATTCTTCTTTTAGATGAACCTACAAACTATCTCGATGAACAGCACATTGAATGGTTAAAAATTTATCTCCGGGCATATGAAAATGCCTTTATTTTAATTTCCCATGACATTACCTTTTTAAATAGTGTTATTAACCTTATTTATCATGCGGAAAATCAGGAACTTACCCGTTATGTAGGCACCTATGATGACTTCTTAAAAATACATGAAGCTAAGAAACAGCAGCTAGAATCGGCTTATAAAAGACAGCAGCAGGAAATCGATGATCTTGAAGATTTTGTGGCCAGAAATAAGGCTAGGGTTTCTACCCGAAATATGGCTATGTCACGGCAAAAGAAACTGGACAAGATAGAGCGAATTGAGCTAATAAAAGAAAAACCCAAGCCCTCCTTCAATTTTAAAGAATCCAGAGCCTCTGGTAAATTAATTTTTGAAACTAAGGACCTGGTTATTGGCTATGATGAGCCTTTGACTAAACCCTTAAATCTCAGCATGGAAAGGGGACAGAAAATTGCCCTAATCGGTGCTAACGGTCTTGGGAAAACAACACTACTTAGAAGCATTCTAGGTCAAATTGAATCGGTATCAGGTCAAGTGGAGCTAGGCGACTATCTAAATATCGGTTACTTTGAACAAGAGGTTAAGGGAGCCAACAATAATACCTGCCTTGAGGAGGTATGGAGCAATTTTCCGGCCATGAATCAGCATGAAGTGCGGGCTGCTCTTGCAAGATGCGGCCTCACTACCAAGCATATAGAAAGCAGTATTGTTGTTTTAAGCGGCGGAGAACAGGCTAAGGTCCGTTTATGTAACCTTATTAATAGTGAAAGTAATTTCCTGGTTTTAGATGAACCGACAAACCATCTAGATGTTGATGCTAAAGAAGAGCTTAAAAGGGCTTTGCAGGCCTACAAGGGCAGTATTCTCCTCATCTGCCACGAGCCGGAATTTTATAATGATATTATTACTGATATTTGGAATTGTGAAGCATGGACAACTAAAATAGCTTAAACGAAAAAAACCTCATACCGAGGTTTTTTTCGTTTAGGCTATTTAGTATCCTATTGTACAGCAATCCAGCTTACATAATAATTATTAGCTGCATTATCACTTACTACTGTAAATCCTGTATTAGACACATCTGTTATTGTCTCTACAAAAGCTACTTGGGCATTTTGCCCTCTCCATAAGGGCGAAACTACAACTGTAGGAGTTCTAGAAAAACGTCTAGAAAAATTAATTCTTAATGCTCCTGTGCGGTTCTTAAGTGCTGTTCCTGAATCTATTTGAGGCCGTTGTCCCGGCTGCGGAAAAGGTGGGAAAAAAGGTGGGAAAAATTGTTGTTGACCATATTGCTCATATTGATTAACATAGGGAAACCGTCTATACATATTATCTCTCCTTTCAAAAATACTCAATATATTCTATTCAGGTGGGAATTGTTTTGTTTACTATTTGGAATAATTAATCTTTCATCGGGCTTAAACATAATATCAATCAATTATTCAAACAGATTATAAAAATCTTAATAATTACCGCTGAAAAAATAAAAGGAAATGGCCTCTATTTGTCGAAATTAATCAAACAATGACAAGATAAAAGGGGCATAATAAGGTGAAAAAATCTATTTTAGGGTTTATTCTTTTAGTAGTAGTAATATTTATTGCATTTAGTCTTGGACAAGAAGAGGTTTTAAGTAGTAATATAGAACCAGAAATAATTGAACCAGTACCAGAAGAAATTTCCGAGGTAATAACTTTCGAACCATCAATAATAACAGAACCTGAAAAAGAGAAAGAGGTTAAAGAAGATTTGGTCTATGATAAAGTTTTAAAATTAATTGATGATGAGAATAAGAAAATAATTGATAATCCCAATGATTTACTGGTATTGGTAAATAAAGAAAACAATTTGCCCTCTTCATATAAACCAGAGGATCTGATTATACCAAATGTTACTTTTTCCTTTGAGGGCGAAGATCAAAAAAAATACCTGAGAAAAGATGCAGCATTAGCTCTAGAAGAACTCATAACTAAGGCTGAAGAAGATGGTCATATAATTTATGCTGTTTCAGGCTATAGATCATACGAACGGCAAAAGGCTATATTTTTAGGTAATGTGCAAAAATCTGGCTTCCAAAAAGCAAATACTTTCAGCGCTCTTCCTGGTCAGAGTGAACACCAGACCGGTTTAGCAATGGATGTAAGTTCAGCATCAGTTAATTATAAGCTAATGAATAATTTTGGAAGTACTCCAGAGGGCTTATGGTTAGAAGAAAATGCACATTTGTTTGGATTCATTATCAGATACGCCCAATCAAAAGTTGAAATTACAGGATATCAATATGAGCCTTGGCATATTAGGTATGTTGGGATAGAAAATGCAACTTTTATAAAACTGAACAATTTAACCTTGGAAGAATTTTTTGTACATAAATAAAACCTTTAGACCGAAAACACCTTAGTCTTGAAATTAAGGTGTTTTTATATTAACATAAATTAACAATATTCAAATTTTTTCTATACGGAAAGGAGATAATGCTATGAGTGAAACAAATTCTGAAAAGTTATCTTATTTAAAAAAGCCCGAACCGTCAGAAATCCCCCAGGAGCTTCAAGAACTATTTGATAAGTACATAAATTTCCAAGAAGAAAACTGGGGCTTCATCAACAACCTTTTTAAGGTTCTGCCTCTTAACGCCCAGCAATTTAAGGGCTTTCTGGATTTCAAGGCTTCACTTTTTACCCCAGAAACCTGTCATTTGGACAATGTAGATAAAGAAATGCTAGGCCTTGTGGTATCCGCTACTAATAACTGCTGTT
Source organism: Peptococcaceae bacterium BICA1-8 (assembly GCA_000802045.1). Lineage (GTDB taxonomy): Bacteria > Bacillota > Peptococcia > Peptococcales > BICA1-8 > BICA1-8. The sequence goes on from JUEF01000089.1 coordinate 13,804, forward strand.
ACTGCCTCACAACCCACAGTGATGTATTAAGGGGACTTACTGGCGATCCTGTTCTTGTGGATCAGCTCACCTACAATTACCGCAGCGCAAAGCTAACTGAGAAGCAGCGTGCTCTATGTGACTATGCCTACTTTGCTACCGTATATCCTAGAGAAATTGATACAAAGCAGGTTGACAGACTCAGAGAGGTTGGTTTTAATGACAATGAAATACTAGAGGCTGCCTATACAGTTGGCTTTTTCAACTACACCAACAGATGGGTCAGCACAATTTCCCCAACCCCCAACAAAGGTCATTACAGCCATAATAGATAATGATAAATAAACCGGCTACGCCGATTGTACCTACAGTAGCTACAGTGCTACAGTTCTACAGAAAGAGAAAAAAGGATTTATTAATAGGACTCCACAACTATAAATTATTCTCCCTATACAAGTACAAACGCCCAAAATACATTTTGGGCGTTTCTTCTATCTATTATTTTATTAGAATCCAAACCATCTTAGTGAAAGCATTACTAGTAAACCCAATCCTATGCTAGCTAGGACATTACGACTTAAAAATGCCGTTAGCCCTGTGGTTAGACCTGCTAATAAATAATGGTTATTAAGGCTTAAATCAATTGCTCCTTTAGGTAGAATTAGTGCAGGTATTATCAAGGCTGTTAATATTGCTGTAGGTACATGCTTTAACCAAACCTCCAGCCAGGAAGGAATACCAGTAAAGCGAAATAAAACCAAGGACCCTACTCTAGTAGAATATGTGACAACTGCCATGCCAATTATTATTAATAGTATTTCACTGCGCATTATTCCCATTCCTTTCTATTAAACCACCAATGACACTAGCTATAATGCAAGCTAAAATAATATACCACTTCCCGGGTAAATAAAGAACACCCGCAATAGATACAAGAGCGGCTACAAAAAATACAATACAACTAACAAAATCCTTTAAACGAGGAATTAACATAACTAGGAAGGTTGCCGGTATCGCAAAGTCCAAGCCCCACTCTAAGGGGTCCGGTATGTAATTTGTAAAGGTAGCTCCAACTAAGGTAGCTGCTGCCCACACTACATAGAGGGCTAGCGTTGCGCCTAGATGGTAAGAGACACTATATCCACTTTTTTGTATTTTGTTAATGACCAACACATAGGCCTCATCAGTAAGACCAAAGGTTAGTATGCCTTGAAGCCACATGGGCTCTTTAATCATGCGAGGCGCTAAAGATGCCCCCATTATTAAATGCCGCAAATTTACTAAAAGAGTGGTAAAAACTATTACCCCAAAGCTAGTAATACCCGCCCCTAACATGGAAATAGTCACAAACTGGGCAGCACCAGCAAAGACAAGTAATGACATTAAAAGAATCTCCCACAGGGTGAGTCCAATGGCTATGCCCATTACACCATAGGTAATGCCAAAGGGTACTACGCCTAGCATAATTGGCAAACTGTCCGTTACAGCATTCCAAAAATCCTTACTAAGTTTATTTCTATCTGTTTCCTGCAACTGTTGTGCAACATTCATTATTACAACTCCCTTCTGACCTTCTTATTTTAACCACAAGAAGCCTAATCGTAAATACCCCAATCAAATAATTTGGAAATCATTACATGTTGTAAACGCAAAAGGAGCCACCACGGCTCCTTTTACTTATTTATTAGTATGCATATTTTTGCTCATTTAACTAAAAATACTAGTGGAGGTGACTTTACTTATGCAAACAACACGAACAGGCTATAAATATATATTTTGGTTTTTAGGTCTAACCGCTGTCCTTTACTTTTTAGCAAAGTATATCATGCCCTTAGTCTGGCATTTAGTAGGGTAATACAGGCTCTTATTTAGTATGCACCACTGCCTAGAGAAGGTGGTATTGCTTTGATATTTAAACTATCTGATATTTGGATTTCATTACCAAGAGGATTAATTAACCACTCTTTATACTGAATTAACCATAAACTCACCTGATCTGTAATAGGAATTTCCAATGCTCCTGTAATAGGTTTAGATGAGTATACCATTTTAAACATTGTATTATGGGTCCAGCCTAATTGTTCTCCCGAAAGGTATGTATACATGTGAGCCTGCTGCCATGCACCTTCCACCCAGGTTTGGCCATTAAACATAGCATTATCAAAATCTATGCTCCATTTTCGTACTAAAAATTGAACATCCTTGGCATTCTGATCATAGGGGGTAACCGGATTATCGAAAAGAAAATTATCCCAATTTTCAAGGGTGCCATTGAAAATATTAGCTTCTGCATTGTAACCATATTCATTAAAGCTTGCGAAAGCAGCACTTGGTAATAAAACAATAACCATTAATAAAGAAATTATCACTTTAACTTTCATATTAAGTCCTCCTATGTAGAATTTTCTTTTTCAATTAACCTTTTTCCTTAAATATGCATTAACAACCATATTATGTAATTATTCGACCATAAAACTTAAAACTCCTTCTATATTTTCAAATTGGCAAATATTGTACTAACGTAATGTAAAAAAGTAACCAAGGGACATAGTGTCCCTTGGTTACTTTTTTACTTCCTTTACTTAGGCATTTGGATAATAACCTTAAATAAATCTCCATCTATTTCTATATTGAAGCTCCCTTTCTGAATCTCGATCAAGCTTTTAGCAATACATAAACCTAATCCACTACCTTGACTGCTTCTAGACTCATCGCCCCTTGTAAAACGCTCCATAAGGTCATCAGGGGAAATGTTTAATTCATAGGCTGAAATATTTTTAATTATTAGCTTTACTTCAGTTCCTAAGTCCTCAATATTTATATAAACCCTTGATCCTTTTAAGGCATATTTAAATATATTGGATAATAAGTTTTCTATGGCCCTCCAGAGTAATTTTCCGTCTGCTTTAATATATACTTTCTCTTTCGGATAATTTATCCTAAATTCTAACTTGGCTTCTTGCACCTTATCATCGAGTTCTCCTAACCCCTGGGTTATTAAAGCTATCACTTCTATTATTTCATAATTTACAGGTATGTTACCACTTTGAGCCTTAGAGGCTTCAAATAAATCGTCGGTAAGTATTTTTAATCTCTGGGCCTTCTGGTCAATAATATTTATATAACCTTCTGTTTTTGTCTGGTCCTTTTCATTCTTCAATAAATCAACATAAGTGATAATAGATGTTAAAGGTGTCCTTATGTCGTGGGATACATTAGTAATTAATTCTGTTTTTAACCTTCCACTTTTCAATTCATTGGCAACTGCTTTATTTAATCCATCAGTAATGCTATTGATATCATCTGCCAGTTTGGCAAACTCTCCCTTGCCGGTCACATTTATTTTATGATGGAGATCTCCTTCCTTTACCTTCTCAACGCCTTCTTTTATTGCCTTATATTCCTTGACCTTCTTAAAAGCCAGCCATACTGCTGCCCCTATAGTTATAGGGAAAATAAAGAATGTTACAGCAACAATTGCTGGGTATCCAATAACTATTAATGCTACTTTCATTCCAATACTGCCGCTATCATAAATCTCCCCTATAAAATTAAAGAACTTACGAAATATGGTGTAGATTAATGAATGCTTAATAAGCGTCCCATTCTTTATGTGCTTTACTAGGGATAGTACTAATATTAACCCAAAAGTGCCTATTAAAAATGTAATTGGAAAGACAGCTTGAAAAATTTCATTTTGAAACAAGATAAAATTCATAGACACAACCCATAAGAATATTAGAGAAATACACATTGCTATGTTGAAATCGTTATAGAGTTTATCAACAAAGTTTAAATGAACATCTTTATCTGTAAAGGATTTTCTACCGATAATCACTATTAAATAGATAAAAGCTAGTATTAACCCTGCTGCAAAACCTAAAATTTGATAGAGGCTATAGGTTAAAAGATTCTTATTATTCCTCCATTCTTCGATTCTGGGATTTAGGTATTCATCGGTAAAAGCAATATATAGGGTATTGTTTTTCTGTGTTAGTACATCAATATTTGGCAACCAATAATAAT
>JUEF01000090.1 GCA_000802045.1 Peptococcaceae bacterium BICA1-8
GGAAAATATTACCGGAGGGAAAAACCGCTGAAGCATGGGAAGTCTCGTGCCATCCTGATGGTATAAGTATACTTGCCAATGGTATATTTAAAGGTTTAAGTCTGATAGAATTTTTAAAAATGACAGGAAAAGATGCAATAGGTACTGATATTTATGATAGCAAAAATATATATTTCCCTTTGCTGTTAAAGCTAATAGATGCAAGTGATAAACTTTCAGTTCAGATCCACCCGGATGATAATTATGCAAGTATCAACGAAAATGGAGAATTAGGAAAGCACGAGGCATGGTACATCATTGATGCAAAACCGGACGCCAAAATTATTTATAATGTAATAGCGGGGACTGATAAAGAAAGCTTTATAAAAGCAATGAATAAAAACGAAATTGATAATTGTCTTAATTATATTAACGTGTTTCCCGGAGATGTTATTGATATACATCCTGGTATTATTCATTCAATAGGTGCAGGTATTGTCCTTGCAGAAATTCAGCAAAGCTCAAACTTAACATACAGATTATATGACTATGATCGCAGAGATGAAAAAGGTAACAAAAGACCGCTGAATATAAAAAAGGCCCTTGATGTTATGGATTTCATTCCAAACAATAGAAAAGAGAAGGCTTTAGGAATTGATTTACAAATCAACCCTAGTTCATACAAATCATTTAAACTGGCGAATAAATATTTTTGTCTAGAAATCTATAACGTAAATGGAGAAGTTGAAGAGACTACTAATGGAAGTAAGTTTTATATTTACTTATTTATTGAGGGTGAAGCATTTGTAGATTTTTCAAATGGAGCAATTTCTGTTAAAACAGGTGAATCAATATTCATACCTGCATCCATGGGAAAATTTTTTATAAGAGGTAGTTTTAAGGCTCTTAAAATGTATGTGCCTAATCTACAATTGGATGTTATTTCCCCTCTGACTAAAACTGGGCATTCGTTAAAAGAAATATATGAAAATGTCATTAGCTAAGGTGAGTAAATGAAAACACTAATACTATAAAGAAACAACAGGAGGATTTATGATAAAGTTCAAAAAATTAGGGATTGTTATGAAACCACTAAAAGATCAATTTGGAAGCTTTGCCAGGTTTAATCCCGGAATTCAATTAAAAGATGGGGTTGTCCACATGCTTTACAGGGCTACAAATAGCAATATAAAGGATCATGATAATTATATATCCTATATTGGCTATGCCAAACTGGATATAAATGCTAAGGTACTATATGATTCAAACGAAAAAGTAATATATCCTACTCTGCCTGAGGAAAGCAAAGGTTGTGAAGATCCAAGAATAGTTGAATTCGAAGGTAGCTTTTATGTTTTTTATACAGCATATGATGGCATAGAGGCTAGGGTAGCAATAGCTAGGACTGAGGATTTTATACAATATGAAAAACTGGGGGTTATAAAACATTTTTGTTGGGATAAAGATGCGTTTATATTCCCAGAAAGAATTAATGGAATGATTGCGTATATACACAGAATCTCGCCAAATATTCAGTTGGACTATTTTGAAAGTTTTGATGAACTTCTCTCAATAAATTCGTGGGCAGATTATGAGAACAAGATTGAAACATCAATTATTATGAAATGCGAGTATTTCTGGGAGAATCAAAAAATTGGCGGCAGTGTACCACCTATTAAAACGGATAAGGGATGGCTGTTATTATATCATGCGGTGGATGATAAATTTGTATATCGCGGCAGTGTAGCACTTCTTGATTTGAAAAACCCTTCAAAGGTAATTGCGCGCATACCTTATCCCCTTCTTGAGCCTGAGGAAGAATATGAATTGATCGGTGATGTCAATAATGTCGTATTTCCACAAGGTGGATATATTTATGAAGGTGAATTATATATATATTATGGTGCAGCAGATAAGTATATTGCGGTTGCTAAAATTGAAGTTGATAGATTGCTTGCCGAACTTGAAAAATATCCTGTAATAGGGGAGATGATTAAGAGGAAATATTATTAAAAGAGGCGGTAAAACACGATGATGTTCGAAACTGTAGGTGCAATGGCAAGGTTTTTTGATCTGTTTATGATTATGGCACCGTTATTAATTATTGCTATAACGGTAAACATATTTTTCTACTGGCAAAAAAGAAAGTTTTAAAATGGAATTAGATTTGCATAAAAAAATAATAATAGCTTAATAGGCTAAGAGGAGGGTTTTTATGGAAAAGATTACTTTAGAGGCAACAGAAAGAACTAAGCATCCTGGAAAATTTAGAGAAAGCGGTTTTGTACCTGGTGTGATTTATGGGGATAGTGTTGCTGTGGCAACTTCGGTAAAATTTGAGGCATTAGCCTTAAATAAGATTTTTACCTGCAATGGTTCCAATGCTAAAGTATGGATTAAGTACAATAACAATAAGAAATTTGGGTTTATTAAAGAAGTACAAAAACACCCTGTCACGGGTAGTGTTGTGCATATAGATGTGCAGATTGTCTCAAATGACCATGACATAAAACTACAGATCCCCATTGCTTTTAAAGGTGAGGACGATTTGAAGCAAAGACAATTGCAGCTACAGGTATACAGATCCGAAATAACTGTCTTGGGAAATTTGGCTTTGATGCCTGACGCAATATTTGTCGATGTATCAGAAAAGAAGTTGGGAGATACGATCTCTTTAAACAATTTTGATTTAGATGAGCAGTTAAAGGTGAGTGAAGAACAAGATACAGTATACGGAATAATAATTGAATTAAATAAGCAAACTATTGATGAGGCTGTTGAAACTGAAACCGCGTAAGGACCAAATATAACAGCATATATACCCCGAAGTAAGGCGTTCCATTAAAAGATTGCTTAAAAAAACCAATTTTGTTTCTTTTAAGAAGCAGGCGAAAGTCTGCTTTTTTGATGTTTTCAAAAAATTAATTCTGCGTGTTGATAGAAATGGGATTTTAGGCAGGTTTCCCATTTATCGGTTATTATAGGACTTTATTTGATATACTAATTATAGCTGGTGCTACCTGGAGATTTGCAGAAATAAGAGGAGTGGACGGCAAGAATGGAGGTTGTTAATGAGAGCTAAAATTACCAGAAAAAAACTATACAAAGTATATAGAGTGTTGAAGCCGAGAGGCTTTTTAGATTTAGTTCCCGAATTAAAGGAAAAGATCAGCTCTCGTAGAGTTATTCCTGAAAACCAGCAACTTGAAAGCTCGCCAAAGTTATATGTGGACTGGCCGGATAATTTTCCAAAACCCTTTGTAGGTCTTGTGAAGAACGAAGCTAGATTAGGAAATAATGCTAATTGGCCTAAATTCGAGCGTTTTCTAAAAACAAATCAAATTCCCTATGAAGAATACGAGATTAACAAGTCTGATTTTATAAAGAAGGGAAAGAAGTATGACATTGTAGTGTGGCGTACTGAGACATCCTATGCTAAGCACTGGGAAGCCGCAGATAAGGTGGAAATCATCCAGAATCACCTAGGAAAATTGATTCTGCCAAATAGTGAATCCGTATGGATGGATGAGGACAAGGTGCGGGAGCAATATCTTTTTGAGGTAAATGATCTGCCTGCAATAAAAACCTTTATTTCACATTCTAAAGAAGAGGTTATGGACTATATAGAGAATTGTACATACCCGTTTATTTCAAAAGATAAAACATCTGCTTGTTCAAATGGCGTCCATTTATTAAAAAATAAACGGCAGGCAAAAGCCTTATGCAATAAGATATTTTCGACCGGACAGAAAACCAATGAATCCTATGTGCGACAAAAGGATTATGTATATTTTCAAGAGTTTGTGCCTAACTATGGTTTTGACTTGCGCATCATCATGGTTGGAGACTCGTATTTTGGATATTACCGTTATCCTACTAAAGGCGATTACAAAGCTTCCGGATCTGGGATTGTTGAGAAAAAAGAATTGCCACATGATGTTATGATACTGGCTAAAAAGGCAAGGGAATGTTTGCCGAAATCCTACTTGCTAGCCGTTGACTTTCTTCAAGACAAGCGGGACGATAATTATTATATTATTGAAACTTCTATCTTTATAGGGATAGAGTCCTGTGAGCAGCTTGTGATCGATGGAGTTCCTGGCCGCTATATTGAGAAAGAAGGCGTGTTTACATTTGAACCAGGTCGTTTTTGGTTGCAAGAGCTTATGATGCAAGAGCTAATGAAAGATTGGATGAAGAGAAATTCATGAAAAAGAGAGGGGAAAAATGAAATCAGTAGGATTTATAATAAGTACAAAAGAAAATGAAAGAAGAAGAGCACTGTTACCAGAACAAATAAGTAAAATTAAAAACAAAGACTATCTATATTTTGAAAGAGGTTATGGAGAAGTATTAGGGTATACAGATGATGATTACATTAAGCAAGGTGTAAATATTTTATCCAAAGAGGAAATTTTAACAAAAGATGTAATTTGCGACCCCAAGATAGGGGATGCAGACTATCTTTTAGAGTTAAAAGAAAATCAAACTATCTTTGGTTATGTACATGCAGTTAAAAATAGAGATATTACAGAAAAGATAATTGAAAAATCTTTAACTGCAATTGCGTGGGAGGAAATGCATGAAAACGGAAGACATGTCTTCTGGAGAAATAATGAACTTGCAGGGGAAGCCGCTATCATGCATGCATTCACAATATATGGCAGAATGCCTTATGATTGTAAAGTTGCAATAATGGGAAGGGGAAATATTGCCCGGGGAGCATATAGAATCCTATCTTCATTAGGAGCAGAAATAGTGGTTTATGATAGAAAAATGGAGAGTTTGTTAAGGAAGAAAATTGCTGAGTATGATGTTATTGTAAATGGTGTTTTATGGGACAATAGTAGGGAAGATTTTGTAATTTATCGTGAAGATATAATGCGAATGAAAAAAAGCTCAATAATTATTGATATTAGCTGTGATACAGCTGGTTGTATTGAAACTAGTGTACCGACAACCCTTGAGGATCCAGTATATTTTTCTGAGGGCATCTTACATTATGTGGCTGATCATACGCCAAGTATTGTATTTTATACAGCATCAAAGTCATTTGGTAAGGAACTTATTAGATATATTGATGTTATTATAAAGGACAAGATTGAAAGTAACATTACAATAAAAAATGCAATTATTATAAAGAATGGTGTTATACTTGATGAAAAAATAAATGAGTATCAAAATAGATAAGCTATATGATCCTCTATTGGCAGATAATAATAAATCGGAATTTGGGCAAAATAAAAAAAACTTGAAGGAAGTGAAATAATGAAGCTTTCAAGATTAAAACATATGAATGATCAAGGCTATCAAAAAGGCCATGATCAGCATGAGGAACATCAACGATGTGAATTATGTAATGTGCCAATATTCCGTAACCCTTGTAGTGATGTAAGAAGCCGTGACGTTTTTAGAGGTAAAGGAAAGATACTTTGTAACAAGTGTGCAGCAACAATTGCTAAGATGCCTGCAGAACAGGCACTTCAAGCTTTAGATAACGCATCCAAGACCTACCCAAAAGAATAACGTAAAGCAGAAAATTGAGTAATTACCATACAGAATATCTAAAAAAATTAAAAGGTGGAGCAAATGAGAAATTTAAGAATGACCATAGCATATGATGGTTCGAAATACAAAGGCTGGCAACAACACAAAGATGCAGACCTAACAATCCAAGGTAAAATAGAAGCTGTATTATCTAAAATGACAGGTGAAGAGATTGAGGTAGTGGGCTGTGGACGGACTGACGCAGGGGTACATGCGGAAAATTACATCGCAAATTTCCATACAAAATGTACTTTTAGTATCGATAAGATATTAGATTATGCATATGAGTTTTTACCAGAAGATATAGTAATTAAATCCATTGAAGAGGTAGCTGACAGATTTCATGCAAGATATAATGTGAAATCAGAAACCTATGTCTATAGCATCAATAATAATAAATACAGAAATGTGTTTAATCGCAAGTATACATACCACATTGCAGAGAAACTTAATATGATGGAAATGAGAAATGCTTCTGAGCTTTTAATTGGAAGCCATGACTTCCAGAGTTTTGCCAATGCAAAAGGTGATAAATCTACCATTAGAACAATCAACTATATCAATATTATTGAAAAGGATGGCATTTTAGAAATTGAAATCAACGGAGATGGATCCTTGTGGAATATGGTAAGAATCATTGTAGGAACACTTATTGAAGTAGGTAAAGGCAATCTTAATCCTATAGATCTTGAAAGAATATTAAACGAAAAGAAACGCTGGGAGGCTGCACCTTTCGCTCAAGTCAAGGGTCTATGCTTAAGAGATATCCAGTATTAAGGGATTGCCCATTGACAGAGAAACAGAAACTACAAATAGACGGTAGAGAGTTTATAAACTCTCTACCGTCTATTTAGTTATTGCGGATTATACATACCCTTACTTTGCATATAGTTGAAAATACCTTCTCCATGCTGTTGTTCTTCTTTTTGGATATGATTCAAAACCTGACGAAGCTGGGAGTTGGTAAATTCAAAAATGCTAGTATCATAGGCTCCAGAAATATATTTTTCAGTTGTTAAAGCATCTTGACATAAATGCATATCAAGTTGACTATTTGAGTTAAGGGTCATGTCTGTGCTTGGATTGGTTTGGTAATTTGCAGTACTTTGTTGACCCCCTTGATTGCTTTGCTGGGAGACATTTGGCACTTGTCCATTCAATATTTGGTTGATGGTATTTAAGTGCTGCTGTTCTTGATTTGCATAATTATTAAACAATTGCTTCAGCTCTTGGCATTGGGTTTGAGTAGCATAGTTTTGATATTTTTGTATACAAAGTTCCTCATGCTTCTTTTGATCCTCTAAAAGCATCTTTTCCTTTTGGGTTAAATTATTATTCATTTAAAAACACCTCCAGTAGTTATTCTTTGATAATCTAATAAAAATATTCAACAGAGGCAATAAGGATTTAAAGAGTTATTTCAAAACGCAATATTTGGAGGTGAAATATTTGAAGATGTGTATCTTAGTTAATCAAAAAAAGTATAAACCTTGACAATATTTTGATAGTAGAATAACATAGCAATGTACCTGGCGGGGGTATATTGACTAATGTTATTGAAAGTGGTGAGAGCATGAGGGAAAACTTGATGAAATATTTATATTTAATAGCCTTAGCATTTTTTATTCTTGGCTTTGTTAATATTATTTTTGGGATTCTTGGCTTTGTTTGTATGTTATTACCCTTTGTCTTTTTAGTAAAGGATGGTAAAAAGACCTGGTGTATAAAATATTGTCCTAGGGCTAATTTGTTTACCGTCTTATTTAGAGAAAGAAGTATAATTGGGAAGACCCCTATTTGGTTTACAAAGGGAAAGGCTAAATGGATAATGATCACTTATTTTACTTTAAATCTCATTATTATGTTTATGTCTACCCTAATGGTATTCAAAGGTAACATAGCTCCTATTGAACAGGTTAGATTCTTTATGTTTTTTGGATTACCTTTAGAAATGCCACAATTACTGCAGCTTGGTCAAATGGCGGATTGGGCAGTCCATTTTGCTTATAGACTTTACTCTATGATGTTCACAACTACAATCCTTGGTTTAGTTCTGGGTTTACTATTTTTACCTAGAACCTGGTGCACTATTTGCCCAATTAATACTATTTCTGATATAGCTCTTTCTGATTCTAGAAATAGATTTAGTTCTCAGACAAAGACAGAACCAGTAAAAACATAAATTTTCTTTCAGAAAAATTGGTGTTGAGGAAATAACCAGATAATAAGGAAAAGGATTGAAGTAGCTATGATATATATCATAATAGGAATTATTATTATTTTATTAATATTTTGGGCGGAGAGAGGCTTTATTAAAAGTTCCACCATGGAACTTCTTCGGGAGTCAGGATTAAAAAATATCCTGAACCTGAATTTTTTTTACATGTACATATATGCCCGTTGGACTGATAAATATTTAGCTATTGCCCGACGACTATTGCCTAAAAATAAAGGAAATACCCGTATCTCCGATAAATACCATGCTAAGGTTTTAACTCCCCAGTTGGCTAAAAAAATTATAAAGATTAATAAAGCTATACCGCTCCGAGATTTAGAAAAGATTATCCCCTATCCTACCGCTAGAAAAATAGTATTAGCTAATCCTATTGATATTGTTGTGATAGAGTGCCCGTGTAGAGCCTCATCTCCCCAACCATGTCAACCTTCAATGGTTTGTATGGTTATAGGTAAACCCTTTACCGATTTTATGCTGGAACATAATCCAAAAAAATCAAAAAGACTAACACAAGAAGAGGCTCTGGAACTCTTGGAAACAGTTCATAGCAAGGGTTGTGTCCATTCTGCCTTTTTTAAGGAATCTTGTTTGGATAGATTTTATGTTATATGTAACTGCTGTAAGTGCTGCTGCTTAGGGTTAGAGGCTATGGTCAAACATGGAATACCTATGATGGCCTCCTCAGGCTTTATAGGGAAAATAGATGAAAAGTCTTGTGTACACTGTGGCATTTGTCAAAAGAAATGTCCATTTGAGGCAATTAATGATAGCTGTGAAATAATCCCTGAAAAATGTATGGGCTGTGGAGTGTGTGTATCATTTTGTGAAAAAAGTGCTATCACCCTTGAGCGGGATGAAGCTAAAGGTATACCCCTTGATGTTAGAAACTTATAGTTTGATTGGCGGATAAGATTATATTTCTAAAATTTATTGATATAATAGGAGATGATAGAAAAAAAATAGTAAATATCTTGATTGTTCAGTAGATTTAAAGGAGATGATTTATTGAAAACTGTAGGAGTTCAAGTGAGGGGAATCCGTGCTCCAATTGTCAAACAGGGTGATGACTTGGTAGAGACAGTAATTAGTTCTAAGGAGGACTTGTTATAATGGTGAACACTCCTGATAAAAAATTAATTCTGCTGCTAATTTTCCTCATGTTAACAATAGTGGTTTCCGGATGTAACAAGAAAGTAGATGAGAAGCAGGAAGACATTACTATAGTAGGATATCCAAAAGTTCATATTGAGATGGAAGATGGGGGCAAAATGGTTCTTGAGCTTTATCCTGAGTACGCTCCTGAAACTGTCAAAAACTTTGTGGTTCTTGCTAAAGCGGGATTTTATGATGGCCTTAAGTTTCATAGAATTGTAAAAGGTTTTATGATTCAAGGTGGTGATCCCAAAGGGGATGGTACTGGGGGCTCTGATAAAAATATTAAAGGAGAATTTGCTGAAAACGATTTTAAGCAAAATACCCTCAATCATACCAAAGGGGTTATCTCTATGGCCCGGAGTAATGCTCCCAACTCCGCAAGCAGTCAGTTTTTTATAGTCCATGGTGATGCCACTTCTTTAGATGGTAAATATGCAGCCTTTGGTAAACTTATTGAGGGTGAAGAGATACTAGATAGAATCGCCGATACCCCGGTTGAAGCTAATCCTAATATGATGCAAGAAGTATCTCTGCCTAAGGTTCCAGTAGTAATAAAAAAGATAACGGTAGAACTGGAGAGCTAACATGTATACTTACTATTTTATTCTTATATAAGATACACGGTAAAAATAGAAAAAAATCTAGCATAATAAATTAAAAGGCAGAAAGTAAAATGAGCGCCGGGTCATGCGGTCCACGGACTATATCCCGGTTGCAGCCGTGGTGCGCTTGCTCATATCTTTCTGCCTTTTATAATTTGTGTTATTTTCAAGATTATTAAACTGGAAAGTATTTGCAGGTTTAAGTACATGCTTACCGGCTGCTGTGGGTATCATAAAAATATTAGACTACATAAAACCCGTTAGTTCTCGTGAGTTTGTGTTTTGTATAAAATAGTTTCATCAAAGATAAAATACTAATGAGTGGTAAAGTCCATATTTTCATTAGTGCATGAGAGTTAAAATTAGGGTATTTGGAGATGGAGATATGCAGTTAAAGGACTTTCATATTGGTTGGGCACAGTCGGTTAAATCTCCAAATATTTATTGCGGTGAAGCTTATTTGTTATGGGACAATCTTGTTGCCCGTTATGACATAATTCATGTAAGTCAAATATACCTTAATGCTGTGCACGATGAAGAGTTCAAATTAATTATGAAAAAAGGTTTAATGGATATTCTTGAAAAACAGGTGAATATTTTGGAAAAAGAAATGGATAAGTATCATCTAGCCCTCCCTGACCGCCCTCCTATAAGTGTTAGATTCAAATTGGAAGGTAACATAATAAATGATGAATATGTCTTCCGTAAACTATTTACTGGAATTCAATCATTTATTGATAATTTGATAAGGACGGTCAAGACTATGGTATATAATGATGATTTAAGAAAGATCTTTTTGGGGTTTCTTAAAGATGAGTTAGAAGCTTATGATGATATCTGTAATTATGGAAAAATGAAAGACTGGCTGCGGAACCCCCCTTTGGTATTAAGAAGTGAGGGATAAATATGGTTCAGATAGGTAATTTTCATATAGGACGATATGACACAGTACAAAAACCAACGTTATCTGCAGGAGAAGCATATACCTTATGGGACAATTTGGTGTCCAGATATGACTGGGATGATTCGTTAGAAATGTTCTACAATTACGCCCATGATCCTGAACTTCGTACTATACTTGAAAAGATGATAACTATCAACCCAGAAAAACTATTAACTTTGATGCGGATAGTGGGATAATTAAAGATGCGTTTATTTTCCGCCGACTTTTTTCAGGTATGCAGGATTTTTTAACGATTTGTGCTGGAGCATTAAGACACTGTGTAGATAATGATAATCTTAGGGAGATTTTTATTGGTTTGCTTTATGAAAAAATGGATGAGTTTAATCAGCTCTGCTTTTTTGGAAGGAAAAAGGGCTGTTTACAGATTTTGCCATTAATGCCAATCCAATAACAATTTTAAAATGGTATCAATGATAATAAACAAGCAAGCTGCCGGTTGTTGAAGGAATTCCTTCAATAACCGGCTTTTTGTTGTATAACTGGGATGTAGAGAAACAACTTGACAAACTGTAAATATCAACATAAACTAAAACAAACCAAAGTCGGTTTAATTTTGGAGGAATTCATATGGCGAAAACAGCAAAAAACCATAATACTAAAAAAAATGAGCTTTTAGTGATTGCTGAAAAGTTGTTTTTGGAAAAGGGATATGAAGAAACAAGTATTGAGGATGTTTTAAAGGCTTCAGGACTCTCCAAAGGTGGCTTTTATCATTACTTTAAATCAAAAGAAGAAGTGCTTGGAGAAAGTATCAATAATTTCGCAGAGATTTTGCTAGAAATTGAACCCATAATTGAAGACCAAGGATTTAATGCTTTGGAAAAGCTAAATCGGTTTATGAAAAAAAAGGTAGCTTCCCAAAAGCAAAAAAAAGAAATAATAAAGTATCTGTGTATGCTAATGAAGTCGGATTTTACGCTATATAAATACTCTCTAACAATCGCTCAAAAGTATGTTGATCCATTTGCTCGAATTATTGAGCAGGGGGTGGAGGAAGGGGTTTTTAATGTGGAATTCCCTCACGAAACAGCAGATATTTTGTTGAGAGCGGTTACTTCCCTACCTCAAAGTGTTTTTTTTACTGAATATCTTGAGGATAAGACCAAGTCAGCAAAGTACAAAGTCTCTCTAGAAGCAATAATTGCCAGGGCGCTAGGAATAGACAGCAAGGAAATACGAATATTTTCATGACAAATTAATTAGAGGAACATGGGATACACCAAGATTCTTCACTGCACAGATCCTTCGCTAGCGCTCAGGATGACGATCTTGGTTATTTGATATATTTTTGATTTTTTCAGTGTCTTTAGTAAAAGGAGGGGATTTGTATGGGAAATATGGTAAATAGCTTTAAAGAATTTAAATGTAGTTAGGAAAGACCATGAAGGAGCACAGTTTGCTGTCAGATCATCAGCCTTAAGCGAAGATTCGGTTCAGGCCTCTTTTGCTGGAGAGTTTGAAACGGTGCTCAATGTAAAAACCGATAAAGAGATTCAAGATGCCATCTATACAGTTTTCAGATCAAGAGAGTCGGAGCGAGTAAAGGCATATAGTGTTGTTCAAGGGCTTGAACAGTCCCATGAAATTGCTGTGGTGATTCAGCTAATGGTCCAGTCAGAAATTTCCGGTGTATTGTTTACATCTGATCCCATAACAGGCAGTTATACAAGTATGATTGGGAATTATGTACATGGATTGGGGGAACAGCTTGTATCTGGGGAAGCTAATGCTTATTCTTTTACACTTAAAAGACCTAAGGGGAAATACGAGGGACCAATTGATTTTATCAAATATGCCT
Source organism: Peptococcaceae bacterium BICA1-8 (assembly GCA_000802045.1). Classification (GTDB taxonomy): domain Bacteria; phylum Bacillota; class Peptococcia; order Peptococcales; family BICA1-8; genus BICA1-8. The sequence continues at coordinate 12,282 of JUEF01000090.1, forward strand.
CAAGTCTATATAAATATGCGACAAAGCTTGAGAAGGAAATGGGCAGCTCCCAGGATATTGAATGGACTGTGGCAAAGGGGAAGTTGTATCTTCTGCAAGCGAGACCGATAACCACATTGACAGCGGGTAATTTGGATACCTATGAAATGAATTATTCTTTAATGGGAGATGAACTTTGGATCAATACCAATTTAGCGGAGGCAATACCCGATGTTTATTCTCCATTTACTTGGAGTATAGGGAGACAACTTGATGAAGCACTAAATTTTATCCCCGGATATTATATATTTTCCGGCAATATCTGCGGAAGACCATACATGAATATCAGCAGAAGGGTATCGATGATAACGTCTTTGCTTGGTAGGAATGCCAAAGGTGCACTAAAGCTAATTTATGATATCTATGGGGAATTACCTGAGGGTATGAGTATGCCCCTGTACCCATTTTCACGTTTAGGGGTGATTAAGGTAATGTTTCCAATAATAATGCGCACAACAAAAAGTACACTACAAGCTTCTAAAAATTTGCCACAATTCCTTAAGGAGACACCTGAACGATGCAGCAAGTTGAGGGAAGATATTAAAAGGGCACAGTCAAAGGAAGAGCTACTGTCTTTATGGAAGGAAGAACTTCAGCCCTATTTCTTAAAAGCGTGGGTGAGTGCGGGAGCTGCGGCTATTAAGCTTTCGAATGTTACTGCATTAGATAAAAAGCTTACAAAATTAGTGGGAGGGGAAGACTCAAACACCCTACTTTCCAACCTCAGCGGAAGCTCCGGACTGGAGAGCCTTGGGCCGGTTATAGGTATTTCAAAAGTAACTAAGGGGGAAATGAGTCGGGAGGAATACTTGAGGAAATATGGACATAGGGGCCTCATGAATATGAAATGTCAATACCTGACCCTTTGGAAGATGTAGACTGGCTGGAAAAACAGATTGAAGAATCTAGAAAATCAAATATAGATGTGGAGGGACTTCTAAACAAGCAGCATATGCAATATGAAGCTGCTAAGATGAGATTTAAGGAGCGTTTTCCTAAAAAAGCAAAGTGGCTTGATCGACAATTAGAAAAAGCAGCTGAAGGTGCCCAACTAAGAGAAGAAGGTCGTTCAGAGTTTGTAAGAATATGAGTGGTTCGTGCTTTTGCTCTTAGAGCAGGGGAGCTTACGGGAATAGGAGATGACGTATTTTTCCACTATATTGATGAAGTGGAAGATATTCTATCTGGAAAAGCTTCGAAAATTAAGTATATTCTTGTCAGACGGGAGAATTATGAAAAATATAAAACACTGCCGCCATTTCCATCAATTATAAGGGGACGATTTAATCCCACTGAATGGGCAAAGGATCCCAATAGAAGAATTGACTATTATGACTCTTCCATGCCTATTGTTAGTGCACCTGATTCCGAAATCCTTAAGGGTTATGCTGGAGCAGCCGGCAGGATAGAAGGAAATGTGCGTATATTATTAAATCCAGAAGAGGGAGATAAGCTTCAAACAGGGGAAATACTTGTTGCAGCAACTACTAATATAGGATGGACACCCCTTTTCCCTAAAGCCGCAGCGATTATTACCGATATAGGAGCACCATTGTCCCATGCTGCTATTGTGGCCAGAGAGCTTGGTATTCCTGCCGTTGTAGGTTGTGGCAACGCCACCACAAGGCTTAAGACCGGAGATCGAGTTATCGTTGACGGTGGACAGGGTGTTGTACAAATTTTGAATGGAACTGATGATTTCATTTAAGGATGAATTTTAACCATATTGGTATTTGCAAATCCAAATGTTTGGAACCCGAATTTTTCAACTGAGTTAATAAAGTATATTGATTTAGGTTTTGATTTGTCTAAGGTATGGGTAAAAATATCTACAGGGTTTATATTTATCATAATAGCAGCGACCATGATTGAGATTATAACTTCCTTATATAAAGGTGTAAAATATAATAAGATCAGAATATAAATTTGTGGCTAATAACAAAACATGCTGGAAACCCTGTGATTATAAGTGTGTGGTGGGGTATATAGTAATTAGAAGGAGAGATTGTGTAATGAAAGGAACTGAAAGGGAGAATATAAAAGTAGGTACAAGAGTAAGGATTGTTCAGAAACAAGATCAACGTTCTGGGAAATTAACTGATGGTGTGGTTCAAAAAATTCTTACCAATTCACAAAATCACCCACATGGAATCAAGGTCATGCTTGAGAATGGTATTGTAGGCAGAGTTAAGGAAGTGTTATTCTAATAATAATTTTATTACTATATAATAATAAGTAATATACTTTTGTAAAGAGGGTAGAAAATGTCTGTTGGAGCTAGAACTTTAAAAACAGGTATTGCAGTAGCCTTGAGTATGTATATCTGCATGATTTTTAATATAGAGCCTGCCATTTTTGCCGCAGCTGCTACTGTAGTAAATCTGCAGCAGTCAATTGGCAAAAGCTTTAGAAACGCCTATGAACAGGTAATCGTCCACTTTTTTTCTGTAATTGTAGCTATTTTATTGGGACTTACCATTACCTTCAAGCCTTTAAGTATGGGACTTGCAACCATAATCATTATTACTATTTGTACAAAAACATTAAAGTGGAATAGATCTATTGCTATGGGTGTTATAGCAGCAATATTTATCTTAGGAGCTCCAGCTAATGAATTTTTACAGCATGCTCTTTTACGTTCCTTAGCAATTTTTATTGGCCTGGGGGTAGCCCTGGTCATTAATGCTTTTATTTCCCCCCCACGCTATCAACAGGTTTTGGTGGGTAAGCTGATAGAGCTTAATTTGCTGGCAAGTCGACTTTTTACAGATGCCGTCAACAGCTTTTTAAACTTAACATTGCCGTCAGCAGAAATGAAAGTTATAAATGAAACGGATTATATAAAAGTGCTAGAGGAAACAGAAAAATATTACGAATTATATGCCCAGGAATGGGTTCTCGGAGTAGTTAATAATAAATCCCAAAAACATTTTTATAACGAATATATCCATTATAATCAAGGACTTGCACAGAGGGCGAAAGATATACTCTTTTTAGCTGGAGAAAGGAAAGAAAGGCGTAAAACTGCTCAAGAGCCGCCCATAAGTCCCGAATTCATAGAGATATTAGATTTATTAATGGATGCAGTTCAAATTACCAGTTTTTATAATAGCCAGCTTCATAAGAAGGTAAAAGGGGAAGAAACAGCTTTTTTTCCTGAACCGCGCATCTGGAGCAAGCTGGAAGCAATCATAAACCACTGGCATGATCGTTTTCCTGCGGGGAGTTATTATTTACATGCTTTAATTGAGATTGCTTTAGTTACATATAAAATCCGCTGGAATGCAAAAGAAGCATCCCGGCTTTTAAGCCTTAATGTAGATGATGCAAAATAAAAAATATTGACGCAAAACTTTTAATATGATAGGTTTTGCCCATGCGTATTAGAAAGGAAGTAGGGGATTGGATAGGAGAGGGGGTAATAATTATGGCGGGCTATATAAAAAAGATATCTATTTTTCTTGTTTTGATCCTTATTTTGTCTTTTGTGTTTATCTTATTTAACATGAGAGATCTCGTTTCTTTTTCCCATCAAGAAGAAAAAAATTCCGCATTAATTACAGAAAAAGTAGAAAAACTGAGTAATTTGGCCACAGTAAAATATAATTACCAGGAAATAGTGGATCATTCTGACATAATTAAATTTGGAGAAATCAAATTACCCTTTAGCATTGGCGGTAAGAAAATTTTAATTACTTATCGGGCTTATGTTAACGGGGGTTGTCAATTTATAAAGCTTGAAGAAGTTAGTGAGGAACATATAAAAGTTTATCTCAGCAAGGGTCAGATTTTTGATAATGTTCTGGTATTAGACAGTGTCAACGTCTATAATATGCAACAGGGTATTTTTAATAAATTTGATATAGAAGCAGATACTACATTAATCAATGAAGACATGCAAAAATACATTGAGGCTAATAAGGAAGAAATCATTAGTTCAGCGGAAAGAAATGCCGAAGAACTGCTAAAAAGCTTCCTGCAAACTTTAGGATATCTAAGAGTAGAAATTATTTTCGAATAATTGCTACTCTTCTTTACTTTCCCATTGTATTTTCACCACTTATAGTCTGGATGATGAAAATGATGGTATGCTCATTATGGTAACTGGAGTTACTCCTGATATTGAAAGTGGTGAGCTTTCAAGTCTACTTGAAAGGGCTAAAGCTAATGAGAGTGTAAGCGGGATCAGCTTTTTTATTTAATATTCTCCTATTGCTTTTATGCTCATTATATGTTTATTTGATAAGAAAAAATAGGATGCTTATTGGTAACTGGAGTTAATCCTACAAGAAATACGTGTGGTAAAAAAATATAATATAAAATCTCCGAAAACCTATAGTCAAACTTAATTTTAAGTATTATAATTATTCTCTGTAGGGGGGAGTAGCCTCATAAAATACAAGGTCGTCATGACGGGAAATAATCCCCGGCCTTGTTGCTCTAGATGAGTTAGGCAAGACCTTTGCGATTAATTCGCAAAGGTCTTTATTTTTTTAAATAACTTATTTAGAGAAGTGGAATAATAACGCCATGCATTTTGTTTGGAAAAATCAGAAGAGAAGGGTGATATCATGCTAGTAAATGTTGTGAAACTAATTTTAAGTTTAGCAGTTATTTTAATGGGAGCAGAAATCTTTACCAATGGTGTCGAATGGCTAGGTAAAAAACTAAAATTATCTGAAGGTGCTGTAGGTAGTCTTTTAGCTGCTGTAGGAACGGCCCTGCCTGAAACCATGATCCCTGTTATTGCAATTCTATTTGGGACAAGCGGAGGCGAGGCTGGCGGTCACGGCGGTGGACATGAAATAGGAATTGGTGCTATATTGGGTGCACCCTTTATGCTAAGTACGTTAGCAATGTTTGTTTCGGGTATGGCGGTTATCTACCACCGCAAGAAGAGGGGTAATTACCCAGTTATGAATGTTAACCCCGTTGTCATGGAAAGAGATTTAAAGTTTTTCTTAATTGTTTATTCTATCGCAATTTTAGCCGCCTTTTTACCTACTCATAATCTTAAAATGTTTGTAATTATTTTTTTAGTAGCAGCTTATGGTTATTATGTCTACCTTACTCTTACCGACCCATGTCCAGATGATGGTGATGAAGAGCACTTAGCTGAATGTTATTTTGATAAAGTGTTTACCAAATCTGGTAATGACCCAGTTTTAGGCATCATTATTACTCAAGTTATATTTGCTTTAGGTCTTATTGTTCTTGGTGCTAATTTTTTTGTACAGTCAATTGGTTTTATGGCTGATGTATTCGGTGTCCCAGCATTTGTACTTTCTTTAATTATTGCACCTATAGCCACTGAACTGCCTGAAAAGTTTAATAGTGTAATTTGGATTGCTCAAGGAAAGGATACCTTAGCTTTAGGAAATATAACTGGTGCTATGGTTTTCCAAAGTTCTTTGATTCCTGCCCTTGGTATAGCTTTAACCGATTGGAATTTAACTACTGGTGCTTTAATAAGTGCAGTCTTAGCTATAGCATCATCGTTAATCATTTACTCCCAGCTTAAAATGCGGAATGTGGTTACTCCGTATACCCTAGTAATAGGTGGAGTTTTTTATCTGGTATTTATATCCATGGTATTCCTAGGGCTCATCCACTAAAGCCCCCTTTTGTAAAGTATAACCGTTGACTTAGGTGCTAGCTGCATCTAGGACGGCGGTCTTTTTTTTTGAGCTTAGAAGTAAATACCTACCTGAAAACATTGACCTGTTAGGTAAGTGTAGATATAATTGAATTGACCTACTAGGTAAATGATATATATTCAAAGAATTTCAAATAAAAAGAAGGTGGAAAAGTGTTTACTAAATTATTAAATCTAGAACCAAAGCGACGAGAGGCTATTATAAATGCTGCATTAAAAGAGTTTGGAGCTAAGGGGTATGATGATGCATCAACAAATGTAATTGCAAAAGAGGCTGGAATTTCTAAGGGGTTAATGTTTCATTATGTTAATAATAAAAAAGATTTTTTTCTATTCTTACATGATTACACCTTAGCGATAATAAAAGAAAAATACTTTGATTTGGTTGACTATGATGAAAAAGACATCTTTGAGAGATTACGTCAAACCTATCTTCTTAAAGTTAAAGTCATGCAACAATATCCTTTGATTTTTGAATTTATAAAGGTAGCTATTTCTACAGAATCCGATGCAGTAAAGAAAGAATTGGATGAAAGAAGAAAGAAGACGGAGAACGCAAGCTTCAACAAGTTTTATGGAGATATTGATGTTTCGAAATTTAGAGAAGGACTGGATGTGGAAAAATGCAGACAACTTATTTTCTGGGCAGTTGGAGGATATGCAAATCAAATACAAGCTGTTAGCGAAATAGAAATCAATGAAGTGGATTTTGAAAAGATACGTGTAGAATTTGATAGTTACCTAGATGAACTTAGAAAGAGCTTTTATAACGAGAAGTAATGAGGTATAGGCGATGGTTTTGTCTATACTGTATAGTCGATAGTCCATGGTCAATAGTCAAAAGAATTAAATGTATGGAGATTTTAATACAAGTAAGTATTATTCAATTGGCTGTAAATAATTAAAAATGGAGGGGTCTTAAATGAATAGTATCGAGGTTAGGAACCTTAAAAAATCCTTTGGCAAACAGGAAGCTTTAAGAGGTGTTGATATTAATGTGAAGCAAGGAGAGATAAATGGGTTTATCGGACCAAATGGTGCGGGTAAATCTACAACAATACGTATTCTTTTAGGTATGATTCGTAAGGATTCAGGGGAGGTTAAATTGTTGGGGGGGGACCCTTGGCGTGATGCAGTGGAATTGCATCGCCGTATTGCTTATGTGCCCGGTGATGTTACCCTATGGCCAAACTTGTCTGGCGGTGAAGTTATTGATTTTTTAGGTCGTTTACGTGGAGGGATCGATCCAGTTCTTCGTAAAGAACTGGTGGATCGATTTCAACTAGAAACGAGAAAAAAGTGTAAAGCATACTCAAAAGGTAACCGCCAGAAAGTAGCTTTAATAGCTGCTTTAGTATCAGATGCTGAATTATTAATCCTGGATGAACCAACTTCAGGTTTAGATCCCCTTATGGAGCTTGTATTTCAGGAGTATATTTTCAAGGCAAAGAAAGCGGGCAAAACGGTATTTTTATCAAGTCATATATTAGCAGAAGTTGAAGCACTTTGTGATCGGGTTTCTATTATTAGGCAGGGTGAGATTGTGGAATCTGGAACTTTAGCAGAACTCCGTCACCTTACTCGTACTACTGTTACGGTGGAAATTAGCAGCTCTACTTTAGCTTTAGAGAAGTTACCGGGGATTCATGATCTATCCCGAGATGGGGCAAAATGGCGTTTTTCAGTTGATGTTCATTTATTATTGTAGAAATGTTTTGGGAGGCTGGACTTGTAGGCTGGTCTGCGATGGAGCTGACCCCATTTGCTTATGCACATTACAGTATTCCAATTAAGGAACTGTCGATTTTATCCCTGTTGGTATTGATAGTATTATCGGCAGCATTTACCACAATTGGTCTTATAGGATTTAAACGACGCAGTATACAATAATAAGCAAGGAAACGAACGGTTGGAAATCAATTAGGAAATGGAGCGTAGGTTCTTGGATAAAAATATTAAAGAGGCAAATAGTGTTTTCGATTTGATTGCACCTATTTACGGTTTATTTTACGATTATCAAAAAAAGCACTATAGAGCAGTTCTCGATGGAGTCCAAGATAGGTTGGATTTATCCCCATACAAAAATATAGTAGACATTGGTTGTGGAACGGGTGCTTTATGCTCTGTGCTTAATCAAAGAGGATTCGTTGTTACTGGAGTAGACCCGGCTAGAAAAATGCTCAACATTGCTATGAAAAAACAAGAAAATAAGGCAATTGAGTTTATTCAGGCAAGCGTCCTAGAAAGGCTGCCCTTTGAAGACAAAGCCTTTGATGTTTCTATTGCATCCTATGTTGCACACGGATTAAAGGGATATGAGAGAAAAACAATGTTTGCCGAGATGAGCAGGATTACAAAGCATTTGGTCATTATTTATGATTACAATGAGAATAGATCAATTTTAACAAATTTAATCGAATGGCTCGAAGGTGGAGATTACTTCAATTTCATTAGAAAAGTTAAGTCGGAGATGAAAGAGCACTTTCGTGATTTTTATGTAATAGATGTTGGTGTCCGGGCGGCATTGTATATTTGCAAGCCTAAGGACTAATAATTTTTTATGTAACAAGGGAGCCGAGAAGTGCTAATTTATGACTTAGATAATAAAACTGGTCATAGAGTATTTGCGGGAGGTTTGTTATAGCGGTTGCATTTTAAGAAAGGAAAAGGAAATAATTCAGAAAATAATGAAATGGAATACTTGTTTAGAAAATTGCTACCGGAGATGATACTAAAACATCATTCCTTTGAAGGTATTCTTACTGAGCGGTTGTTTGAGGCATTTGAATAAAATAGGTACTATTTACTCAATAATTTGGACGGGTTATAAATAATATCTGGTTACGAAGAACCCTTTGGTTACTTTTACTAGCATTATTTGTAGTAATTATTATTTATAAGGTTGTGAAATACATGAAAATACTTAAAAATCCTTATGCAGTTAAAAAAGTCGTTCAGGAAGCTCATGACGTCTATAGTCTGTATTTTGAAGGTAAAAAAATCAATTATAAGCCTGGGCAATTTATGGTAATTAGACTTAAAAGGGGAGAAGAGGTCTCTGAACCCCATCCCTTTACAATATCCTCCTCACCCACTCGGAATGAGCTAGCAATTTCCGTTAAAGCTTTGGGTGATTTTTCTTCATCAATAAAAGAAACCGTAGAAGGTGACTTGGCCTATATTGATGCACCATATGGAGTATTTAGCTTTTTAAACCATGATGGAAATGATTTAGTATTTATTGCTGGGGGAATAGGAATTACTCCTTTTATAAGTATGCTGAGGTATATGGCGGATAAAGGTTTAAAGAGAAATGTAGTCCTTTTGTGGGGGAATAAAACTGAAGAGGATATCCCTTTTAGAGAAGAATTGGATGGGCTTTCCCAGTCCCTGTCCTCATTTAAGCTTATCCATGTCTTGTCAAGCCAGGAAGACTGGACCGGAGAGAAAGGTCATATTGATAGAAGTAAAATTAGCAAATATGTTAAGGATATAAAAAGTTCTGAGTTCTTTGTTTGTGGTCCTCCGCCCATGATGAAAGCGGTTGTTAAGACCTTGGAAGACTTGGGGGTCTCTAAGGATAAAATACAAAACGAAATATTTCAAATATAAATTCGGACCTCAGCTGGTGACTCTCACCTGCTGGGGTCCTTTTGTAAGCCTGCAATTACTGCAATTTATTATTTTGTAGTTGCTGTAATGATTGTTGAGCCTGCTGTAGCTGCTGTTGTGCTTGCTGAAGTTGTTGCTGCTGTTGAGCGATTGCCTGATTTCCTGCTTGTCCCTGCACCTGCTGCAACTGTTGCTGGGCTTGTTGTAACTGCTGTTGAGCCTGTTGAAGCTGCTGCGGGTTTGAGTTTGTTTGAGCTTTTTGAACAGCTTGTTGGGCTTGCTGAGCAGCCTGTAAAGCTTGCTGCAATTGCTGCTGATTATTTTGTGGCATTAAGTATCCTCCTTTTATTTAATATAACTAATCATCTAATATGATGTGTAAAATATAAAGATAATATTCGTTATATTGACAGTATGTATTAAAATACAAAATTTTATATACCACCAGGTCTAGACTGGAGAATATATTAATAGAAACGAGGGACAAAAATTGAAAGAAAAGTCTTTTTTCAAGGGGCTTATGAACGGCACCAAAACCAAGCAAGTTGGTATTTTAGACCACTGTTTCTTATACCGTTGCTATTTTGCATATAATAGGAGTTGGACGGGTATTTCAGCAACAATTCCCTTCTCTTAACAAGTATGTTTTGGTTTTCAAAGCCTAATGATGTAAGTGAGCAAGTAAAGCAATTCCTGGAAATGGATAAGGAATATTTAAGCGGAGACTTGGGATTTACAAAAATACTAATGTCATTTCTTGTACCCATTTCATTAACTGCTTTGGCAGTTGCTTTCTGGAAGCGTAGTTTATGGTTCGGATTATCTGTTCTTGTATTTATTGCTGTGGCTAAAATTGCTTGGAGTGTTGGGTTTGGCGGAGAAGCTGGAAAATCTATCATCGCACCGGCAATAATCGGTCTTGTTATTTGTGTGGGTTGAAAAAGTATTAACTCAGCCTTATCTTTTTTAAGAGCACCTTACTTTTTTCGCCTTGCTGCCAACTAACGGGTTTATTGCTGTAATGAGCCTCTAAAAAAATTGATGTGAGCTGACTAATTTCTTCAGAAGGAAAGGGCTGTATTTTAGCAGACTTTTCTAAGCGATTAACATATTCAAGCGGGGTTTCGCCCGGCTTTCTTGAGAAACAGGATTTTCGACCCCAGCCTAAAAATGCCTCATAAGAACGAAAGACCATATGATACGGGGTTTTGGCTGGAAGCCATCTCCTTAGCATTTGTCTAATCTTTTTCAGAAATTTTCCGACTATGACCTTAAAAAGTATATATATTTTTAGACTTTCTTTGAGCAGGTCTCCAAGCAAGAGGAAGAAGTATGTCCACATTTGACGAAGTGACCTAGTAAAGGAATATCCTTTACGGGGAGAAGTTTGTTGAGAACCCAAACGCATCTTAAAGAGTCTAATTAACGCCCGGATTAATGCTATGAATAGTGGTATAGCCAAAATAAGTAAAGATATAATAAACCAGGATGGCAGTTCCTGGGCCATTACTTCTCTCTCAGGTCTTATATTAAAAGCTGGAAAATTATAATCATTGGTGCTTATCTCAGCAGGTTCAGAAAACAGCCAATCCAAAAACATAACGAACAAATTCCAAAGGGTTAAAATTCTTTCTTGTGCCGCTACAAGTAAGTAACGCAATTCACCGTAGAAAGCAATAATAAAGAAAATTATTGCAGCAAGTGTAGGTATTAAGGCATGGAGAAAAACCAGCTCATAACGGAAAACCGAAGCTCTGCTGGTGTCTTTTCCTTCCACAGCCAGAGTTAAAGTTAAGGTCAGAAACCAGCAGACTATAATCATTAATAAGAGTGTTACCGGGAAGCCCTTGAAGGTTAAAATAAAAACAGCGGGAATAATCAGTATAAGGCTTATTTCCACAGCTTTTATATTACTGGGGCGGTAAGCTGCGACTACGGCTGAACTTAATGCATAATATGTTCCGAATAGCCAAGACATCAGCTGCCAGACAAAAGGTAAGATAAAAGCTGTCCAGTTTAGTAATTCCCGGGAAATTCCCAATAAATAGTTGTTAATAATAATACTGCCTAGAGTAACTAGTCCGGTATAAAGTAGATACTGTAGTAAATTAACTAAAATAATCCTTATAACCATGGGATTTGAAGCAAGTATATTCCTGTTAATGGTAAGGCCCAGTAAGGTGGGAATAATCACTAAAAAGACCAATCCCATTAAGCCTATCCAAAAATCAGGGGAACTGGCGGAAGAATTGAATGCAAATATCAAGTACCAACTATAGCTGGAAATACTTAATAACAATGCTGCCCAGATCATTTTAGCTTTCCTCCCTAGGATAGATTTAAGAGCCGCACCTTAGAAGAAGAAAGGCTGCCCAGTTTTTGTGAGGTATAAAAATTTGCTGAATTTAAGCTAGCATTGTCACTATTATAATCCCGTATTTTATACCAGCTAGCTGGAGGATTATGGTAGCCTAATAGGTATATTGAAGTATTAGCGGGAGCGTCTTTTACTTTTGCCCATAATTTTTCCTGTTCTTCAAAGTGGGCTCTGCTGGTTTCATCTATTGAAGCACACAATTTAAGTATATTTTGGCCTTGTTTCTCCCCTTGAGCAAAGCCTAGCGTCGTAATTTTCCTTACTTTCTTCATGTAAGCTCTGGTACTATCTTTTGAGAAATCATCTTTCTTTTCCCACTTTAATAGAGGGGCATTGGTATAAAAGGCTGTTTTAGCTCCTTGCTCTAGATGGTAAAGAGCTATTCCAGCTGCTAGGCTAATGGCTTCTTCCAGTAAAGGGTCTTCTAGACGAGCATAGTCAAGCCCATAAATAGGTTGACTGCGTACACATAAATCTAAAACTACTAGGCAGTATTCAGAGCTTGTGCGCTGATATATATTTGTTTTAAGGCTTCCGCCTCGGGCTGTAGCATACCAATTAATGCTTTTAGGAGAGTCGCTTTGTTGATAATCTCTTACACCCTGAAGCTGATAACGGTCCTCAAGGCCAAAGCTATCTTCACGATGGTTCTCTTCAAAGGTCAAAATTTTTAATATGCCCTCAGTACTTCTAAGATGGGGGAATACAAATAAATACTGTTCCTGGCTAATCTGATTCATACTCCGAAATAACCCAGAAGGATCACCCACAAAGAAATGGACAGGTGGAAAATAATAAATTCCTCTTAATTGTGCTTGGATATCTAATGCTACATTTACCTCATTTTTCTCCGGCAACCAAGCGTAAGAAAGAGTACAGGAATTCCAAGAGGGATATATTTCTTGAGAGGAAGGGGTTAGCTCCTCATTCCCGGATATTAATGATGATGATAAAGGCAAATTACTGGAAAACCCAAACTGCTGTGCTATGAAAAAATAAATCCCACAACGAACTAATGGAAAAAAGCCCTGATTAGAAAATCCAAATTCCCAGTTAAAAGTTTCACCGGCAAAAACCCCTTGCTGCAGTGCAGTGCCATTGCCTACAGTAGACCGGCAGCTCATTCTAGTCCAGTAATAACTACACAAGAGATAGGAAAGATAAAGAATTAACAAGAAAAAGGGTAACGGTTGGCGGTAATAGATTGTAAGAATTGCCCCAAAAAGAACAGCAAATCGGGCTCCAATGCTGGCAATAGGAGTTGTACTCAGTATCTGAAGCTTTTTCATTATTCCCGTTCCTTTAAGGGAAGAGGGATATTTTCCATGAGCTGCTGGAGGAAAGCTTCCGCTTGTTGACCTTTGTACTTTTCAAATTTTCTTAATCTCAGGCGATGTGCAAATACCGGTATACATAATAACCTAATATCATCGGGTATAACATATTCTCTTTCCTTGGAGAGTGCCAAGGCTTTAGCGGCTCTAACCATACTTATTGAAGCCCGAGGACTTAAAGCTAGTTCTACGGCTTCATGCTTACGGGTGACCTCTACCAAATCCAGAATATATTGCTGGAGTGAATCGGCTAGATATACATGTTCCGTCATTTCCAGAAGCTCTCGAGCCTTTTGAGGATCTAAAACCGGCTTTATGCTTTCTAGGATATTACCAAAAGTATGTTTTTGTAATATTATCGCCTCGTCTGACCTGTCGGGATAGCCTAGCTTAATCTTTAGCAAGAAACGGTCAAGCTGGGCATAAGGCAAAAGAAAAGTGCCTTCTGTTTCAATGGGATTTTGGGTCGCCAAGACAAGAAAGGGTCGCTCAAGTGATCGGGTAACACCGTCCACTGTTATTTGCTTTTCTTCCATCGCCTCCAAGAGAGCCGATTGGGTCCGAGGAGTTGTCCGGTTAATCTCGTCGGCTAATAATATATTAGTTAATACTGGTCCCGGGCGAAATTCGAATTCTCCGGCTTTTGTATTATAATAATTCATTCCCGTTACATCGGAAGGCATAAGATCAGGGGTAAACTGGATTCGCTTATAATCACAGCCCAAAGAGCGAGCAATAGTTTTAGCCAAAGTTGTTTTTCCAGTCCCCGGCAGGTCTTCCACTAATACATGGTAATGTGTACCCTGTGTCAAGGACAATTTGGGTTTTTGGTATTCCAATCAAATAGTTATTAATGTTATACTAACTATGCTTTACCATAAGGGAGGATAGGGCATACGCTGAGGAGCGACCCGAGCGCCCTTGTGGGTTTATAAGGGAGGCGGTCTATATCAGCACCGCTTCTTTTTTATTCCAGGCGACACTGCCTCCCTG
>JUEF01000091.1 GCA_000802045.1 Peptococcaceae bacterium BICA1-8
CTTAATCTAGCGAAGCGGAATCTTAATCTAGCGCAGCGAAAATCTTAATCTCCCTCTGCCCACGGGCTCACGAATTAACGCGCCCACGCTTAAGTATTTCTTCCGCTATAACTTTATCATCAAAGGGATATTTTTCTCCGTTGACCTCTTGGTATGTTTCGTGCCCTTTGCCAGCTATGATTACTATATCATCCTTTTGGGCCATTTCAAGAGCTTCTTTAATGGCCTTTCTCCTATCAATGACAACGTGGTACTTATCAGGACCCACTATCTCTTCGATTCCAGGTAGTATATCATTAATAATTGCTTGAAGGTCCTCCGTACGGGGGTTATCTGAAGTGACTATAGAAAAATCGCTAAACTCCGCAGCCGCCTTTCCCATTATAGGCCGTTTTGTCCGATCCCGATCACCGCCACACCCGAATACAGTAATAATCCGCCCTTTAGCAAACTCCCGAGCAGTCATTAATATATTTACCAGACTATCCGGGGTATGAGCATAGTCAACAATTACTGCAAAATCATCTATTCCTTCCACCAGTTGAAAACGCCCGGCAATACCAGTAACCCCTTCAAGGCTTCTTATTGCCCCTTCTCGGGAGATACCCTGAATCTGGGCTGCAGCCAATGCGGCCAAAGAATTATAAACATTAAATTTCCCTGTTAACTGAAGCTTCATTACTTCTTCATCTATTCTATAGCTGACACCTGTTGAAGTTATATTTAAAGCCTCCGCCTTTAAATCTGCCTTATAATCAATCCCATAGCATATTTTTTCAACATTAATATCTCCTAAAAGTTTTTGCCCCCAAGGGTCATCACCATTTATGACAGCTACTTTAGGGAATATCTTATAAGTAGCTTTATCAAGGTCTTTAAATAATTTTAACTTAGCTTGGTAGTATTCCTCCATAGATTGATGATAATCTAGATGGTCTTGTGTTAAATTTGTAAAAACAGCAATATCAAATTCACAGCCTCTAACCCTTGCTAAATCAAGAGCATGGGAGCTAACCTCCATAACTACACAGGTAACGTTTTCCGACACCATTTGCGAGAACAGCTCTTGTAAATCTGATGACTCTGGAGTTGTTCTTTCTACCGGAATAATCTTCTCACCAATACGGTTATGAATAGTTCCTACAAGTCCAACCTTATGCCCCTGATCCTCAAATATTTTAGCTATTAAATTAGACGTGGTTGTTTTACCATTAGTACCTGTTACTCCTATTAAAAGAAACCTTCTTGAAGGTTGGTCATAAAAGGCAGCACTTAAATCGGCCAGAGCATTCCTGCTATTATCAACTAAAACCCAAGGATAATCGGAAGAGCAGCAGTTTTCATTTTCAACCACTACCGCACTTGCCCCTTGAGCTAATGCGTTATTAATATAGTGATGTCCATCAGTTTTGAAGCCTTTGATAGCAACAAATAAATCCCCTTCTTTTACCTGACGGGAATCATATTTAACTCCCTTTATTTCTATATCCATAATTCGAGCGACCGAAATCTTGGGTATTTCTTGAACTAAAGATTCTAATTTCACATCACTTTCCTCCTCCCTGATTTTACCTATATTTATTATTATAGCCCAACTAGTGACTGCTTAACACACTAAAAAAACAGTGCTACTGTTCTACTGTGCTACAAAAAAAGATTGCACTCCACTTCGTTTCGTTAGATTAAGATTTCGCTTCGCTAGAATTAAAGATAAAGTCTACAGACAATAGACAATAGACTATAGACCATTATCCCTTTCTGAACACTGGACCCTGGTCACTGATCACGAAACCCAAAGATTATCCCATAAAACACACTTACTGATAGAAAAGAGGAAACCGGTCCTTATGGACCTATTGTTTCCTCATGGGATTCTACATTAGGTGATAAAAATTGAATTTTAATTACAGTACCCTCATCCACCTTTGTACCCGGATATGGCTCTTGTAGAGCTGCTAAACCGCTTCCCTGAGGAGCCATACCTAGACCAATATCCGATAATATTTTGCTGGCCTCTTTAATTGTTCTGCCTGTTAAATCGGGCACTACAATCTGATTAGATTCAGAATCCTGAGTGTATAAAACTACATTACTGCCTTTGGAGATTTCAGTACCTGCCGGAGGAAGCTGAGTTATGATTGCCTCACCCTGCCCCTCAACCTGGACTTTGAAACCTAAAGCTTTTAACTCCTTAGTTGCCTGTGCAATATTCTTAGTCTTAATATCTGGTACTGTTATCTTTTTTTCCTCTATTATTACTCCATTTTTTAATTCAGGGGGTACTTCCAAATAACGAAGGGAATCTAAAATTACATTTTTAAAAACAGGGGCTGCTACCTGGCCGCCATAGTAGACACCCTGAGGAGCATCAACAACAACCAAAACTGCTATACGCGGTTCATCAGCAGGAGCAAAGCCAACAAATGAGGCAATATATTCACTACTGGAATATCCCCCCCCTGGCAGTATTTTTTGAGCTGTTCCCGTTTTGCCAGCTACTTTATAACCTTCTAGATAAGCATTTCTACCAGTACCTTCAGTAACTACTGACTCTAAAATATCCCTCAGCTCTTTTGATGTCTGTTGGGAGATTACCTGACGAATAGGCTCTGGTTCAAGTTCCCGAACCAATTTACCTTCAAAATCCCGTATTTCCTTCACCAATTGTGGCTTCATCAACCATCCGTCATTAGCTATGGCCGCTACAGCTCTAACCAATTGGATAGGTGTTACTGCATTTGCTTGCCCGATAGACATAGTTGCGAGATCAATATCCTTAGTTCTAGATCTAGGAACTAAAATACCTGTTGCTTCACCTGGTAAATCAATTCCCGTTTTCGCTCCAAACCCAAAGCCATTTAAATACTTATAGAAGTTGTCTTTGCCCATACGAAGACCGACGGTAACAAAGACTGGGTTGCAGGAATTTTGCACACCTTCTATAAAGGATTGACTGCCGTGGGGAGTTCTGGACCAGCACTTAATAGTTTCCTTGCCTACTTTTATATACCCTGGGTCATAAAATCTATCGGTAGCCTTAACAATATTTTCTTCCATTGCGCCTGCTGCAACAACTGGTTTAAAGGTTGATCCGGGTTCATAAGCATCAGTTAAGGCAAAATTTCGCCAGGTTCCTTGATCATATTCAGCATAATTATTGGGATCAAAAACTGGACGGCTAGCCATCCCCAGGATATCGCCCGTTTTAACATCCATTACTAATACAGCAGCCTTTTTGGCCTGCTTTATTTTCATCATCTGATCAATTTCTCGTTCCACAACATATTGAATCGTTTCATCTATAGTAAGATAAATACTATTGCCATCAATGGGTGGGATGTACTGATGCATAGCATTGGGGATTTCTCGCCCTCCGGCATCATATTCAATCATTATTTTACCAGAAGCACCCCTTAACTCCTTGTCAAAGGTTAACTCAACACCATTTAAGCCTTGATTGTCAATTCCTGCAAAACCAAGAATATGAGCTGCTAATTTCCCTTTCGGATAATAGCGCTGGTTCTCCTCGACAAAATTTATTCCTGGCAAATCCAATTCTTTAAGCTGCTTGATTTTCTCATCGGGTATCCGTCTTTTAATCCATTCAAAAGCAATCCGCTTATTAAGTTTCTCGATAACATCTTCTTTATTTAGTTCAAGAACTTCTGCTAAAGCCTCAGCAATCTCCTCAAGTTGGTTTGACCTCCGAACTTGAGATGGCACAGCATATACAGAATCAGCACTGACGCTTATTGCTAATGGACTACCATTCCGATCATAAATAATGCCTCGCTTCGCCTTTACGTCGATATTTCGTAATCGACTATCGATGGCTTTGGCCTGCAATTCTTTCCCCATAACGAATTGAATCCAAGCAGTCCTAACCACCAAAAGGCTTAACAGCAAGGCTGATATCATAAAAATAAAACTGATACGTTTTTTCATAGTTATACTAACCAAGTTGCCCCACTCCTAGCTTTTACTTTCCCCCAAAAGCCACTGATAAAAAAAATCCTGGGCCATTCCTAACCAAGCCTTGCGCGAAAAATCTTGTTGAATAGGGAATTCTGAATTATTGATTACCATGGAGGAAGAAACCAGTTTAGCAATATTTCGCGAAGCATCCTCGCTATCCTCTTGGGATCTTGGGGAGAAAATATAGTGGACTGATTCATTTTCAGGATAAACCATACCTAGTTCGTTAACTGCTATTTCTTCGACCTTTTCCAAGGAACCAACACTAGCTATTTTTAATTTCATCTTATCATTATTAGTTTGAATATTAACAATCTCATTTTTTAAACCACTTATTTGAAAACCCAAAAAATTTATCCATACATGTTTAACCACAAAGGTCATGCTAAGCATGAACATTATGACAATTACGGCCATACCGGGGGTAGCCCTTAATATCCAAGTTCTACGGGAGGTTTTTACCTTTTTCTTTTCGATCACTTTTGTGTTGTTTTCAGGCAAGTAATCTGTGCCAACTGCTTTTTTGTAAGCCATTACCAAGGTATTCTCCCTCCTCCCGATTTAGAACAATGTAACGCTAAAACGTCAACTAAGGCATGACGGCTAATGAGTGATTCCAGATGTCCGCTTGACGTCTAATGGGTGATTCCAGATGTCCGCTTGACGTCTAATGGGTGAATCTAGATGTCAGCTTGACGTCTAATGAGTAATACTGTATGACGGCATGACGGCTAAATGGTTAAATTGAACGTCCGCATTTAAAAGATTTCATAATAATTTTAATGCTGACCCTAAAAGATTACAGGGGTGTAATCATGCCGACCCTTAAGCATGCCTATGAGACGTAATGCCGACCTAATAATCAGCTAATAAGCCGTCATGCCGACCTAAAGAATTACGGAGGTGCTGTCATGCCGACCCCAAAAATTGCCCCAAAAAGCTAAATTTTCATCGCTGCCCGGAATTTGGCGCTTCGTGCTCTGGGATTAATATCTAATTCACTTTTACTAGCAGTAACCGGTTTACGGGTAATAATTTTTACTAAAGTCTGCTTATCACACTGACACATAGGAAATTCCGCTGGACAGATACAATCTTTTGCCCAAAACTTAAACTTTTCTTTTACGATACGATCTTCCAAAGAGTGAAAAGAAATAACACCTATTCTCCCTCCTTTTTTTAACCACTTTAGCGCTGTATCTAACGTGTTTTCCAACACTTCCAATTCTCTATTTACAAAAATACGGATAGCCTGAAAGGTTCTTTTAGCAGGATGAGGACCATCTCTACGTGCACCTGCTGGTATTGCCTTTTTAATAATATCTACCAATTCTCCCGTAGTATCGATACTTTTTTCTTCCCTAGCCTCTACGATAAATTTTGCAATCCGTTTTGCCCAATTTTCTTCACCATAGTCTCTGATAATTTTAGTTATTTCTTCTTCAGAATAATTATTTATCAAATCCCAGGCGGAAAAATCACTAGCCCGATCCATTCGCATATCCAAGGGGGCATCCTGCATATAGCTAAAACCCCGCTCCTTTTCATCAAGCTGATGGGATGATACTCCAATATCAAATAAAATACCATCAATACCACTAGGGCTATATTCTGTAATTATGTCGTCTAATTTTTCATAATTACTCTGGACATAAATAATATTTTCTCCATATTCCTTAAGATTTTCCTGGGCAGCATTTAAAGCATTAATATCCTGATCAATGCCTATTAGCGTTCCACCTGGCAAAATCCGTTTAATTATTGCTTTACTATGGCCTCCGCCGCCTAGAGTACAGTCAACAAAGACTTCCCCCGGTTGGGGATTTAATTTTTCTATAATTTCATTTAATAAGACGGGAACATGTTCAAAATCCATGTCGTTATCACTCCGTTTACTTTTAGGTCAAACTATTGGGTCTGACATACCTGGAAGTCAATTTATTGCGTCTGACACCTACTTTGAGGTCTAGCTTGAGCGTCTGATACGAGCATTAGGTTATTTTTCTGGACACTGATTACTGGGCACTGAACACGTTTTTTTCAGACGCGTAATGTTCACCCAGTAGTACTGTCAGACGCAATATCTTCACCCTGAAGAAATTGTCAAACCGATAAATTTATCCCCAAAGTAAAAGTCTACATTCCTATGTCGAAATCAACCATTTTTTCAGCTAGTTCTTCATAAGAAGCTTCTGTTTTACTACTATAGTCTTCCCAAACTTCCTTACTCCATATCTCTAATCGGGAAGAGACCCCGATAATAAATACATCCTTTTGTAGTTGAGCATGATCCCTCAAGTTAGTGGGGAGTAGTATTCTACCCTGTTTATCTAATTCACACTCTGTAGCGCCTGAGAAAAAAAAGCGGGCAAAGGCCCTAGCATCTGCTTTGGTAAAGGGGAGATTTCTTAATTTTGTCTCTAGCACTTGCCATTCATCCATTTCGTAAACAAACAAACAGCCATCCAAACCTTTAGTAACAACAAACTTTTCTCCTAAATCATCTCTGAATTTAGCAGGCATAATGAGACGACCTTTATCATCTATAGTGTGCTGATATTCGCCCATAAACATGTCATCTCACCACTTTCCCACCACTTCGTTCCACTTTACACCATTATACACCACTTGTACCCACTTAATTCGCTCTTTTAATAATTTTCCCTGCAAAAAATAAAAAAATATTTTAAAAAAAGAATGTCGAAATATAGAATAATTCGCTTAACAAGGAATTATTCTATATTTGCACACCTTTTGGGAAGCTACAATCATGGGTTTCTTTGTATTGCAGATAAAAAATCCGTACATAATAACAAAAAGAACAAATAAGTGGACCTCGTGAAGACAATAAAACAGGCTAAAGAATAGTTAAAAATTCTTTAGCCTCAAATATTAAAAAATGGGTGATAAAAATGGATAATATCTTATGGTACATTGTAGTTAAATAGAACCTTCTTTAGTTTACAGTGCATGGACTGGCTTGCCAAATACACCGTGGGCGGCTTCAAGTACTGCCTCTGCCAGAGTAGGATGGGCATGAATAGTTTCTGCTACCTGTTCTACTGTTAGGCCCCAGCGAACTGCTAAGGTCAGTTCATGAATTAGTTCGGAAGCACTTGGTCCTAAGATGTGAGCGCCTAG
Source organism: Peptococcaceae bacterium BICA1-8 (assembly GCA_000802045.1). Lineage (GTDB taxonomy): Bacteria > Bacillota > Peptococcia > Peptococcales > BICA1-8 > BICA1-8. The sequence continues at coordinate 7,117 of JUEF01000091.1, forward strand.
AATTTTACCTGTTTCTTCTTCCCCAATTATTTTCACCATACCGTAGGCTGAATTTTGGGTTAAAGCTCTACCATTAGCACTAAAGGGGAATTTGCCTACTTTAAAGGAAAGCCCTTTTTCTTTAGCCTCATTTTCCGTTAAACCTACACCGGCTAATTCAGGATTGGTATAAACACAAGCAGGTACTGCCTGATAATCGGCACCTTTTTTTCCACCAAGGACAGCTTGGGCGGCAATTTCCCCTTCATAAGAGGCCACATGGGCTAGCATGGGGCTTCTTGTTAGATCACCGATGGCATAGACATCAGGCAGATTAGTCCTCATAAGGGCATCTACCTTAACGAATCTCCCTTCTAGGGCTAGTCCCAACTTTTCATAATCTACTCCATCGAGATTGGGTATTCTACCAGCCGAGCTCAGCACATACTGAGCAGTTATCACATCGTCTTTTTTACCTGAGATAGAAATCTCGATTCCGTCTTCCTTTTCTGTAATACCGGTTACTTTAGTTCCTGTTAATATCTCTATGCCCTCTTTCTTCAAAACAGGCAGCAGTCTTCTCACTAGCTCTTCATCAAGGTTTGCAAGAATTTTAGGCAGCATTTCGATTACTGTAACCTTAGTGCCTAAAGCAGCAAAAATCTGCGCCAACTCCATACCTATAACACCACCGCCAATGACGGCTAAGCTTTCAGGGATATCTTCTAAATTTAAAATATCTTTACTGTCTAAAACCCGACCTGATTTTATACCTGGAAGAGGAGGTTGAAAGGTCTTCGAACCAGTAGCTATTATTAATGCATCATTTTCGACTATTTTTTTAGAACCATCAGCCAATTCTACTTCTACTTCTCGAGGGGAAATTACCCTGCCCCGACCATGGATTATTTCTACCTTGTTTTTTTCTAATAAGGTCTTTACCCCTTTAACCAGCTGTTCAACAATGCCATCCTTACGTTCTTTTATTATTTTTAGATTTTTTTCACCGTGATGGACACTCTCCACATAAGCTTTCGTCGGGATACAACCCCAGTTTAAACAAGTACCTCCAAAAGAGGTATGTTCAATTATGGTAACTACAGCACCATGTTGTGCTCCCCGAATGGCCGCTGTATAACCACCCGGTCCCCCACCTAAAACAGTAATTCTTTTAGTCATCCTTTCTCCTCCTTATACTTTCAGTAGTGACTAGTGACTGGTGACTTTTTAAGGTCGATGGTCGATAGTCAATAGTCGATGGAATTTTCTCTTACTTCTACACTCTTCCATCAATACAACAGTTCTAGTAATTGTAATAACTATTATATATGAAATTCCAATTGAATCCAGTTGTTTAGACTACAAACTGTAGAAAAACATACCTGAAAATTATTTAACCCTGTCATCCTGAGCGATAGCGAAGGATCTTACGTAGTGATGAATATTAAGATCCTTCGGTCGTACCTCCCTCAGGATGACA
>JUEF01000092.1 GCA_000802045.1 Peptococcaceae bacterium BICA1-8
ATCCGTGTGCCCCGGAGGGGCCCGTGGTTAATATTATTGTTCACCATAGCCACTAATAACTTACCGAAAAGTTATTTCTATACTTTAAGGAAGAGAGTGAGAAGGATGAACTTAAATGAAGAAATATTTGACTTTTACAAGAAGTTGGATAGAAGTTTATTTATTGATAATGAGTTTAGGGGGTATGCCGGGGAAGATAAAGCTCTTCCTATCGGGTTTGAACAAACAATCTCCCAGCCCAGCCTAGTGCTTGAAATGACACTACACCTAGATTTAAACAAAGAATCCAAGGTCCTGGAGATTGGGACCGGCTCCGGCTACCAGACAGCCCTTCTTGCGAAATTTTCCCATGAAGTATATTCTGTAGAGCGAATTAGCGAGCTGTCCCAAAAGGCTCAGGAAAGACTAAGCAAACTGGGCTATAAAAACGTCAGCTTCAGGGTTGGCGACGGCAGTGAAGGCTGGGCCCAATACGCTCCCTATGATAGGATAATTGTTACTGCTGGTGCTGGTATTATGCCAAAAGAATTAATTGAGCAGCTTGCGCTAGGAGGGAAAATGGTTATTCCCGTAGGGAAAAAGGAAGTACAGGAGCTAGTTTTAATTAGTAAGGATGAACAGGGGCAAATTACGAAAGAATCATTAGGCAAGGTACGGTTTGTGCCACTAGTTGGGAAATATACATACTAAAAGGTAGCTAAGCTCTCTTGAGTCAGCAATAAACTTTATTTAACAAAATATGTGGAGTAAATAACAAAAAAACGAGCCGAGGCTCGTTTTTTTGTTATTTATTTTCCGATAAATAATTGGGTATACATTTTTCCGTAAGGACCACCATTAACAATTCCAATACCGATATTGGTAAAGCTGCTGCTTAGAATGTTCTTGCGGTGTCCATCACTATTCATTAAATTTGTGTGCGCTGTGGTAACTGAGGAAGCACCTGCTAAGTTTTCCCCAGCTGCTTTATAAGACACCCCGTTATTTTTCATCATATCAAAAGGACTACCATAGGTAGGTGAAGTATGACTGAAATAATTTTTATCAATCATATCCTTACTCTTCATGCGAGCAAGCTGTACTAGCTGCATGTCCACCTTCAAAGGTGCTAATCCTTGGGACGTTCTTTCTTTATTTACTAAATTAATCATTTGCTGCTCATCAGCTGTTAAACCAGCAGTTGGTGCAGGTGTTGGAGCTGGAGTAGGAGCAGGTGTTGGTTCCGGCGTTGGAGCTGGTTGGGGTTGAGTTACTGGTTTAGGGCTATAGTAGTTGTTCCAGTAGTTAGTAGTAGGTGTGTACTTATAGTAATTGTAGTAATAAGTCGGCTGAGAATAGCTTTTTTGTGGTGTATAGTAGTTGTAGCTTGGGTAACTGTAAGCAAAGGCCATAGTGGAAAACAAAAACGAAAAAATTACTACTAATAAAAGTGACAGTTTGATTTTTGCAAAGGTTTTTGTCATAATAATCCTCCATTCATAATGTATTGGTTATTGTGGGACAGTTTTACAGACTTAGACTAGGGTTAAGATTTTTCTTAGCCTCAACCTCAGCCTTAACCTAGCATTTATGATAACATACAACAACTTTATAAAAGCGAGGTAAGTTGTGGGATGTTTGTATAGTTTAGGTAGGATTGTGATAATATTGTTTTATATGAAACATGTGGCAGGAATTAAGGGATTAAAAGAGAAATTAATAAATCGAATATATTTTATTCCAATATCTATCAAGGTTAAGAAAGGAAGGAAAAATTTTATGCCTAATAAGGAAATGTTATTAATTCCCGGTCCTACCCCAGTAATAGATGAAATTTATGAAGCTTTATCTGGTGAAACTAGGGCTCACACTGATCCCCGTTTTGTGGAGAGCTTTAAGAATGGTCTTAAGATGACTAAAGAAATGTTTAATACTGATGGTGAGGTTTTTGTTTTTGCTGGCTCTGGTACTTTAGCCATGGAAATGGCTATCGTCAACACCGTAGCTGCTGGCGAAAAGATATTGGTAGTTAGCCATGGTTATTTTGGAGATCGTTTTATCCAGCTAGCCCAAGCTTTTGGTATTGAAGTAGAAGCTTTGCAAGCCCAGTGGGGTAAGCATATTGATCCAGCTGTAGTAGAAGCAAAGTTAAATGAAGGTGGCTATAAAGCGGTAACAGTTACCCATGTCGATACCTCAACTGGTGTATTAGCAGATTTAGAGGCTTTAGTGCCTGTCGTAAAAAAAGCTGGAGCTCTGTTTATCCTAGATGGCGTATGTGCGGCTGCTGCAATAGAAGAAGATATGAGTAAAGAATATGGACAAGAAAATTATAAGATAGATTTAGTCCTTACCGGATCTCAAAAAGCTATCGGTGTACCACCAGGCTTAGGTATAGTAGCTTTCGGTCCTAAAGCTCTGGAAGCCAGAGAAAACCTTGTAAAAATACCTGCTTACTATTGTGACATTAAAAACTGGTTGCCTATTATGCAGAACCCTAGCAAATATTATGCAACACCTCCCGTTAACATGCTTTATGCCTATGAAAAGGGCATGCAAATTGTCATGGCTGAAGGTTTAGACAACAGATATAAGCGACATGCTGCCTTAGGTAAAGCTGTCCGAGCTGCATTAGCAGTTTACGGCATGAAGGCTCTAGCCTCTGAGGATGTTGCTGCACCTACTTTAAGCTGTATTATTTATCCAGAAGGAGTAGATGATGCACAATTCCGTAAATACCTTGCAGACAAAGGAATGGTAGTGGCGGGAGCTCTAGCTTCACTAGCTGGCAAAGCCTTCCGTATCGGCCATATGGGTAATACAACAGATGAGATGTTTGTTAAGGCCGTTACTTTAATAGGTGAAGCCTTAAAAGAGATGGGTTTAAAAGCTGATATAGAGGTAGCAATTGCAGAATTCAAAAAGGTTTTTCAAGGCTAGTATCGGCAGACCAGCGAGTCAGCCCTGACTATTTTTGCTAACCTTTGGAAATAATATGGTAGGCCTAAGGCAGTGCTTTTGCGCTGCCTTTTTATGTAGGGGCGCCCATTGGGCGTCCGAAGTTATCCGGTAATTATGAAGGTAGGACGCGCACTGCGCGCCCCTACATATAATTGTAATTCTTGGAGGTTGTTGATGAAGCAGTTATATTTTATAGGTATCATTGGTGTAGTAACCTTTTTGTATAGTGCAATTAATTATTATATTGGTATAAGGGGATGGCAGGCCTTTGGCAATTTAATGACACCTTATAAGCGGCTTTACTGGATTATTTATTGGTTTATAGTTTTCGCATTTATCTTAGCTAGGCTCGGGGAACGGTTTTTAAGTGGATTTGGGTCAAAACATCTTGCTTTAATAGGTGGCTACTGGCTGGCGGCCATGTATTATCTTCTTATTATTGTAATTCTTATTGATATTATTCGGCTTCTAAATAGATGGTTTAAAATTTTACCTGGTGAATTGACAGGTAATGCCTCTTTTAATCTGTACACTGGATTGGCTGTTGTGCTTCTTATTTCAACTGTATTAATTTTTGGAACCTGGAGCGCCCGCAACCCCCAGATTACCCATTACGACATAACTATTCCTAAACTTGCCCCTAATCTAAATAAACTTCATGCTGTTATGGTGTCCGATATCCATCTCGGCAATATAGTTGATAAAAGACGCTTAAAGGATATGGTGGAGAGGATAAATAAGATAAATCCTGATATAGTTTTCTTTGCCGGAGATATCGTTGATGAGAATATTAATATCTTCTTGGAGCAGGAAATGACCGAAACACTAAAAGAGTTAAGGCCTAGACTGGGAAGCTTTGCCGCTATGGGTAACCATGAGTATATCGGCGGTCATGCTGAGGATATAATGCATCACTTAGAGGACTCAGGCATTAGAGTCTTGCGGGATAATTGTGAAAAAGTAGCGGACAGTTTTTACATAGTTGGTCGTGATGAACTAATGGCAAACAATTTCGGTGGTAATGGTCGCAAATCCTTGGAAACTTTACTAAAGGATATTGATATTTCGCTGCCAATAATACTACTAGACCATCAGCCACAGAACCTAGAAGAACCCCAAAAGGCGGGCATAGATCTGCAGTTCTCCGGTCATACTCATCATGGGCAATTTTTCCCCAATAATTATATTACTGGCAGGATCTTTGAGGTAGATTGGGGCTATTTAGAAAAGGGAAATCTACAGGTCATAGTTTCTTCAGGTTATGGCACCTGGGGCCCCCCCATCCGTATAGGCAGTAGGCCTGAATTGGTAGAAGTGTTTATTACTTTTGGTGAAAAATAAACCTATAACCTATTGTTTAACCACGGACCCCTCCGGGGCACACGGATGTACACGGTTAAGGACAATTATAACTAAGGTGAGGCTAAAAATAAGTACGTTTTTAAGATCTTTCTTAATCTTAATCTTAACCTTAACCTAGCGAAATGAAATGTAGCGAAACCTTAGCCTAACAAATAACCTAGGGAGGTTTTTCCATGCATCAGCAATTTTCCTGGAAAGCTAAGGATGGATTAAAACTGTTTGCTCAAGTGTGGGAACCGGCAGGAGAGGTCAAGGCGGTAATCTCTTTAGTCCATGGATCAGGTGAACACAGTGGTCGGTATAAGTTATTAGCTCAAAAATTCAATGAAAAGGGCCTTGCACTTTTGGCTTTTGACCAACGGGGCTCAGGGCAATCAGAAGGGAGAAGGGGTCATGCCCCTTCCTATAATGTGCTATTGGATGATGTAGAACAGCTATTAGATGAGGCAAAAAAAAGATATCCGGGTAAGGCAAGATTTATTTACGGTCATAGTCTAGGAGGAAATCTGGCTCTAAATTATTGTTTGCGCCGTAAACCTCCGCTGGAGGGTATGATTGTTACTAGCCCGTGGCTCAGGTTAGCCGTTGAGCCACCTTTGATCAAGATAATAATAGGAGAGGTTATGGATAAGATATGGCCTTCCTTTTCGCAGGAAAATGGAATAAGCGCCCATGCCCTTTCCCACGATCCCAATATTGTCAGGGCATATATGGAAGACCCTTTAGTCCACAACAGAATTTCGGTGAGATTATTTTCTGAGTGCTATAGGGCGGGACATTGGGCCTTAGAGCATAGTAATGAGTTGAAAATTCCCCTGCTTTTAATGCACGGAACAGCTGATGGAATAACTTCCCCCGAGGCTAGTCAAGAGTTTTTTGAAAATACCGATGACCGTTGTACCTTTAAGCTCTGGAACGGTCAGTTTCACGAGCTCCATAATGAAATAATTAAAGACCAGGTCAGTAACTTTATTTTAAACTGGCTGGAGAGATATATTAATCGATAATTGTATTGGTAGACTATATTTTTTTTTAACCGTGTTTAAATAAACAACTGCATATCAGAATTAAGAGCATCCTCCAGGTAGGTTTTAGCTGTAACTATTTCTAATTCAGGTATCATTTCCTCTTGCTTAAACCCCATGACTTCCATGGAAAGCTTGCAGCCGTAAAATTTAACACCTTTTTTTTGCGCCCCTTTAAGAAAGGCTTCCAAGGGAGGGGTATTATCATCTTCCATCATCTCTATCAGCATTGATTTGCCTATACCACTAAAGTTCATTTTGGATAAAGGCAGCTCTTTAGGACCCTTAGGTGTCATCATCCCAAACATTTTCTCATAGGTTGACTTATCCTCCAGAGTCATCTTATCGGGGTCTCTGACTAGCATAAGCCCCCAAAAGGCAAAAAACATAGTAACATCTACCTCCATCTCTCGGGCCGTATTGGCCAAGATCAGGGCTGCGAATGCTTTGTCATAATCTCCACTAAACATGAGGAGATTCATTTTTTTCCCCAAAATATAATCCCCCTTGCTTTTTAAATACTAGTTTATTTTGGCAAAAAACTAGTATTTATATCCACAAAAGGGAAAAAATTTGGTTAGTGTCTAGTTATTATTGTAATTAACCGTCAGACTGTGTCATAATTTCGACAAAATGTATCCATAAACCGACAAATATAGTATAATTTAACTATGAAGTTTAGGAGGTCGGTTACATATGGCATATATAAAAGGGCAAGAACGAAACCAAACTATATTATTTCCTGAAAGTATAGATGACTACATTTCGGATGAAAATCCTGTGCGCATATATAGATGCTTTTGTTTCTATTCTTGATATGAAAGAACTTGGCTTTAACAGAGCATCACCATATTCCGTTGGTCCGCCAGGATATAACCCTAAAGATATGCTTAAACTTTATCTATACGGTTATTTGAACCAAAC
>JUEF01000093.1 GCA_000802045.1 Peptococcaceae bacterium BICA1-8
TGTTAAATTTGCAAATTTTTTAAAAAGGTAAAAATAACTCAATTGAAATAATTTTGGTACAGGTATATAATAAAACAGTGTTTTAATTAGATAGGAGGAGAAGCTATGCGTTGGGAAAGATTGCTATTAGTATTAATAACTGTTCTTATTATAGCTGTACTAACATTTGCTGCTATTGAACCATTTCAAAACAATGTTAAATTGGGTCTTGATTTAAAAGGTGGCGTTTTGGTTCGCTTAGAAGCTCCTGAAAATGCTACTGATGAAGATATGGCAAAAGCAATAGCCATTATTGATAATCGAATTAATAGCTTAGGTGTAACTGAGCCTGAAATACGCCGAGAAGGTGATAATAGAATTCTTGTTGAATTACCTGGTGTAAATAATCCCGAGGAAGCCGTTTCTTTGATTGGTAAAACTGCTTTATTAGAGTTTAAAAGAGTAGATACTTTAGAAACAGTTATTACCGGTAAGGATTTAAAAGCTGCAAAAGAGGGAATGGACCCTAGCGAACAGGACCCCGGTAGAGTTAATTTTGTTGGTTTAGAGCTTAATGCCGAGGGGGCTAAAAAGTTTGCAGCAGTAACAAAAGAATTGGTTGATAAGTATAGTGAAAATGACCCCAATAGAGCTATCGCAATATTTTTAGATGAACAACTGATTTCAGCTCCAATGGTTGGGTCTGCTATTACAAATGGAAAGGCTAGTATATCTGGAGGCTTCAGCACCCTTGAGGAAGCACATAATCTAGCAATTTTGCTCAGTTCAGGTGCTTTACCAGTTGCACTTGAAATAATTGAAAAAAGAACTGTTGGTCCCAAATTAGGTCTGGATTCTTTAGTTAAAAGTAAAAATGCTGCCATTTACGGCATTGCTGCAATTTTATTGTTTATGATATTTTATTATCGTATACCCGGAGTTGTTGCAGGTTTTTCATTGGTTCTATATACTCTTATTGTTTGGGGTATTTTAATAGGAATAAACGCAACTATTACTTTACCGGGAATCGCAGGTTTCCTATTGTCAATGGGTATGGCGGTTGATGCTAATGTTATTATTTATGAGAGACTTAAGGAAGAATTGAAAAACGGCAAAAGCTTACGGGCTGCCGTTGATGCAGGTTTTTCTAGGGCTTTTTGGACGATCTTTGATGCAAACGTAACAACCCTAATTGCCTCTGCTGTACTGATTTATTTTGGTACGAGCTCAATTCGAGGCTTTGCATTAACACTAAGTATTGGTATATTGGCTAGTATGTTTACAGCCATATCATTTACTCGATTCATTCTTCGACAATTAGCTTTAGCTAAAATAACAGATAATAATAAATTGTATGGAGCATAGAAAGGGGAGTTTGTTAATGGATTTTGTAGGTAAAAGGAAGATTTGGTATATCATATCATTATTAGTAATTGTCCCTGGACTATTCTCTTTGGCAATTCAAGGTTTGAATTTAGGTATAGATTTTGCAGGTGGCAATTTGATTCAAGTAGATTTTACCCAGAATGTGACAACAGCTGAAGTTCGTAGTGCTTTAGGCACCATTAATTTGCAGGACAGTGGAATACAAGCATCTGATAATAATTCCTTCATAATTAAAACAAAGGTTATGGAAGAGTCAGAACAAGATAATATGGTTAGTACTTTAGAAAAGGAATTGGGTGAACTAGAAATTCTACGGAGTGAAAAAGTTGGCCCAACTATAGGTAAGGAGTTAAGAAGGTCTGGCTTTTTGGCTTTAGGCGTTGCAATTTTATTGATGGTGGGTTATATAACCTTCCGTTTTGAATTTAAGTTTGCTGTAGCAGCTATTATTGCACTTCTACATGATATTTTAGTAACACTATCATTTTTCTCTATTTTACAAATTGAGATAGATAGTGCATTTATTGCCGCAATATTAACGATCTTTGGTTATTCTATTAATGCTACCATTGTTATTTTTGATAGGATCAGGGAAAATATGAAAAAGAGCAAGAAGCTTGAACTGCCCAGTTTGGTCAATACTAGTATCATGCAAACTATGACCAGGTCAATTATTACCTCCGTAACAACACTATTTGTTCTATTTGCTCTGTTTCTCTTTGGAGGAGAAACAACAAAGAATTTTGTACTGGCTCTTTTAATAGGTATAACTAGTGGAGCCTATTCTTCAATATTCCTTTCCAGTCCTATTTGGATTGACTTACGGCTCATAGGTAAAAATAAATCTTATAAAAAAGCTCTGGCATAATATATTGGCACATTAACACCTAATGAGAAATCATTAGGTGTTTTTCAATGAAAACATTATTATAGCTACTAGCATATAGATATGTTAAAATAAGTTGAAAAAAATAGGAGATGTTGGATTTGAACAAGAAAACCAAAGCTGCTTTGGTATCCATTATTTCTAATACTGTTTTAGTGTTTGCTAAATTATTTGTTGGTATCGTCACTCAATCGGTTAGTATAATTTCGGAAGCAATCCATTCAGGATTAGACTTGGTAGCAAGTTTTATTGCTTTTTTCGCGGTTCAAATTGCCAGTAAGCCCGCTGATAAGGAACATCAGTATGGGCATGGGAAATTTGAAAATGTATCTGGAACATTAGAAGCAGTTTTAATATTTATTGCTGCCATTTGGATAATTTACGAAGCTTATCATAAATTGTTTGATTTCAACCCCGTAAATCAAATAGGGCTAGGTTTATTAGTGATGGGGTTTAGCGGGGCTTTAAACTGGGTAATATCTTCCTATCTACAAAAAATTGCCCGGGAGGAAGATTCTATTGCCTTAGAAGCAGATGCTCTACATCTTCGCACAGATGTCTACACATCTGTAGGGGTCTTTATGGGTCTTTTGCTAATAAAATTCACAGGCTGGTCTATATTAGATCCAATTATTGCTATATTTGTTGCCTTATTAATAATTAAAGAATCCTTAAAATTAACTAAAAGAGCTTTTTTGCCACTATTAGACACTCGCCTAGAAGAAAGTCAACATCGTAAAATAGTTGAAGCTTTACAGGTTTATGCTAGTGATTATATTGAGTTTCATAAACTACGGACGAGGAAAGCTGGAGCTGAAATTCACGTGGATTTACACCTAGTGGTCCCAAAAGACTGGGCAATTGGAAAAGTACACATATTATGTAATGAAATTGAATTAAAGCTTGAAGAGGTTTTCCCTAACTGTCAATGTTTAATTCATACAGAACCATGCAATGACCGATGTGATAATAAAACTAATCTATGCGAATCTGATGAATGTCCTTTATTAGGAACTGACAGCAATAAGCAGGAAACTGAGCATAAATAGCGAATACATTAAAAAAAAGAAGGTGGTGGATTGAAATGCAACTATATCTTGTGGGCGCATTAATTTTTGCCTTATTAGTAGCAGTTTTTGCTGTCCAAAATACATTGATGGTTACAATAAGTTTCTTAATGTGGGAGTTCAATATATCTCTAGTACTAGTTATTTTAGGAGCGGCAAGTCTTGGTGCATTATGTGTATTTTTAGTAGGTATGTTTAAGAATTTTGGTCACTGGCGAAAACAAAGAGAGCTTGAAGGTAAAAGTAAACTTCAAGATGAAAAAATTAAAGAATTAGAGGATAAACTAAATCAAAAGGCTCAGGTGGAAGTAGAGAAAAAAACTAATACTGAAAACACGACTGAGGAAAAAGCAGTGCAAGCTACCAATACCGTTTAGTAGCTTGGCTGCTTTTTGATTGGAGGCATGATTATGGCTAACAGAAAGATATGGAATATTAAAAAAGCAGAATGGAAGACTCAAGAAAGCTTGGCAAAAGAACTAAATATTTCACCTACCTTAGCTCTGCTCTTAGTAAATAGAGGTTATGATAATTATCAAGAAGCACTAGAATATTTAGAACCTAACCTAAATACTCTTGTATCTCCGTTAAGATTAAACAATATGTCTGAAGCTTTAGAAAAAATTAAGAAAGCTGTCAAAGAAGAGAAGAAGATCATTATTTATGGTGATTATGATGTTGACGGTATTACGAGTACTGCATTACTAACAGATGTTTTTAAAGCATTAGGAATAGAGGTCGAATATTACATTCCTGACCGAATTGACGAAGGGTATGGTTTAAATATTGAAGCATTAAAAATGTTAGCCGAGAGCGGGGCTCAATTAATAATAACAGTTGACTGTGGAATAAGTTCTAAAGCAGAAGTTGAGGCAGGTAAAAATTTAGGTTTGGATTTTATAATAACTGACCACCATCAACCCCCTGAGGAACTGCCAAATTGTCTAATTATTAATCCCCAAATAGAAAAGGAAACTTCCACATGGAAAAATTTATCTGGAGTGGGAGTAGCATTCAAGCTAGCCCATGGTCTTCTAGAGGACTTTTATGATACTACAAACGCTGATAACATATTAAAATATCTTGATCTAGCGGCATTAGGGACTGTAGCTGATATTGTTCCTTTAGTCGGGGAAAATAGAATTATTGTTAAATACGGTTTAGAACAAATTGCTAAAGGAAAAAGGACTGGAATTAGAGCCTTATGTGAGTGTGCAAATATTGATTATAAAAACATAAACTCCAATAGCATTGGATATTTTTTAGCACCAAGGCTTAATGCCTGCGGACGTATTGGCGATGCGAGTCTAGGGGTTAAGTTATTATTAACTGATTGTGAAGATGAAGCTCGAGAGTTAGCTCATAAGCTAAACTTAGAAAACCAAAACCGGCAGAATATTGAAGGCAAAATAACAAGCCAAGCTATTGAAATGGCAGAATTGTTGGATTTGGACAAAACAAAAGTTATCGTGCTTACTGGAAAAGATTGGCATCAAGGAGTAATTGGTATTGTAGCTTCCCGTTTAGTTGAAAGGTTTTATCGGCCAGTAATAATTTTAACAAAACAAAATGATCTTTATAAAGGTTCTAGTCGGAGCATTCCCGGCTTTCACTTATATCAGGCATTGACTGAGTGTCAGGAATTACTGGAGTCATTTGGTGGACATAGCCAAGCCGCTGGATTAAGTTTGAGAGAAGAAAATATTGAGAATTTTATAAATCATATAAATCACTTAGCCTCCGAAATGTTAACAGTTGAAGACTTTATACCGAGCTTAAATTTGGATGGTGAGATAAATCTTGAAGAGGCAGATTTTAACTTGGTAGAAGAAATAGCTAAACTAGAACCTTTCGGATGTGGTAATTCGGAGCCGCTTTTAGTTTATCGGCGTAGTGAAGTGAAAGAATATAAAGAGGTAGGAAGTAATGGGGGTCACTTAAAGTTAAAAATAAAAGCTGGCAAAACCTTATGGGATGCAATAGGCTTTAATATGTCTAGTTATTTGGAGTTAGCCGCAGCCCAAAAGCCCCTAGATATAGCATTTACCTTAGATAAAAATAACTGGAACGGAAAAACAACACTACAGTTAGTTTTAAAAGATTTAAAAGCTTGTACTCAACCCGATAATTCCTACATAAAACAGGACTTTTTAGAGCTCTTATTTATAAATGGATCAAGATATTTAATGGATGATAATGATCAAGAAATATATTTCAAAGAATATCTTGAAAGAAAGAATAATCCAAGTAGAGTTATTGACCCTTTTGTCCAGGATAAAGTAGTTTGCATTGACGTACGAGGCTTTAATGATAAAATTGGATATATAAAAAACATAATAAGAACAGGAGAAAAGAGTATAATCTATGTTAATAGTAGAAAAGCGGCATACTATCTAGCAGCAGATTTGCGTAGAGATATACCTATGTATAAAGAAAAAATTGGATACTATAACGCTGGCTTAAATACAGAAGAGCGTCAAAGCGTTGAAGATTTATTTCGGGAAGGAAAACTACAGTTTATAGTCACTACAAGTGCCTTTAGTATAGGGATGGGTATCCCCGATATAAAAAACGTAATCTTCTACCACATGTGTTTCTCACAAGAGGAGCATAACTATGTTGCAGGCTGGGTCCAACCAAATATAGAAGCTAAAGCCAAAATCCATTTACTTTATGGCTCTCAAGATAGGGAGTTAAACCAATTGCTATTAGCGGGGACTTCCCCTAATCGGGAGCAGTTGGCGCCATTTTTCCTTTTATTAAAAAAACTGACTGAAAAGGCTAATCCAATAAATATAACTAATAGCCAATTGGCAGAATGGGCAAATATATATAAAATAGTTGGTATTCAGGCTAATAATATTGGGATTTGGTTAGATATTCTTGAAGAGTTAGGTATAATAAAACGTGAACTCCAGGGTACAACCCAAAGCATATATTTACCCACAACTCAACCTAAAGTAAATTTGGAAGGTTCCACAAGATATCAAAAAGGTATGGCTGAAAAAAATAAATTCTTAGATTATGTACAACTAGCCTTAAAAAATCATAATATTAAGGGAGTAGATGTGAATGGATTTAAAGGAATATATTAGAGTTATTCCTGATTTCCCTAAAAAAGGCATTCGTTTTTTAGATATTACCCCACTCCTAGGAGATGGTAAGGCTTTTAAGTATGCTATAGATCAGTTAATCAATGAAATTAAGGATAAAAGGATCGATATTATTGTTGGTCCTGAGGCGCGGGGTTTTGTAATAGGAGGTCCTTTGGCTTACAAGCTAGAGTGTGGCTTTGTCCCCATCAGAAAAAAAGGGAAGCTTCCTGCAGATACAATAAGTGCATCTTATGAATTAGAATACGGACAAGACGAATTAGAAATCCATAAGGATGCCATTAAGCCCGGTCAAAGGATATTTATTGCTGATGATTTATTAGCAACTGGTGGAACTATGAGGACAACTATCAATTTAATTGAAAAATTAGGGGGACAAGTAGTTGGACTAGGTTTCCTTATTGAACTTTCCTTTCTGGAGGGAAGAGATAACTTGCTGGGCTATGATATTATTTCATTATTAGAATATTAGACAAAAGGAGGGTGGTTATGTCCCTAACGGAGTTATTGGAAACATTATTAAAATTAAACCCTAAAGCAAATACTGAGCTTATTAAAAAAGCATATGATTTTGCAGTAGATGCCCATGAGGGACAGTTGCGTAATTCAGGGGAACCATATATCATCCATCCTTTGGCTGTTAGCCTTATTTTAACTAACCTCGGTTTAGATGATACAACAATTGCTGCGGCACTATTACATGATGTTGTTGAAGATACGAATATTGAGCTCAAAGTTATTCATGAAATATTTGGTGAGGAAATAGCTTTATTAGTAGACGGGGTTACAAAATTAAGTAGAATAGAATATTATTCGAAGGAAGAGCGGCAAGTAGAAAATTACCGCAAGATGTTTTTGGCCATGGCAAAAGATATCCGGGTTATCCTAATCAAGTTAGCTGATAGACTTCATAATATGCGTACATTGAAACATCAAACCTTCTGGAAACAAAGGGAGATAGCTCAGGAGACTTTAGAAATTTTTGCACCACTGGCAAGCAGATTGGGTATTTTTAAATTTAAATGGGAGTTAGAAGACCTTTCTTTCCGATATTTTGAACCAGATAAATATTATGACCTTGTAGAAAAGATATCTATGAAACGAAAAGAACGAGAAGAATATATGGATGAGGTTATGTATATTTTGGGCAACGATTTGTCTCAGGCTAGTATTAAAGCTGATATTAGCGGTAGACCCAAGCATTTTTATAGCATTTATAATAAAATGGAAAAAAAGGATAAGGACCTTAATGAAATATATGATTTAATTGCAGTTAGGATAATTGTAGATAGTGTTAAAGACTGTTATGGAACCCTGGGTATAATTCATACCTTATGGAAGCCCATACCAGGCAGATTTAAAGATTATATTGCCATGCCTAAACCCAATATGTATCAGTCTCTCCATACTACTGTTATTGGGCCTAGAGGTGAACCCTTTGAAATCCAAATTAGAACCTGGGACATGCATCGTACTGCAGAATACGGTATTGCTGCCCATTGGCTTTACAAGGAAAGTCTTAAACAAAAATCTAAATTTGATGAGACCTTTACCTGGTTAAAGCAAATTAGTGAAATGCAAAATGAATTACAGGATTCTAAAGAATTTGTTGAGACTTTAAAAATAGATTTGTTTTCTGACGTTGTTTTTGTTTTTTCACCTAAAGGGGATGTGTTTGAACTTCCTGCCGGCTCTACCCCTATCGATTTTGCTTATCGTGTTCACACGGAAGTCGGTCATCGGTGTATAGGGAGTAAAGTAAATAGTAGGATAGTCCCCCTTGATTATGAGCTGAAAACTGGGGATATAGTTGAAATATTAACCTCAAAACAAGCCAATGGTCCTAGCCGGGATTGGTTAAAAATTGTCAATAGCTCTCAGGCAAAAAACAGGATTAGACAATGGTTTAAAAGAGAAAAGCGGGAGGAAAATTATCTAAAGGGTCGTGAACTCTTAGAAAAAGAACTAAAGAAACATAGTCTTGAAGTTGGTTATTATACCAAAACAGAGAGATTAAATAATATCGCTAAAAGATTAGGGCTAAGTGTAGCCGAAGACTTATTTGTTGCTATCGGGGACGGAACTATTAGTCCGTTGCACGTACAATTCAAACTAAGAGAAGAGTATGATAAATCCTATAAGGTTGAAAATGACGATAGTGCTTTGAGTCTACCTAAAGAGGTCAAAAGAACCAGTAGTACAAAAAGCAGTTCCCAGGGCGTTAGGGTAAAGGGTGTAGATAATGTTATGATTCGCTTCTCACGCTGTTGTAATCCGTTGCCTGGGGACAAAATAATAGGATATATTACTAGAGGCAGGGGAGTTTCCATTCACAGGGGAGATTGCCCTAATGTTAAAATATATATCATCGAAGAACCAGAGCGCTTGCTGGAGGCAGCTTGGGATGAAACGGAGAAATCCTCTTTTCAGGTAGAAATTATGGTTACAGCCTTAGATCGGGCTAAGCTTGCTATGGATGTTATTAATATAGTTAATGATGCCAAAATTCATATAAATGCACTAAACGCTAGAGCAAGAAAAAATGGTAGTGCTGTAATTGATTTGAAGATTGAAATCAACAATCTTGAGCAATTAAATGCTTTAATTGTCAAAATTAAACGAGTTAAGGACATTGTAGAAGTGAGAAGGGTAACTCCTAATAATTACTAGAAGATAGGTGAGATAGATAATGCGTGCTGTTATCCAGAGGGTTAGGCAAGCGTCAGTATCGGTGGAAGGAGACATTGTTGGAAGGATAAATCGGGGCATAGTTGTGCTTTTAGGAATTACCCATGATGATACCGAGGAGGATGCTAAATATTTAGCAGAAAAAATAGGTAACTTAAGAATTTTTGAAGATGAAAGCAATAAATTAAACTTATCATTACTTGATATCAAAGGGAAAATACTATCAGTATCTCAATTTACTCTATATGGTGACTGTCGGAAAGGTAGACGACCAAGTTTTACTGAGGCGGCTGATCCTAAATTAGCCGAAGAATTATATAATAAATTTAATAAGTATCTAGAAGGATTAAACGTAGAGGTGGAAAAGGGTGTATTTCAAGCTTATATGCAGGTTGAAATAATTAATGATGGACCAGTAACTATACTTTTAGAAAGCAAAAAGATATTTTAGGAGGTTAGTGAGATGAAGATTAAAACATTAATAGTAGGACCAATTGAGGCAAATTGCTACATAGTTTATTGTACAGAGACAAAAGAAGGAGTAGTAATAGATCCTGGTGATGAAGGTACTAAAATCATAGAAGCTATTACTAGCTTAGGAATCAAAACAAAATATATTATTAATACCCATGGGCACCATGACCATATCAAGGCGAATAAAGAAGTGAAAGAAAGTACTGGAGCAGAAATTTTAATTCATACATCAGATGCTGCTATGTTAACAGATCCCTCCCGAAATCTTTCCCACTATCTGGGGGAAAAGACAAACGCACCAAAGGCAGATAGGGAACTTACCGATGGTGATATTATCAACTTTGGTAAAATTACACTAAAAGTATTGCATACTCCCGGTCATACTCCGGGCTGTATTTGCCTTTTAAATACTACTAAAAAGATATGCTTTACTGGAGATACCCTGTTTAATGGCTCGGTAGGCAGAACAGACCTGCCTGGCGGTAATTATAAAACCTTAACAAACTCCTTAAAAGATAAATTAATAAACCTATCAAATGAGGTTAAAATATATCCGGGTCACGGTCCTCACTCCACAATTGGAGAAGAAAAAGCTATTAATCCATTCTTAAAATAAAGCAGGGATAAAATGAATATAACTTTAACCCAAGATAGTAGAAAATATGCTCGAATAATATTTGATGTTATTAGAGTTTTTTTACCCCAATTACGCTGGCAGCAATTAATAGGTGAAGAAGCTGCTGAAAATATTTTATTTATAACAGTAGATAATAGTGAGATTGTTGTTGGACTTTGTGATGGTCCTTGTATAGTAGAGGATCTTGAAAATTCGGACGAAAACGAAGTTAAAAGAACTATTAAATTAGCTGTTTATCGCTTTTTTACTGAAATATTGATGTATAAAGCCAGCCCTTGGGGCATTTTGACTGGCATCAGACCAACAAAAATTGTACATCGTTTCTGGGAACAGGATTTTACAAAGGAAAAGATTATAGAATTGCTCCAGGGCAGATACTTATTGGCATCTGAAAAAGCGGAGAAACTTATTCAGATAACCCAATTACAGAGAAAATATCTTCTGGATGCTGAAGCAGCAAAAAAATTAGTTAGTATCTATATTAGTATTCCTTTCTGTCCTACAAGATGTAGCTATTGTTCTTTTCCCGCTTTTTCGACCGGACCTAAAGAGCTTGAGAACTATCTGCAGTATTTATTAAAAGAGATCAAAGCGGTTGGCGAAGCCATTAATAGATCAGATAATATAGTTCAAACTATTTATGTGGGAGGCGGAACTCCTACTACACTGAATTTAAAACAGTTGAGACTTTTATTGAATGGCATTAAAGAAAGTTTTTTCTCCAAAGCTACTATAGAATATACCTTTGAAGCAGGCCGACCAGATACTATTGATGAAGAAAAACTGGCTTTATTATTAAGCTATCAGGTAAATAGAATTAGCATTAACCCACAGACAATGTGGGCAAAGACCTTACAGAAGATCGGCAGAAACCATTCTCCCCAGGATATTCTTGAAAAGTTTAAGATGGCCCGTAATATTGGATTCAAGAATATCAATATGGATTTAATTATTGGATTACCTAATGAAGGAGTAGAAAACATAAAATATACTTTAGGAGAAATTGGAAAGCTCAAACCAGAAAACTTGACTTTGCATGCTTTAGCTATTAAGAGAACAGCCAAACTACAGAGAAAAACGGAGACTGATGGCTTAGACAACCAAGTGGAAGAAATGTTTGCATTTACTGAAGATTGGTGTAAGGATAATGGTTATTTGCCCTACTATTTATACCGCCAAAAACAGATTACGGGCAACCAGGAGAATATTGGTTACAGCTTAGGTGGACAACCCTGTATTTATAATATACAGATGATAGAGGAGCGGCAAACTATTTGGGGGTTAGGCGTAGGTGCTGGTACAAAAATTGTTGACACTAGGGATTGGACGCTAAAAAATACTTATAATCCCAAAGACTTGATTATATATTGCCAAAGGATAGACGAAATAATAAAAACTAAAGTTGACAAAATACTAGGGCTTGGCTAGAATAATGTAAATAAAGGTAATAACTATGAAAAGACGAGTAAATAGGATTGTTTCTAACAGGGATAAACTGTCGAGACTGAGAACAGTTTTTAAAAAAGCCTATTGAAAGAACACCTTGGAGTTGATGCACATGCATCCGGGACACCGTTAAATGTGAAATAAGTTGGGGCATAGAAGTATGCTCAAATTGGGTGGCACCGCGGGTAAGTCTCGTCCCAAAAGTCTTTTTTGGGTTCGAGTTTTTTTTATGCCAATAATTAAGTAAACAGCTGATAAGTTAAAATTGAAGGAGTGAGCAAGACATGTTAACTACTCGTCCCAGGGGAACTAATGATATTTTACCCGGAGAGGTTGAGAAGTGGCAATTTATAGAAAATGCGGCTAGAGAAGTAAGCAGAGATTTTGGCTATCAGGAGATTCGTACTCCTATATTTGAACATACAGAACTATTTCTTAGGGGAGTAGGGGAGACTACTGATATTGTAGAAAAAGAAATGTACTCCTTTTTTGACCGGGGTAAAAGAAATATTACCCTTAGACCAGAAGGAACTGCCTCAACTGTCAGAGCATTTTTAGAAAATAAGCTTTTTGCTGAACCACAGCCAACAAAAATGTATTACATTGGACCTATGTTTAGATATGATAGGCCACAGGCTGGCAGGTATCGGCAGTTTCATCAGTATGGAATAGAAGTATTTGGCTCCCATCACCCAAGTATTGATGCGGAAGTTATTGGCTTGGCCTGTACTTACTTGGAAAAATTAGGTTTATCAGGCATAGAAGTTCATATTAATACTGTAGGTTGTCCAGAATGCCGACCTCAACATCATGTGAATTTACTTAAATATTTTGAAGATAAAAAAGACAAGCTGTGTAGCACTTGTCTGGATAGGATGGCTAAAAACCCTTTGCGGATATTAGATTGTAAAAACCCCTCCTGTCAGGAAATAAGTATAGATGCACCAACTACAGAAAATTCAGCCTGTCCTGAGTGCAAAGGTCATTTTCAACAGGTCTTGAATTACCTTGATATATTAAAAGTTAACTATAAACTTGATCCCAAGCTGGTTCGGGGATTAGATTATTATACACATACAGCTTTTGAAATATTAGTAAAGGGTATAGGTGCTCAGAGTGCCATCTGTGGCGGGGGGCGCTATAATGGTTTAATTGAGCAATGCGGAGGAAAGCCTATGCCGGGAATAGGTTTTGCTATGGGACTTGAGCGGCTTCTTCTAACATTAAATAACGAGAAGGTTAATTTAGCTTGTCCCTTGTCTGATCCAGAAATATATATAGCAGCAATAAGTCCCAAAGCACAGGAATTATCTTTCCGACTGGCTATGGAATTAAGAAAAAAGGGCATTAGCACAGAGAAAGATTACTTTGAAAAGAGTCTTAAGGCCCAAATGAAAGCAGCAGATAGGTTTAATGTGAAATATACCCTTATTTTAGGGGAAGAAGAATTAGCTAATAATAAGATCATAGTCAAAGAAATGGCTACAAGTGAACAAAAAGAAATACCAATTGATGAAATAATTAGCTACTTAGAAAGGGGCTTACTTAAGAATGCTTAATGGCGCACAACATTTAAAGCGTACTCATAATTCTAATAATATCGGTAAAAATGATGTTGGCAGTGAAGTAGTAGTAATGGGATGGGTTCAAAAACGCCGTGACCATGGTGGTTTAATATTTGTTGATTTAAGGGATCGTTCTGGTTTAGTACAAGTTGTATTTAGTCCTGAAATCGAGAATCAAGCTTTTGCGTTAGCAGAAAGGATTCGTTCCGAATTTGTAATTGCTGTAAAGGGAGAAGTAATATTACGTCCTGAGGGCATGATAAATCCCAATATTGCAAGCGGTTATATAGAGCTTATAGCCAAAGAGCTAGTAATTCTAAATAAAGCTAAAACTCCACCTTTTTATATAGCCGACGAAGTAGAGGTTGATGAATTAATAAGGTTAAAATATCGTTATCTTGATTTGAGAAGGCCAGAAATGCAAAAGAATATAATATTACGACATAAAACCGTTAAGACTATCCGAGATTTTCTTGACAAATATGATTTTCTGGAAATAGAAACACCAATTTTAACTAAAAGTACACCTGAAGGAGCTAGGGATTATCTAGTGCCTAGTCGTATCCACGAGGGTAAATTTTTTGCTCTTCCCCAATCACCGCAAATTTTCAAACAGTTACTTATGGTAGCAGGCATGGAAAAATACTTTCAAATTGCCCGTTGCTTTAGAGATGAGGATTTACGGGCTGACCGGCAGCCTGAATTTACGCAATTAGATATAGAGATGTCTTTTATCCAAAGGGATGATATATTAACCTTGATGGAAGATATGATTGTCTATGTTTTTAAAGAGACTTTAAATAAAGAAATAAGGACTCCCTTTAAAAGATTGTCGTATGTTGAGGCTATAGAGCGTTATGGTTCAGATAAACCTGACCTTCGTTTTGGCATGGAATTAGAGGATGTTACTGAGCTTGTGGGGAACTCGCAGTTTAAAGTTTTCACAGAAACTGTTAAAAATGGTGGTAAGGTCAAAGGGATTAATGCCAAAGGCTGTGCTGGATATTCCCGAAAAGAAATAGAAGATTTAACTAAATATGTTAATATCTTTGGTGCAAAAGGCTTAGCATATATAATCATAACAGAAGAAGGTATTAAATCACCAATTGCTAAATTTTTTACCAATGAAGAGATCAGTGCACTGTTAGAAATATTCAAGGCAGAATCTGGAGATTTACTATTATTTGTTGCTGATAAGCAAAAGGTTGTTAATGATAGCTTAGGTCACCTGCGCTTAGAATTAGGGAACAGATTAAATTTAATTAATTCAGCTGAGTTAAACTTCTTATGGGTTGTAGATTTTCCTTTATTGGAATGGGATGAAGAGGAGAAAAGGTATTTTGCTATGCACCATCCTTTTACTTCACCGGTAGTTGATGATTTAGAACTGATGGAAACTAAACCTGATAAAATTAGGGCTCAAGCCTATGACATGATTTTAAATGGTGTGGAAATTGGCGGAGGGAGCATTCGGATTTTCCAACGGGATGTACAGGAGAAGATGTTTGATTTACTTGGTTTATCAGCTGAAGAAGCAAACCAAAAGTTTGGATATCTATTAGAGGCCTTCGAGTATGGTACACCTCCCCATGGCGGAATAGCTTTTGGTATTGACCGACTGGTAATGTTAATGGCTGGTAAGGATACTATTCGGGACGTGATTCCTTTCCCTAAAACCCAAAGTGCTTCAGATATAATGACAGATGCCCCTTCTGAAGTAAATCTTAAGCAGCTAAAAGAACTGCATATTAAGTTAAATTCCAAACCGGGAAATAATAACTAATACCTTGCTAAAACTTGAAGAGAACTGTTGTATATGATAAAATGTTGTTAAGAAATTAACTAAAACTCCCTACAGTGTTCGTGAGGCGTTTCGGTAGTTTTGAGCCAACACTTAAACATTGGGAGCCTAACTCTGGCTGTGTAGTATATGCCCATCGGGGGACTTACGAAACATTCAGGAGGGCACCCACCTCCGGGAGCAGGTTCAAAACTCCGGCACCACGGCATAGTGGGGTATTAAAACGCAGTTATTAACTGCGTATTTTTTTTAAATAAATTGACATAAATAAACTAAGAATATTAATGAGGTGGGGAAAGATGTCCCGAATTTTTAATAGAACAAAGCTTTTAATTGGCGAAGAGGGTTTTGAAACTTTACAAAACTCCCGCGTGGCAGTATTTGGTATAGGTGGTGTTGGGTCATATACAGCTGAAGCGTTAATTAGAGCGGGTATTGAAAGTTTAACTATTATTGACCATGATGTTATAGATATTACCAATATAAATAGACAGATTCATGCGTTAACTTCAACTATAGGTGAAGCAAAGGTCAACATAATGCAAAAGAGATTAAATGATATAAATCCGGAAGCTCAAATAAAGACAGAAAAAACTTTTTGCACACCTGATAATATTAATGACTTATTATTGGGACAATATGATTATATTGTTGATGCAATTGATAATATCACAGGAAAACTAGCTATTATTGAATATTCAATGAAACATAAGATACCCGTAATATCAAGCATGGGGGCAGCTAATAAATTAAGTAATAGGAATTTTCAGGTTGTAGATATAAGTGAAACTAGAGTTTGTCCCTTGGCAAAAGTCATAAGAAAAGAATTAAGATTAAGGGGAATACATAATGGTGTAAAAGTTGTATATTCACCTGACCCTATTATTAAGCCCGATAAAATTAAATTAGATAACAATTCAGGTAAGCGGGAGATGCCCGGAAGTATTTCTTATGTTCCTCCCACTGCAGGCTTAATCATAGCTGGTGAAGTAATTAGTGATATATTAAATATTTAAATAAATAATTTTTAAATAATATTTGACATCTTCTGCCTGAATAATTATAATCAGACTTAGATACCCCTACTAGGTATTATGGAGTTGGTAGAAATGGTAAATGATGAGAAAAGCAACATTCTAACAAGACTACGTAGAATAGAGGGTCAGCTTAAAGGAATTCAAAAAATGGTTGAGCGTGATGCCTGCTGTGTTGATGTTCTTATCCAAATAGCAGCAGTTAAAGCTGCTGTGAATAAGGCAGGAACATTAATATTTGAAAACCATGCAAATGAGTGCCTAACTAACTCGGTGGACTCTAATAAATCTCAAGAGGATGTTGTTAAGGAACTTATGCAAGTATTGACAAGCTTTATCAAATAATAAATTTCAAATTATATTAGGAGGTTAGTAATATGGGAAATGCAATAACTTTTACTGATGAAAATTTTCAAGATGAGGTATTACAAGCAAAAGAACCTGTATTAGTAGATTTTTGGGCAGCATGGTGTGGACCCTGCAAGATGATTACACCTGTAGTGGAAGAGTTAGCGGAAGATTTTGCTGGCAAAGCAAAAATTGGCAAATTAAATGTTGATGAATGTGGTAAAACTGCTCAACAATTTGGTGTAATGAGTATACCTACCTTAATAATATTTAAAGATGGTAAAGAACAAAACCGGATAGTTGGTTTTCGCCCTAAAGGAGAGTTAGCGAAGGCAATTGAACAGGCACTTTAATTAGTTACTAGTTACTGGTGACTAGTGACTAGTAAAGGATAAGTTCGAAAAGGGTCATTATTGACCCTTTTTTTGTATTTCATCTTAACCAATAGCAATTCCCTTAATCGGTGGCACAGTAACACGATCGCACATCAAGAAAGCTAGACCTTCATGGCAACACGCTCTTCCTATTCACTAGTCACTAACAACTAGCCACTAACAACCAATCACCAGTCACTAGTCACTAGTCACTAATAACTAGCCACTAGCCACCAGTAACTATAAATGCAGGAATCTTTCAAGCTTTTAACGAATTAAAAAGTGATAAAACACAAGGAGCTGGGAAAAGAAATGAATAAATATATTGATTTAAGAAGCGATACTGTTACTAAACCATGTAATATTATGCGCCAACTAATGGCTGATGCAGAGGTAGGCGATGATGTATATGGTGAAGATCCTACTGTGCTTAAGTTAGAAAGCTTGGCTGCTCAAAAGTTAGGTAAAGAGGCCGCTCTCTTTGTTGCTAGTGGAACAATGGGTAACCAGTTGGCGGTTTTAGCTTCTACTTCTCGTGGCGATGAGATTTTATTAGAAAAGAGCGCCCATATTTATGCTTTTGAGGTCGGGGGAATAGCTATGCTAGCAGGAGTGATGCCTAATACTATTACAGGTATCAATGGAAAAATATCCCCTCTCCAATTAAAAGAAGCAATTAGGCCGAAAAATATTCATTATCCTCAAGCTACCTTACTGTGTTTGGAAAATAGCAGTAACTTTGGGGGCGGTACAGTTTATACTTTGGAAGAAATAATTAATTTATCAGAAATAGCCAAAAATAATGGGCTGAAAGTTCATATAGATGGTGCAAGAATCTTTAATGCTGCTGTATATTTGAAAATTCCTGTACAAGACCTTGTAAAAAATGCTGATTCAGTTATGTTTTGTTTATCAAAGGGATTAGGGGCTCCTGTAGGGAGTATGCTAGTAGGAAATAAAAGTTTTATTGAACGTGCTCGGAAATATCGAAAAATGCTAGGTGGAGGCTTAAGACAGGCTGGTATTTTGGCAGCAGCGGGAATCTATGCCCTGGAAAATTTGGTGGAAAGATTAGAAGAGGACCACACTCAGGCTAAGAAATTAGCGCTAGCCCTAAATGAGCTGCCTGGTATAACGATCGCAGTGGATTCAGTACAGACAAACATTGTTATGGTGGAGATAGATAATGCTAAAATTAATGTTCAGGATTGTGTGAAATTACTTAAAAATCAGGGGATATTAGTAAACAGTGTAGATGAGCGAAGATTAAGATTTGTCACCCATAGAGACGTTACTCCTCAAGATATTGATTACACCATCCAGGTAATAACAGAAATTATGTCAAAGTGAAAACAATTTTTATAAGAAACTTATGGTTAGGTGATATAGTATGGACATATTTAGCACTTTAAAAGAAGAACATTTAAAAAAAGTCTCACCTCTAGCTGAGCGGATGAGACCTATAAATTTAGATGAACTTGAAGGTCAAGAACATTTATTAGCACCAGGCAAGCTTTTGCGAAGAGCAATTGAGAGTGATAGGTTAAGCTCTATAATTTTTTATGGACCGCCAGGCTCAGGAAAAACAACAATTGCCAATGTTATTGCTTCTGTAACAAAAGGGCACTTTACCAAAATTAATGCAGTAACTGCAGGAGTGCAAGACATTAGAAAACTTATTTTTGAAGCTGAAGAGAGATTAGGTATGTATCAAAAAACTACAATAGTCTTTGTTGACGAAATTCACCGTTTTAATAAAGCACAGCAGGATGTACTCTTACCTGTTGTAGAAAGCGGAGTTATAATTTTAATTGGTGCGACTACGGAAAACCCATATTTCAGTATAAATTCGGCTCTTTTATCTAGGTCATTAATCTTTGGACTGACCCCTTTATCGGAAAATAATATCAGGATATTAATCAAAAGAAGCATTAAGGATAAAGAAAAAGGTTTAGGAAATTATAAAATTGAGGTATCAGAAGAGGCATTAGAGCATTTAGCTCATTATGCTCAGGGTGATGCTAGAATAGCTTTAAACGGATTAGAACTAGCTGTACTTTCAACACAGCCTGATAATAAAGGTATTAGGAAGATTAATTTAGAAACCGTTGAAGAATCTATTCAGAGACCAGCTGTTTTATATGACAAAACAGGTGATCAACACTATGATGTTATTTCTGCTTTTATAAAAAGCATGCGGGGTTCTGATCCCCATGCTACCCTTCACTATCTGGCACGAATGCTCGATGCTGGAGAAGACCCCCGTTTTATAGCCAGACGGATTGTAATTCATGCAGCAGAGGATATAGGGCTTGCTGATCCTCAAGCTTTAATTATAGCTCAAAATGCGGCTCAAGCTTTAAACTTTATTGGTCTTCCTGAAGGTAGACTTGTCTTAGCTCAGGCTGCTTTGTATATTGCAGTTGCCCCAAAAAGCAATTCTGTTTTAAGAGGCATAGATGAAGCTTTGAATGATGTAAGAAAAGGAGTTACTGGACCGGTACCACAGCATTTGCGGGATGGCCACTATAAGGGGGCCCATATGTTAGGAAATGGTAAGGGGTATTTGTATCCTCATGATTATCCAGGTCATTATGTAGAACAACAGTATTTACCTGATGGTTTAACTGATAAAAAGTACTATGTTCCTTCAGGAGAAGGTAGGGAACAAGAACTGTATAAAAATAATTTATTTAAATATGATAAAAAAACAGAGTAAATTACTCGGCAATTTATTGACCAGAGCATAAGTCCTATGATAATCTAAAAACGAAAGCCGAGCAAATCAGTAGGAAATAAGTTGAGGTGATATAGTGAAGCTATCAACCAAAGGTAGGTATGGGGTAAAAGCCATGTTTGATTTAGCCCAAAATTATGGAAGTGGGCCTATTCCTTTAAATACTATAGCACGGAGGAATAATATCTCGGAGCATTATTTAGAGCAACTAATTGCAGTTTTAAGAAAAGCGGGTTTAGTAAAAAGTGTAAGAGGTGCGCAAGGTGGGTATATATTAAATAAATCTCCAGAAACAATCACAGTTGGTGATATTATTCGTGTTTTAGAGGGACCTATTGCTCCGGTTGATTGTGTTAATGAAGATGAACCTGAGCACTGTGAAAACGCTGATTTTTGTATAACCAGAAATATCTGGGCTAAAGTTAGGGATAGTGTTGCTCAGGTATTAGATTCTATTACATTAAAAGATATGCTAGAGGAATCAAAAAACCTTCAAGAGCAAAGTTATATGTATTATATCTAAGTTAGGAGAGGATTTTATGCGTAGAGTGTATATGGACCATAGTGCAACAACCCCAGTGCGGTCGGAAGTAGCACAATTGGTTACTGGATATTTCACAGAAACTTTTGGAAATGCTTCAAGTGTCCATGCTTATGGAAGAGAGGCTAGAAAAGGAGTAGAAAATGCCAGAGAACAGATTGCTAGTCTAATTAAAGCTAAACCGGAAGAAATATTTTTTACCAGTGGTGGGACAGAAGCTGATAATATGGCTATTATTGGAACAGTAATGGCTAACCGTGATAAAGGTAAACATATTATTACTACTCAAATTGAACATCATGCTGTTTTAGATACCTGTAAATATTTAGAGGGACAAGGCTTTGAAGTAACTTATTTACCAGTGGATGATTATGCTAATATTGATATAGGCCAACTCAAAGCTGCAATTAGGGAAGATACAATTTTAATTTCAATTATGCATGTGAATAATGAAGTAGGGACTATCCTGCCCATAAAAGAGATCGGACAAATTGCTAAAGAAAAGAATATTTTTCTGCATGTTGACGCTGTACAGAGTTTTGGTAAAATCCCTATTGATGTTAATGAGATGAATATTGACCTTCTTTCAGCATCAGGTCATAAAATATATGCTCCTAAAGGTATCGGTTGTTTATATCTGCGCAAAGGCATTAAACTATCACCCCTATTTTTTGGTGGTTCACAAGAGCGGAAACGCCGCCCTGGAACAGAAAATGTACCAGGTATTGTAGGTTTTGGTTTATCAGCAGAGCTAGCAGGAAAAGAGATGGAAGTTGAAATTATCAGATTGACTGGTCTTAGAGATAAATTAATTAATGGTATTTTAGAAAAAATTCCCGAATCCCAATTGAATGGTAATCGTACTAACCGACTACCTGGTCATGTTAATGTCAGCTTGCGGTACATTGAAGGAGAAAGTTTGCTATTAATGTTAGATATGAAAGGAATAGCTGCATCTAGTGGTTCTGCTTGTACTTCTGGTTCATTAGACCCATCCCATGTTTTAATGGCTATGGGTATTTGCCATGAAGTAGCCCATGGCTCTCTAAGGTTAACATTAGGAAAAATTAGTACTGAAGAAGATATTAATTATGTCCTAGAAGTATTACCGGAGATAGTGGAAAAGCTTAGAAGTATGTCACCTTTGTTTAATTCAATGGAGATAGATAATAGAGAGGAGTGTTCTACATGTACACTGACAAAGTAATGGACCATTTTTCTAATCCTAGAAATGTAGGTGAGATTGAAAAGGCTAGTGGTGTTGGTGAAGTAGGAAATGCAAAATGCGGCGATATTATGAGGATATATTTAGATGTTGAAGATAATATAATAAAAGATATTAAATTTAAAACCTTTGGTTGTGGAGCCGCAATCGCAACTAGCAGCATGGTTACAGAAATGGTAAAAGGGAAAACTATTGATGAAGCTTTAGAAGTAACAAACAAGGCTGTAGCTAAAGCATTAGGTGGGCTACCACCAGCAAAAATGCACTGTTCAAACTTAGCAGCTGATGCTCTTCATAAGGCTATTGAAGATTATAAAAAAAAGTTGAAAAGTGATAGTTATAATTGACAATTGAGAATTGAAAATGGAGAATTAAGAAGTGAGAACGAAAATTTAAGATAATGGACAATAGACTATAGTCCATCGTCTATAGTCCATATTGGTAGTTTGACTAACATCAGTTACTAGCCACTAGCCACTAGCCACCAGTCACTAGTAACTGACCCAAGATATAGCAGTAAAAGCAAAGGTTGGTGTAAGTTAATGTCCTCTAAGGGTACGGTAGTAGTTGGTATGAGTGGAGGTGTGGATAGCTCAGTAGCTGCATACCTATTAAAAGAAGAAGGGTATAATGTAATCGGTGTAACTATGCAGATTTGGCCTGTTGAAGAGGATGTTGAAAGGGTAGGAGGCTGTTGTTCTTTATCAGCCGTAAACGATGCCCGCAGAGTTGCTGATAAATTGGAGATACCTTTTTATGTAATGAATTTTAGGGACTTATTTGAAATTGAAGTAATAGATTATTTCACTAATGAATATTTACAGGGAAGAACACCTAATCCTTGTATTGCGTGTAATAAAAAGATTAAGTTTGAAGGTTTTTTGACTAAAGCGAAAAAATTAGGTGCGGATTATATTGCAACGGGTCATTATGCTAACTTACTTTTTGATAATATTAAAAAGAGGTTTGTTTTAAAAAAGGCTATAGATACAATGAAAGATCAGACCTATGCCTTATATAATTTTACCCAAGAACAGATGGCCCACACCCTATTACCCTTAGGAAACTATGAAAAACCGCAAATTAGAGAAATTGCCGCCTCAATTGGATTAAGGGTGGCCAACAAACCAGATAGTCAGGAAATATGCTTTGTTACCGACAATAATTACAAAAATTTTATTGAAAACAGAGTAGGTCAAGGACATTTTAAACCAGGACCTTTTTTAGACACACAGGGCAACCGAATAGGGACCCATGAGGGGTTGCCCAATTATACAATAGGTCAAAGAAAAGGCTTGGGTTTGGCTTTAGGTTATCCAGTATATGTTGTAAAAATTGATGTAGAAAAAAATACAGTTATTGTTGGCAAAGACAATGAAGTTTTTCAAAAAAAGTTAATAGCTGATCAAAATAATTATATTCTGTATGAAAATTTACATGATGAAATCCAAATTGAGGCTAAAATTAGGTATTCTGCAATACCAGCTAAAGCAATACTTAAACCCTTAAATAAAGAAAAAGTTCTAGTAGAATTTGCAGAAGCCCAAAGGGCAATAACTCCTGGTCAAGCTGTGGTTTATTATCAGGGTGATTGTGTGGTAGGCGGCGGAACAATAGTTGAAGGTATTTAACATGTGCGAAAGCGCATGTTTTCTTTTTTTTCGGGCAATACTATAAAACGACCATACCTAAGGAGGTTAGGAACCTTTGCGTAAAGTTTCGGATCTAATTAATCTTCCAATTATAGACCTAACCTCAGGAAGTCAATTAGCTATAGTTAAAGATGTTGTTTTGAATGCAGATAATGATGTGTTAAAAGGGTTTCTTTGTGAAAATAAACTATTACCATTAGGAAAAGTGAAAAGTTTTGGCAAGGATGCTGTCATAATAGAAAGCGATTTCCTTGATTCAATCCTAGAACCATTTAAAGTTCCGGTTAATCCTCCCTATTTTCTACCAGAATATATTATTGGTACTCCTATAATGACTGAAAGTGGAAAATATCTTGGTACGATAGGAGATATATTAGTTGAAGATAACATAGGAAAGATATTGGGGTATGAGGTTTCAGATGGATTATTAAAGGACCTGGTTTCCGGTAGAAGTTTTATTACTGTTCCCCA
This sequence comes from Peptococcaceae bacterium BICA1-8, assembly GCA_000802045.1. Classification (GTDB taxonomy): domain Bacteria; phylum Bacillota; class Peptococcia; order Peptococcales; family BICA1-8; genus BICA1-8. Next base: position 23,425 of record JUEF01000093.1, read on the forward strand.
AATTATTACATACGGGGAAGATGCAGTTATAATTAAAGAAGAATAAGGGAGAGGAAAATTAATGCAGCAATATTGTCCTATATGTAATAGTAGAGCAGTGGGAAAAGTAGGCTCAGATCAGTTTTATTGCTGGGATTGTTTTGTAGAGTACAGCAATTTGGGAAATCAAATAAAGGTCTATGATATTGCAGAAGATGGTAGCTTAGAGGAACTAGAGATGGCTGATATTGATGCCACTTTAATTTAATTAAGGAGGTGAACACAGTGCGGCGCTTTTTGAACGGTATTTTGGTCGCTAGTTTAATAGGTGGAATGGTTGGATTGATAGTAAACGGAAGATTAAAGCCGCAAAGGAAAAATTTAATGGGTAAAACAAAAAGAATTTCCAGTAGAGCTTCTAAAATAATGGGAGAAGTAACAAAAGATGTAAGTAAATTTATGAATAAAAAATAAGCAGCGTTGGCTGCTTTTTTAGACTTTAAGAAAAGGCAAATACACAATGGGGTATTAAAATGATCAGGACCGATCAAATAAAAGTTATACGAATAATTATATTGATTATTTTATTTTTATTATTATGCTATTTTATTATTTTAGCCTTACCAATAACTACGCCATTTTTTATTGCATTTTTGTTAGCATACTTACTAGAACCACTAGTTGACTGGTTTGAAAAAAAGCGCATCAGCCGAGTTTGGGGAATATTAATTATCTATGTTTCGCTAATTTCAGTCATTTCTGCCGGTATTATTTATGGATTTCCTAGAATAATTCTAGAATTAAATAAATTTGCGGATACAATTCCCCTTTATGCTAAGCAGGTTCAAGAATATATTAAAGTATGGCAACAAAATTACAGTAAGATTGATATACCTGAAAGCTTGCGAGTAATAACAGATGATACTATAGAACAAGCAGAAAATTTTTTGATAGCAATTTTCAAAAGTGCTGCCCAAGGTTTTGTTTACTTTTTTACCAAAATATTTGATATTATCTTGGCGCCGATTTTAGCTTTTTATATTCTAAAGGATTTTGCACAAATAAAAGAATGGTTTTTAAAATTAATACCTGTTGTAGCACGTAAAGATATTATTACTTTAGTTCACCAGATGGATAAAATCCTTAAAAGTTTTTTGCGAGGACACCTATTTGTTGCCTTCCTTGTTGGAGGTCTAACTGCCATAGGCTTATCTTTAGTGGGCATGGAGTTTGCGTTAGTTATAGGATTGATTGCAGGAGTTTTTAATATCATTCCATATTTTGGACCGTTATTTGGTATAATACCTGCTGTAGCTTTAGCTTTGCTTCAGTCTAAAAAAATTGCAATTTATGTTTTTATAATTATGGTTGTCATCCAGCAGATAGAAGGCAATATAATAACTCCAAAAATTTTAGGTAAAAGTATAGGTTTGCATCCTTTGATAATTATTTTGGCCTTACTTGTTGGCGGACACTTATTTGGTATTCTTGGGATGATTTTTGCAATACCATTGACCGGTATCTTGAAGGTGTTATTGAGTTTTATTATCAAGAAAACAATGGAACTTTGATGTTTGACAATTAAAACTTAACTTTGTATAATTAATTCAAATAAATTTGATATTATTTCGGTGAAGGATTAGATGGATTTAGTTAACACCTCCAGAGAGGGAAGTACCTGCTGAAATCTTCCTGGTATTACTAGAATTCAGGCCCATCCTGAGAATTGCCAAGAAATTGGACGGTTGGTCCTCGTTAAAGGGCTATGCATTTTGCTATTGAGGTGACCGATATTATTTCGGTAACAGGGTGGTACCGCGAGGAACTCCTCGTCCCTGCAAGGGATTGGGGATTTTTTTTATTGTCAGACGCGTAAGCTAGACCCGTGAGTAAAAACAAGGAGGAAATTACATGCTATCTGGAAGTGAGTTAAGGAAAAAGTTTATTAATTTTTATGAAAGCAAAGGACATAATCATGTTGCTAGTTCTTCTTTAGTGCCCCATAATGACCCGACATTATTGTTTACTAACGCTGGAATGAATCAGTTTAAAGATGTTTTTTTGGGATTAGAAAAAAGACCTTATGTAAGGGCAGTAACATCACAAAAATGTGTCAGGGCCGGTGGTAAGCATAATGATTTGGATACTGTAGGCAGGACGGCAAGACACCATACTTTTTTTGAAATGTTGGGCAATTTCTCCTTTGGAGATTATTTTAAAAGTGATGCCATTATTTTTGCTTGGGAATTTCTTACAAAAGAGGTTGGTTTGCCTGAGGACAAGCTATATATAACTATCTACCAAGATGATGACGAAGCATTTCAGCTTTGGCAGGAGTTAACGCCAGTGCCAAAAGAAAGGATTATACGCCTTGGTGAAAAGGATAATTTTTGGTCAATGGGTGATACAGGGCCTTGTGGTCCTTGTAGTGAGATACTAATTGACCGGGGTGAAGAAAAAAAATGCGCGGCCTCTATCTGCGCAATAGGAGAATGTGATTGCGACCGTTGGCTTGAGATTTGGAATTTAGTATTTATGCAGTACAATCGAGATGAAAAGGGTACTATGAATCCATTGCCTAGACCCAGTATAGATACCGGTATGGGGTTAGAAAGAATTACTTCTGTTGTCCAAAATGTAAGCAGTAATTATGAAACTGATTTATTAAAGCCTTTAATTAATGAAGTGGAAAAAATTAGTGGCAAGAAATACTTCCCTGATCACCAAGGCTTTCCATTTCGGGTTATTGCTGATCATGCTCGATCTTGTACCTTCTTAATTAGTGATGGTGTAATCCCCAGCAACGAAGGTAGGGGCTATGTTCTAAGAAGGATACTGCGCCGGGCGGTACGTTTTGGTAAAGTACTAGGCATAGATCAATCTTTTTTATACCTTATGAGTCCAGTTGTTAGAAATTTAATGATAGATACCTATCCGGAATTAAATGAAAAGCTTGAATATGTGCAAAAAGTAATTCGGGCAGAAGAGGAAAGGTTCCAGGAGACATTAAGCGAGGGTATTAAACTGGTAAACGAAATGGTAGCAAGAATTAAAAAAGAGGGTCGTTTGGAAATATCGGGAGAGGAAGCTTTCACCCTTTATGATACCTATGGCTTCCCCCTGGATTTAACAGAGGATATAGCTGAAGAGGAAGGCTTAGCTGTTAATAAAGAAGGCTTTAATAAGGCTATGGAACAGCAACGGGAAAGGGCTAGAGGGGCTCAAAAGGATGTGCGAGCCTGGGACTTAGCTATAACAGTTAGCGAACAATTAGTAAACCTGCCAAAATCTCAATTTATCGGTTATGATACTTTACAAAATGAAGCAGTTTTACAAGGAATAATCTCAGATGGTAAAAAGGTTGCCCTTGAAAGTGAGGGTAATAAAGTTTTTGTGGTTTTAGATAAGACATCCTTTTATCCAGAAGGTGGCGGACAGGTAGCTGATACCGGGATAATTAAAGGGCCTAATGGCCAGATTATAGTTGAAAAGACCCATAAACTTCCTAATGGAAAAATTGTCCATGAGGGATTTGTTCAAGGAACAATTAAAGAGAACGAACTCGTACAAGTACAAGTAAGGACCGAAATTAGAAACGCAATTGCCCGTAATCATACGGCGACTCATTTACTTCATGAAGCTTTAAGAGGAATTTTAGGAGAGCACGTAAATCAAGCTGGTTCATATGTAGATTCTAATCGGCTTCGGTTTGACTTTACCCACTTTAGTGCTGTTACCGCCGATGAATTACAGCAAATTGAAGATAAAGTAAATGCCGAAATACTAGCTGCTCACCCAGTACATTACTTTGAAACCAGCTTAGAAGAAGCAAAGAGATTAGGCGCTACAGCACTTTTTGGCGAAAAGTACGGAGAACAAGTTCGCTGTGTGCAGGCAGGAAATTATAGTATGGAACTTTGTGGAGGCACTCATGTATCAAATACCAGCTTAATATGCTTATTTAAAATAGTCAGTGAGGGTGCAGTTGCTGCAGGAATAAGAAGAATTGAAGCTCAAACTGGAAATGCCGCCTTAAAATTAATTAGAGAAAAGGAAATACAGCTTGAACAAATAACTGATTTATTAAAAACAAATTCCAAGGATTTGGTATTGAGAGTGGAGCAGCTATTAGTTCAATTGAAGGAGAAAGATAAACAAGTAGAAATACTAAGTATTGAGTCTCAGAAACAACAGGTGAGTGAACTTTTAAACAATGTTTATGAAATAAAAGGCGTTAAGGTGTTATGTGCAGAGGTAAATGCAAAGGACATGGATAATCTACGCTCAATGTCAGACATGTTTAGAGATAGATTAGGGTCAGGTGTTGTAGTTCTGGGCTCTAAAACTGATGATAAAGTAAATTTAGTTGCAGCAGCTACAAAAGATGTTGTAGTTAAAGGTATTCACGCAGGAAATATTATTCGTGAAGTTGCTAAAAAAACTGGTGGCGGCGGTGGTGGTAGAGCAGATATGGCCCAAGCCGGAGGAAAAGACCCCGAAAAACTTACAGATGCCTTGAAATATGTAGAAGTTTTGATAAACCAACAGTTACAATAACATTTTTTTGGGTATACTTAAAAGGATATTTTGGTTTTATAGCGAATTATATAACATATAAGATAACATGGTTGAAATAGATTTATAAGGGAGTGATCTGGATGTCTCTAGACCTAGATCGTACCGTGTATTTTAAAATTAAAAATGATGAGGAAATTAACGCTAAAGACATTTTAATAAATGTTTATGAGGCCTTAAAGGAAAAAGGGTATAATCCTATTAATCAAATAGTAGGATACCTGCTTTCTGGTGATCCGGCCTATATAACTAGTTACCAAGATGCGCGAAACCTTATTAGAAAATTAGAACGGGATGAGCTTTTAGAAGAGTTAGTGAAAAGCTATTTATACACAGAGTAATATAAGCCCCGCCATAAGGTGGGGTTTTCATCTGTGCGGAAAAGGTGATAAAAAATGCAATATGAATACTTAGGTAATTCAGGGATACATGTTTCTAAATTGTGCTTTGGCTCTTTAACACTAGGACCCTTACAGGCTAATTTACCTATTGATGAAGGGGTACAAATTATTGAAAGGGCTGTAAATTTAGGAGTTAACTTTATTGATACTGCTGAATTATATCAAACCTACTCATATATAAAAAAGGCACAAGAAAAGCTAAAAACAAATTTAATAGTTGCTACAAAATCATACAGTTATACTAAAAAAATGATGGCAGCAAGCTTAGAAAAGTCAAGAAGGGAACTAGATAGAGACGTTATTGATATTTTTCTCTTACACGAACAGGAAAGTATCTATACAGTTAAAGGGCATTTTGAAGCTTTAGAATATTTGTTGGAAGCTAAGGCTAAGGGCAAGATAAGAGCGGTAGGACTATCGACGCATACTATCAAAGGTGTCGAAGCGGCATTAGAGTTCTCCGAAATCGAAATAATCCATCCTATAGTAAATTATAGGGGTTTGGGCATACTTGACGGTGATATTAATAAAATGCTGGAATTGTTACAAAAGGCTAAAATAAAGGGTAAAGGAATATATGGTATGAAGCCCATTGGAGGAGGTAATTTAATTAATGAGGCAGCGGCTGCTTTAATTTGGGCTTTTAAACGACCGGAATTAGATGCGGTTGCAGTTGGCATGCAGTCAATTGCTGAAGTAGAAACAAATATAGCATTATTAAAGGGTGAAAAACCGGATGCTCAATATTTAGCAAGCATAAATACTAAAAAAAGGAAATTACATATCGAGGACTATTGTGAAGCATGCGGTCAGTGTGTATTAAAATGTTCTCATAAAGCTCTAAGGATAGAAGAAGGGCGGGCTCAGGTAGATAGTAATAATTGTGTACTTTGTGGTTATTGCGGTGCCGTTTGTCCTAACTTTTGTATTAAAATTATATAAGAAGTGGCTAGTGACTAGTATAAGAAATAGCCAAGATTGTCACTTCGTTTCTTTCAGAATGACACGATTCTGGACTTTTTCAGTGGTCTTGGATTATGGTCTTTGGTTGATATTCTAAATAATATGTTTATTGTTCATAGTGTTCAATGTTTTTTTGTAGCACTGTAGGTTCTGTAGATACAAAACGGTGTAACGTTTTAATAAATTAATAGGTGGTGTTGTTATGCGTGTGATGGGTTTGGATGTCGGGGATAGAAGAATTGGTATTGCTGTTAGTGATCCGCTAATGATTACAGCTCAGAGCTTAGAAACCTTAAATAGAACAAAGTTAGAAAAAGATATTGCTTATATATGTGAGCTTTTAGAAAAGTTTGAAATAGAAGAATTAGTAGTAGGACTTCCTAAAAATATGAATGGTACCTTAGGTCCCCAAGTAGAAAAGGTTAAAGAATTTGTTGAAGATTTACTTAAAGCTAAAGAAATTAAAATTATCTATATTGATGAACGGTTAAGTACTGTTTCAGTAGAAAGAACATTGATTTCAGCTGATGTTTCCAGAAAGAAAAGAAAGACTGTAGTAGATAAATTGGCGGCAGCAGTAATATTGCAATCGTATCTTGATCGTTTGAAATAGTGGAAATTTGGTTATAATGCTATATAGGAAAGCAGTTGACAAACCTTACCATTTAGATTTAAAATGGCAATAGCTTTTAGAAAGGGGTGTAATTATATGGGAAATAATAACAATCATGATCATGACGATGAGGAATTAGGAATAGTTACATTGGTTGATGAAGATGGGAAAGAACATGAATTTGCTTTGGTTGATTCGATAGAGGTTGAGGGTCAGCAGTATGCTATTCTCTCGCCTATGGAAGAGGAAGATGAAGAGTCAGATGAAGCAATTATCTTAAAGATTGGCAAAGACGAAAATGGCGAAGATATATTATTTGATATTGAAAATGATGAAGAGTGGGAAAAGGTTGCTGATGCTTGGCAGGAAATGATTGAGGACGATGAGTAAAAAAATCCACCGGTTCTACCGGTGGATTTTTTTGCCCTTTTTGTGCTAATTAGTTTAAATCCGAATATGCATTAATGAACTAAATTTCTTCAGGTGATAATTATGAGAAATAAACTTTTGATAATGCTTTTCGCCTTTTTTATGATACCACTTTTTTCATCTCCTCAAGAACCTATATTCATCGATGGCATTTTGATCCAGGGTTATGATGTAGCGGGTCTTAATGATTTGCAGGTGAAAAAAAAACTCTCTCCTTTTATTGAGGAGATTTTAAGTCAAAACATACTACTGATTAGTCCAGATAAAAAACAAGTATGGATAACTAGCTACCATGAGATGGGTTTAGAAATAGCTTTGGATAAAGCAATAGCTGAGGGATTAATCAAAGGGAATAAAGGGTTCTTTTTAAAAAGATGGTGGAATAAATTAAAGATTAAAAGAGAAAAGCATGATATCCCTTTGGAATTAGAGATTAATTACGAGATCGCTGTAGAGGAAATATTGAAATTGACCAATAGCCTAGTTAAAGATCCCCAAGATGCTAGAATAACTATAAATTCAGAAAATAAGGTAATAATTATTTCCGACATTTCAGGTATAGGTATCGATATGGAGAGTGTACTTAGACAATTAGAAATTGCTTTAAAGCTGCAAGGTCCTCTGAGTGTTGTTATTAAAACTAAAGAAATCAAAGCTAAAATTATCGCTGATGATATTAGGAAAATGAACGTTGAAACTTTATTAGGACAATTTACAACATGGTTTAATCCTCAGAAAAAAAATCGTTCCCAAAATATTAAAATGGCTGCCCAGGCACTTGATGAGTTTCTCTTGCCACCCGGAGAAGAGTTCTCTTTTAATAAAATAGTGGGTCCAAGAACAAAAGAAGCAGGTTATAATGACGCTCCCATCATCTTAAACAATCAGTTTGTGGAGGGTATTGGCGGTGGTGTTTGTCAGGTGTCATCCACCCTTTATAATGTTTTACTAAGAGCCAATTTGTTTGTAACTGAGCGCCATCCACATTCATTACCTATTCGATATGTCCCTAAAGGGATGGATGCAGCTGTTGTGTACGGATTAAAAGATTTGAAATTTATAAATAATACTCAAGGTTATATTTTCTTTAAAACCTATGTTGGTCAAGGTACTTTAACGATGAAAATTTTTGGTGCAATACAGGAGGATAATCAAGTTGAAATTATTAGCATAGTGGAGAAAACATTTATGCCTGAAACTATTTTTAAAAATAAGCCAGATCTTTTAATTGGTCAGATTATAGTTGAACAACAAGGTAACCAAGGTTATATTGTTAGGGTAGAAAGAATAGTAAGGGATAATAAAAATAATATTTTAGTTCAAGAAATTTTGAGCAGGGATTATTATCCACCTGTGAATAAAGTTATTCTTACAGCTAAACATTAAAAATATAAAAATGACAAAATCTATGGATTTTCGGGTCCATAGATTTTGTCATTTTTATATAGTATAATAACTTATCATAGTTAAAAAGGGGAGTAGTGATGAATATCAATGCCCAAAGGTTGGTCAATAAGCCTAAAAAAATTCTAGTCTTATTAACAACTTTGTTATTAATAGTATTTTTAATAATCTGGCTTATTTTTAATAGTATTTTCGGACCGAATAACCCTGAGGACGCTAACACATATAATATTAATATTAAGCAGGGGCTATCTACTTCAGCAATTGCCCAAATATTAGCAAAGGAACAAATAGTCAACAATCCCAAGTATTTTCAACTGTATGTTCGCATGAACAAAATGGATGGAAAATTAAAAGCCGGAGATTACACTTTAAGTCCTAGTATGACTATGAAAGAAATAGTGGACAGGCTTTTAGAGGGGCAGATTATCACCCAAAAATTTACCATTCCAGAAGGATATACTTTAAAACAAATTAGTGAGGTTTTAATTAGCAATAACCTAGTAGATGAGAAGGAGTTTCGCCGGGTTATTGAAGAAGAGTCATTTAAAGAATTCGACTTTCTTGAAGATATTCCAAAGGGTGAAAAACGTCTAGAAGGATACCTATTTCCAGATACCTATATAATTCCCAAAGGAATGTCAGAAAAACAGATTGTCGAAATGATGCTGAAGCGTTTTGAACAGGTATATAATAAATTGCCGGAGAATACTAGCGGTTTAAATAAAAAGGATGTAATAATTTTGGCATCTTTAGTGGAATTAGAGTCTATAGTTGATATAGATAGGCCGATAATAGCCTCCGTATTTTTAAACAGGCTAGGAATCGGTATGAAACTGGATTGTGATGCTACCCTGCAATATATTTTCCCGGAGAGAAAAACCAGGGTTCTTTATAGTGATTTAGAGATAGACTCTCCCTATAACACATATAAATATAAAGGCTTACCTCCTGGTCCTATTGGAAGTCCGGGTAAAGCATCGTTAGAGGCTGTCCATCAACCAGGTAAAAGCAACTACTTTTATTTTGTTGCTAAAAAAGATGGAACCGGGGAACATGTTTTCTCCGCAACTCATAACCAACATATAGCAAACAAGAGAAAATTAGGCTATTAAATGATGTTTTTTAAGGTATAATAATAGGGGTGACTTAGTCACCCCTATTATTATACCAATTAGGCGGATGGTGTCTTAATGAAGGATGTATTAAATGATAATCTACAAGGCTTTTTAAAATCATTATTACCTGAAAAAGATGAATTATTGTTAGAGCTAGAAAAATATGCCCAAGAGAATCATATTTCTATTGTTGAAGCAGAGGTAGGACAATTATTAAATCTGCTAGTAAATATAACAAAACCTAATAAGCTCTTAGAAGTAGGTACCGCCATTGGATATTCGACAATCTGTATGGCTAGAGGGCTTAATAGCGGTGCAAAGCTTACTACCATTGAGCTTTTGCCCCGAAGGTTTGCATTGGCCCAAGAAAATTTTGTAAAAGCAGGAGTAGCTGATAAAATAATCGCAATAAATGGAGATGCTAAAATTATAGTTAAGAATTTATCAGATCAATTTGATTTTATCTTCCTAGATGCAGCTAAGGGTCAATATTCAGAGTTTCTTAATTTAAGTGCAAAGCTTCTAAAACCTGGCGGGCTATTAGTAGCTGACAATGTACTATTAAATGGTTGGGTTATTGATTTAAATTATCCCGAGCGCAGAAAGAAGACTATGGTTTATAGGATGAGGAGCTTTTTGGAAAACTTGAAAGATAATCCTGATTTTATTAGCAGTATTATTCCTTTAGGTGATGGAGTAGCTCTTATTTGGAAAAAAGGGTGATGAACATGAAAAAGCCGGAGTTATTAGCTCCTGCCGGAAATCTTGAAAAACTAAAATTCGCTTGTATTTATGGGGCTGACGCCGTTTATCTGGGCGGTAAAAATTTTGGTTTAAGGGCATTTGCCGGCAATTTTGAACTAGAAGAAATAAAAGAGGGTGTAAAATTTGCCCATCAACATGGAGTAAAAGTATACATAACTGTTAATATCTTTCCACATAACGAAGATTTAAGAGACTTGCCACAGTATTTAGAAAGTCTGCAAACAATTGGCGTTGATGCTATTATTTGTGCTGATCCCGGTGTTATAAAAATTGCTAAAGAAAGTGTACCCTTTATGCCTTTACATTTAAGTACACAAGCTAATAATGTTAATTGGGCTAGTGCACAATTCTGGTATGAACAGGGGATAGAGCGGATAGTTTTAGCTCGTGAGTTGTCATTAGAAGAAATAAAAGATATTAAAAAAAGAGTTCCTGTAGAAATTGAGGCTTTTATTCATGGTGCTATGTGTATTTCTTACTCTGGTCGGTGCCTTTTAAGCAACTATATGGCTGACAGGGATGCCAACCAGGGTGAATGTGCTCAAGCCTGCCGCTGGAATTATAATTTAGTAGAAGAAAAAAGACCAGGTGAATATTACCCTGTAATTGAAGATGAACGAGGTACATATGTTTTTAATTCCCAAGACCTTTGTTTATTTGAAAACATGGAATTATTAATTGATGCTGGTATTGATAGCTTCAAAATCGAAGGGCGCATGAAAAGTTTATATTATTCAGCAACAGTAATTAGAGCCTATAGAAAAATTATTGATAATTATTTAAACCCGGGACAGGAAAAAATTGATACTAATTACTGGCGTGAAGAGTTAGAAAAAGTAAGTCACAGACCCTATACAACTGGATTTTATTTTGGTAAACTAGGGGATAGTGCGGCCACTTTAACTAGTTCAAGCTATATAAGACCCTATGATTTTATTGGGGTTGTTTTAGATTATGATGAGAGCAGTCAAATAGCAACTATAGAACAAAGAAACCGCTTTCAGATAGGGGATAAGGTTGAGTTCTTTGGACCACAGGAAAATGATTTCAGTCAAATAATAACAGAAATTATCGATTCGGAGGGTAATAAAATAGAAGCTGCACCCCACCCTAGACAGATTGTTAAAATACCTGTCAAAGAAAGAGTTTTTCCATATGATCTCTTAAGAAAAGAAAAAACAGATGAATAATCCTTTAAAAATACTTATTAAGGTCGAACCCCGAGATATTTCATATATTAATAAAATATTTGAAGGCTATGATGGTTTGGCAGTTGTAACTACGTTAAATGGGCAGGAAGGTTTAATTGCCTTAACGGTTACTCCAGAAACTAAGAGTGATGTATTAGGTATACTTGACAACTTTCCTAAAAAAATTGTTTTTCTGTAATTGGCTTAGTTATAAATAGAATAATTTAAAAATATAAATTATTGTTTAGAATTATCTGGAAATGTGTATATTATTTTTGTTAATATTTTTTTGAATAGGAGGGTTCTAGTTATGGAAAAATGGGTTTGCACCGTGTGTGGCTATGTTTATGATCCCGAAAAAGGTGATCCTGATAATGGGGTTGAACCGGGTACAGCATTTGAGAATATTGGTGATGACTGGGTTTGTCCTGATTGTGGTGTAGGAAAGGATATGTTCGAGAAAGAAGAATAGATTATCTAAGTTAACGAAAAATTTACTCTAAAACTATAATAAATATGGAATTTAACAAAAATAAGTCCTTGTAAGGGCTTATTTTTGTTTATCAAGAGAAAAAACGGTAAGTATATAAATTAGGATGATTATTAAATGGAGGGCTAAGCTTGCAAACCAGGCTGAGAGCATTAATTATAATCTTTACTATTTTAATTACGGGTATTACTGGAAAAGCTTTCTATGAGCAAATTATCATGGGACCTACCTATGCTTCTAAGTCATTAGAAATAAGAACCAAGCAGATTTCCGCTGAAGAATATGTTCGAGGTGAAATTTTTGACCGTAATGGTATATCCCTAACAGATGCTGCATATCGTCCGACGGTTGTAGTTTTCCCCAAACTAGTTTTGGAGCCCGAACGATTATTAGCAAGGCTCAAAGAAGAGCTACCGCATATGAGCATTTCTGAAAAAGCCATTAAACCATATCTGAAAAATGATACGAAAATTTATCCTGAAGCTTTTATTATTAGGGTAGAAAATGATATGGATGCTTTACAGAAAATTTCAGCTTGGAATGAACCCGGTGTTGCTATTTTACCTTATAAATCACGATATGGATTAGATTCATTGGCTGTCCATTTAATTGGCTATATGGGCTATAAAAATAATGGTTATGAGCCTCAAGGTATGACAGGAATAGAAGGCCGATTTGATGATTTACTCAAAGGCAGCAGACCGGGAAAAATAATAACACCTATTACAGATGCTCGCAATAATATACTTGAGGGTTTGGGATATCGGCTAATAGATCTAGAAAAAGATGAAAAAAGGTCAGATATTTATTTGACTATTGATAGTAGAATTCAAAGGATAACAGAAGAAGTTTTAGTTGAAAAGAGTATTACAAAAGGTAGTGTTGTAGTCCTAGACATAGATACTGGAAATATTTTAGCTGCTGCCACTAGACCTATTTATGATCAAAACAATTTGGAAAATACTATGGGTTTTAAGGATAATCAGATAGAACGGGTGATTGATTATAAGGTGTATCCCGGATCTATATTTAAGGTTATAACTGCTGCAGCAGCTTTAGAAAAAGGTGCAGTTACTTTGGATACAAAATTTGTCTGTACTGGTTCATCTCCTGATTTTCATGTAACGTGTCCTAGGGAACATGGTGAAATAACTTTCTCTGAAGCTATGGAACAGTCCTGTAATGTAACCTTTGTCCAAGTAGGCTTAAGCTTAGGGCGTGAAGTACTTGAAGAATTTATTATTGAAAAATTCGGTTTTAAACCAATTGAAAATAAAAAGCTTGATTCTCCAGAGGCTATTGCTCACGGTATTATCGGACAAGAAATATTCGAGGTAACTCCTTTAGAAATCGCCAATATGATGGCTACAATTGCCAGGGATGGCTATCATCAGGAAATGGTGGACCCCTGGAAGAGTCGTTTAATAATGGCAATAAGGAATAAGCAAACAATGGAAAGTTACATTGAAATTCCCCAATACAAACAGATATATAGTAAGGAAACTGCACAGAAATTAAAAAAAGTTTTAACAGCCACTAATCAGCGGGGGTCAGGACGTAGAGCATGGATCGAGGGTTATGGTTCGGCGGGGAAAACAGGGACTCCTCAGGCTAACCAAGCGGGGGATTATATGGCTTGGTATACAGGATATGCTCCAATTGAAAAGCCCAAATATGCAGTTGCTGTTTTAGTTGAAGAAATCCAAGGGCTTACGAAAGGGGACCTTCAAGGTGGATATTATGCAGGACCAATTTTTAAAGAAATATTAGAAAGAATTTTAAATACAGTTGAACATTAAAAATATGGTAACTTATTTACACAATTTACTTAATGATAGGTCACTGATAACTAAAATACCTTGACAAATGTCCAGATTTGTTTTATAACAGTCTTTGTGTAGACATAATAATGGAGGTGAATAAGTTGCCTATCTATGATTACAGATGCGAAGAATGCGGAAAATTTCAGGTTACACAAGGTATAAAAGAAAAGGCTCTTAATCAGTGCCCAACTTGTGGAAACCCGATTAAAAGGCTGATAAGTAAAAATGTCAATATAATATTAAAAGGCTCAGGGTTTTACTCAACTGATAATAAAACTAGTTCAACAAATATTAAATCAGAAAATAGCGGTTCTAAGACCACAACTGATATTAAATCAGAAAAAAGCGATACTAAAACTGCTGATATTAAAGCTGATACTAAATCAGAGAAAAGCGATACAAAGGCAAGTTGATAAATTAGGATAAAGAGATAGGGAAAAATTCCCTGTCTTTTTTATTTAGGAAAGTTTTTAGGACATGCACAATTTTATCTCCGATACATATGATTAAAAATGAGTTATCTTATCGGAGGTGGGTTTTTTTATGTCAATTGAAAGTCTCGCTGCTTTAACAACCACCTTAGTGCGCAGCATCCTTCTATTTATCTCCTACATAACCAACAACGCCTTTCCCCAACCGCTAACAGAAGAAGATGAAACAAAATATCTTGGTCTTTTCCGAAATGGCGATGATGAAGCCCGGAATATCTTAATAAAGCATAATTTGCGATTAGTTGCCCATATTACAAAGAAATTTGATGGGACTAATGAAGACACGGATGACTTGATTTCTATAGGTACAATTGGTCTAATAAAAGGCATAAATACCTTTGATCCCGATAAAGGAACTAAATTAGCGACGTATGCTGCGCGTTGTATTGAAAATGAAATCCTTATGCACTTAAGGGCAATTAAAAAGAACAGAGGGGAAGTATCCTTATATGACCCCATTGGTGTTGATAAAGAAGGTAATGAATTACCCCTCACTGTTTATCTGTGAGGGGCTTAATCACTTGAGCAGCTTGGGATAGAGGTTAATTAGAAAATCATCGTTTTTCTTATGCTGCTCCTTAATATATACAGCCTTTTCTAAAACTGATTTTAGAAGGCTGTTTTTTTGTGCCGGGTCTTTAGACCTGCTATATAATTTTAATACATTCTCTACCTTAGGTATTATTTCCTCTGTAGCTCGCTCTCTATCCAGTTCATATGAAATACTGTCTCTTGTATTTTCAATCGCTCTGAGGCAATTTTCGACACGTTCAGAAATATTACAAGAGCGGGTAAGGTATGTTTCAGTATCATAAATGCCTTTTTCTAAGAAATCATGCAAGCTGTTCTTTTGTTTTTCTAATTCAGCCAGTTCTTTATCAAGATTCTGCAGCTGCTTTTCTTTTATGCTAGTGACATTATTTTCTTTAGCTTTTTTTTTCTTACTCTTTCCCCATTTTTTCTTGTATTGTTCAAGCCAATCCTCAAGGCCTTCAATGACTTTTTGTTCAACATATTCAAAGCGACTGCTTTTATTAATACAATGGCGTCGATTATAACACATGATATGGGGATACTGCTGATGAATATAAGGTCTATAAACCATTGATGAGCCACAGACACCACAGCGAACTATTCCAGCAAGAGGGTTAGTAATACCATTTTGTAGCTGGTAGGGGACATGATATTTACCTTTAAGTATCTCATTGGCTTTATTATAAAGCTCTGTGGATACTAGTGGATCATGTTTACCTTCGGCGTCAATCCATTCTTCAACAGGCCGGGTCCGAACATCTTTCGTTTTATCAGGGCTTGATGATTTTTTTTCCTCTTTCTTTTTCCATTGGATCCTCCCGGCATAAACTGCATTTTTTATTATGTTAAGAACGGAAGAAGGGGTCCATTTCTTATCTGTATATGATCGATACCCAAGTCTGTTTAGTTCATTGGCAATTTTATTAGTACCCATTCTTTTATCGGGATCATCATGGGTGTACAATTCAAAAACTAACTTTACTACCGGTGATTGTTCCGGATGGGGGATAAGATATCTTTCTCGGCCGTTATCCTCAACCAAAAACCCATAAGGGGGGCGGGCACCTAAATAATTACCATCCTCAACAGATCTGATTCTCCCACGCTGAAGCCTTCTGGTAATTATCTTTAATTCCTTCCTGGCCATAAATGCTTCAAATTCACTATATTCCTCATCAAACTCATCACTAAGGTCATAGGTTTTACGGGGGGTGACAATCTTTGTATTAGACTTTTTAAAGGTTTCCAGGATAAGACCCTGCTCCTGCATGTTTCCCCGCCCCAAGCGGTCTACATCCATGCAGAGTACACCATCATATAAACCCTGCTCAACTTCCCTAAGGGTTTCCAACATCTCCGGCCGGTGCATCAAGCTCTCTCCAGAAACTAGCTCTTTTCTTATTTTAACTATATTTAATTTTAGGTCTTTAGCTAGCTTTAATAACGACTTTTCATGCTTAGCCAGAGTTTCACCTTCACCCCGGGCTTCAGCTTCTATGTCGGCTCTGGATTTTCTTAGATGGATGAGATAGCTTCCCAATTTAATCACCCTTCAGCTTTATAAGTATTAAATAATAATTTTATGAATGTATTAAAAATAATTTGAGTTAGTTTGGTATACGAATGTATGTTTGGTTAATTGTAATTAGATAGTATCATAATAAAATATGTAGGAAAAGGGTATTTATAACAAATTCTAAAAAGGCTGCTAGTATTGGGAACCTCAAATTTTCACTATTCGACATATTCTCCTCTTTTTCATCAAAGGTTTAACAGGTTATTTGTTGAATATTATCTTAGAATTGAAGAAGAGACAAAAATTTGGCTACCTTATCCTGTAAAAGTGGGAGGTAGTTTTTTATTGGTTTCGATATCGCATTTAATGTAAAAAAAAGGGAGTTTAAATAATATGTGATATTCATGACACAATGTGGAGAAAAGTAGTTAAAAAAATCGCGCGCAGGGCCGCTACATCGTGTGGCGGATATTTACATGGTAATTCTCTTGTATATGAATTTTTTTAATAGTTCATTAACTTAGAATATAAGTAATAAATAAAAAATATGGGGGAGCTTATGAATATGATTAGTTTGTCAAATGATAAGTTAAAAAAGAGAGTAAATGAACTGTCCAATATTATTAGAGCTGAGTATATAACTGATGTAAACTATTTAGAATTATATGCTGGAGAAGATACCATAGAGGCAATAAATAATATTAAAAATCAAGTTATTTATGGTCGAAGAGGAACAGGAAAAACTCATTTATTAAGAGCATTTCAAGAAGTACTTATTGAACAGTATACGATTGAAAAAAGGATTCCTATATACATTGATTTAAGAAAGCTCTTGCCTTTAATCTCAGTGTCAGATAGCAATTCCATTGAATTCTCTATTATTGTTTTTAAACACATAATTGATGAAATTATTAAAGTTTTAGTAGAAAATATTAACTTTTTATATCAGGTTAATGAGTTTGAAGAAAATAAATTTAGTGGAGTTAAAAAGATTGAACTAGAAAAAAAGTTGAAAGACCTTAATGTTCAGTTTGATGGCAAGGAGTATAAAAAACTTGATGAAGTTCAGCTAAGTGAAGAAGAAATCAAAAAAATTGCACTATCTTTAGAACTAAGTAAAGATCCTCAATTTGATGCCTCTCGTGAAAAAGAAACTACTGTGACACAAACCTTCAAGAGAACAAGATATCTTTCGTTCGCGGACATTTCTAACTTATTGAGTGAAATTCCAGATTTGCTAGATATAAAAAGAATAATATGCATTTTAGATGAATGGTCAGAGATTCCTTTAGATTCTCAACTATATTTAGCTGAATTAATAAAAAGAGGGTTTATTACAAGTAAATTTACTTTTAAAATAGCTGCAATTACTAACAGAGCGAAACTTGGCAAAAGCGTTGAAGGTAAGTTTCTAGGTTTGGAAGATGGTGGGGATATTTTTCCGTATAATCTTGATAATAGATTTGTATATGAGGTAAATTCGCAAAAAACAAAAGACTTTTTTAATGACCTTTTACACAAACATTTAATTTCTATTGATAATAAATTTGAGGATAGATTATTTAAGGAAGAGAAAAAGAATGGATTTCTCAATATCTTTTTAGCCAATCAAGCATTAAGGGAGATTCTGATTGCTTCTGCTGGAATACCAAGAGACTTTATCAATTTATTTATTAATGCATATGATCAATATATGGTTAATACAAGTAGCGGTAACGCTAGAATTGGTGTCAAGCACATTCGTTTGGCAACCATTGATTGGTATAGAGCTGATAAAAAAGAGCAAGTTGATGGAATCCATAATTGTAAAATACTCTTAGAGGAGATTATTAATGAAATAGTAATTGGAAAGAAAAAAACACATTTTTTAATTCCGCAAAAATATAGTTCAAATATATATCTGAACCAACTTATAGATTTTAGGGCTATTCATCTAAGGAAAAAAGGATATTCTCATAAAGGAAATTCTGGTGTAGTTTACGACGTTTATTCTGTTGACTATGGGTGTTATACAAGTATAGATGTGCCACAATCTAAGTTAGACATTGATTTTATCAATAAAATTGATGCAATTGATAATTTCAGGGATGTTCGTAGAATTTCATTAGAGAATAAATTTTTTGATACATTTTTATTAAACATTGGAGATGCATTTACTTGCCCACATTGCAAAGTGCCGGTTGATACGAACCATCCAGCATATATAAAAAGAAAACTATGTAATAATTGCTTTCTTGAGACGGAATAAAAGCATTTTTGGAAAGGCCTACTTCCTGTCAGCCTCTGTCTCTGGGGGGCAAGCGACTTTACATAACACGTCCATTCCCACTTACGGGTCCGTGATAGTGTTATCAGGTAGCATGCGGGACCACACTCAACCTAATGGGTAAATCGTTGAGGTCGGTGAGCGTCGGGAACGTTAGTTCCAAATCATGAATTTGTGAGGGATAATAATGCAGGAAAAAAAAGAAGCAAAAAAATGTTTTGTAATTATGCCAATCTCTGATCACAGCGATTATGAGCCAGGCCATTTTAATCGAGTTTATGAATATATAATCAGGCCTGCTTGTTTAAAGGCAGGTTTCGATCCTTTACGAGCTGATGAGGTGCAAAGGACTAATTATATTGTTATTGATATACTTAAGCATATTATTAGTTCTGACTTAGTCATTTGTGATCTCAGTTCAAGAAATCCGAATGTTCTTTATGAACTAGGAATTAGACAAGCATTTAGTCTGCCAGTGACTCTTATTAGGGATTCCATTACTCCTAGGATTTTCGACATTCAAGGTTTAAGAGATATTGATTATGATGTAAGCTTAAGAATAGACACTGTTACTGAAGCAGTTGACAAAATTGCTTCAACTTTAACTAATACTTTTGAAGATGGCAGTGAAGATGTAAATTCGGTTATTCAATTACTTGGAGTTAACCCTGCCAAGGTTTCTGAAACAAAGATATCTGAAGAATCAAAACTTCTTTTGAATGCGATTGACACTTTAGGGGATAGATTGTCTTTCATGGAACGTAAGTTTAGTAATAGTAATGAAAGTTCCATCAGGGTTATAAGAAATAGCCAACTTCCACTATATGAAACAGTAGAGTCGGAAAAAAACACCTTTGACCATAAGTATTCGATTGGTGACATTATAAGACATCAGAAATGGGGCGATGGTGAGGTTATAGAATCGCAAAATGATGAGATAAAAATTAAGTTTGGCAATAGTATTAAACGATTGGTACCTAAGTACGCTCCAATAATCCTTGTGAAATCAAGTGAGTCAGCATGATTTCAACTAACAAGGCGATAACGCGGCTCCGCTACCGCTCCGACCAAACTTTTTGCTGGCATGCCTTTTGCATTTGAATCAATAAGAAGGGTGCAAAAGGAATGCCAGCCTAAAAGTTCGTGTATAGCCAGGACGGTTAGTACGCCAAGCGAAGCTTGGTAGTTCTTACAGGGTGAAAGTCCCTGTTGGGTAAGGCCTAACCAGCCATCCATATCGAGTGTTGCGCCGAAACTGGTAACAGCTAGGTGAAGTGTACACATAAGCAGAGAACCAAAAACCGTTTTTTGGTTTTTGTGTGAATCGCTTAGTTTCTTTACCTAGAGCACCATATAGGCCATAAGGGAACCATAATCCCTGAAGCACAATTGAGCCCCGTACACTCTGGAAACAGAGGAAAATGCAGATGACGACGTGTTTAACGTCACGGAAGTCAATACAAAGAAATCGCTATTGGTGAGATTTTGGAGGGTCTGTCGGGGCCCTAGAACGTGGCTGTATGCAGAGAAGTATCCGGAACTTGAGAGATACTATAGGTTCCAGTTTTATAAATATAATTGGTAGGAATGTGCAATCGACAAAGAGGCTGACCGAAGACCTATAGGAAGTCGGATTAATCCATATTACTCGGAGGTCGGGAGAGCCGGCTATATGGGGAAGGGATTAACGGGAATACGCAATTTGCAAAGGAAACACCTACCGGACATGCAGG
>JUEF01000094.1 GCA_000802045.1 Peptococcaceae bacterium BICA1-8
TTTCAATCCACGCCCCCATACAGGGAGCGACAATAAAAAAGAGGACCATTTAAACGATTTAAGAATTTCAATCCACGCCCCCATACAGGGAGCGACGTTTTAATATCCCGAATAACCAAAGGATGAATTAAAATTTCAATCCACGCCCCCATACAGGGAGCGACATAATTAGTCCTGCGTATGCACCATCTGATTTGGGTATTTCAATCCACGCCCCCATACAGGGAGCGACGCATAATGGGTTAATATTGGCATTGGCTACACTTATTTCAATCCACGCCCCCATACAGGGAGCGACTTATTTTAATTTAATTTGTTTTCTTTATACATTGATTTCAATCCACGCCCCCATACAGGGAGCGACATATCTAAAGCAGACGCATTGAAGTTTGTAAAAATTTCAATCCACGCCCCCATACAGGGAGCGACAGCAAAAATGAACAAAAACTGGTTTGAATTCCAGTGTTTTGGTCATTTTTTACAATCCTATTCTTAAACCACATCACTCCTATCATTTGTTTTACTTTTTTTAAAAGATTATCATTATATTTTAGGTGCGAAAGCTCTAGCTATTTCGTGTTCGCTAGCCATTCGCACTAAATTATTAATGTGCCCTCAACATCAAAAGACTCCTTTATACCTATGTGCACAATTTTGTTTTTGTAATTATTACCCAAATAATAAAATCGCAAGCTATCTTTATCTTTATCAATAATTTGCTCAAGTTTATGCTGAACCTCGCGGCATTTAGCCGCATCCAATATACACTCAAACACTGAATTTTGAACACGTTGACCATAATTCACGCATTGCTTTGCAACCTGGCGCAAACGTTTTCTACCAAGTGGCGTTTCTGTATTTACATCATAGGTTATCAACACTAACATTTTATCACCTACTTCCACATAAACGTTGGATATCCGTCCAGGTCGCCGCGAATAAACCTAGCCAACAGCATTGCCTGTGTATAAGGGACAAGTCCCCATTCTAATTTCTCTTGCAAAAATGGATGTGTGATTTTCTCCTGCTTCCTAGTCTGCCAAGCTTTCAATATGGTTTTTCTTGTATCATCATCCATAATAACTGCACCATTTTCTTTTTGGGTAAAACCGTCTGCACTTACTTCTCTTTTGTTGATTAGGGAAATAACAAAGCGATCGGCATAAACTGGACGCAACTCTTCCATCACATCAAGAGCAAGTGAAACTCTCCCTGGTCTATCCCGATGCAAAAATCCTACATAAGGATCAAGTCCAACTGTTTCCAATGCTGCTGCAACATCATGTGCCAAAAGTGTATACACAAAAGATAACATTGCATTAACATTATCAAGAGGGGGGCGTTTATTCCGGCAATTAAAATAAAAAGAATCTTTTTGCTGAAGAATTAGATCATCAAACACACTAAAGTATTGTGATGCTGCTTCCCCCTCATAACCTCTGCGTTGCTCTAAATTCTCACTTTGTTCAATTAATTTTAGAGAATTTACAAGAACTTTAGAAACCTTTTTTAACTTATCAACATCAAGTCGTATTGCATAATCACGAGTTGCACGCTCAATCACCCAACGTGCATTATAAATCTTCCCTAGAATAAAATTTCTAGCAATTTTATTGCTTTCTTCTGGGCTGTCCGACAGTCTATATTGAGCCTTTCGTAAAGTAACATTACCCCTAACCTCACCAACTACCCTTGCTAGAAATCTACCACTTTGCTTCATAAAGCTTAATGCAATATTCCGTTTTGCACATGCACCCATTAATGCTGGACTTGCACCAGTATAACCAAAGGCAACAATTCCCTCAAGATTATGTAATGGGATTCTTGAGACCTCTATTTCTTCTTTTAAAATCACAATATTTTCTCCATCAAGCGATAAATAAGTATTCGGAGAAGTTACATAAAGTGTATTAAGTAGCTTTCTCATTCCCCTACCTCCAAAAGACTTTTCTTAATATAATAATCAACGGAGGGA
This sequence comes from Peptococcaceae bacterium BICA1-8, assembly GCA_000802045.1. Classification (GTDB taxonomy): domain Bacteria; phylum Bacillota; class Peptococcia; order Peptococcales; family BICA1-8; genus BICA1-8. Next base: position 1,976 of record JUEF01000094.1, read on the forward strand.
TTTTTACATAACTTTGGTATACAAATCTCAGTTAGCGAGCAAGCTTTACATTTTTTAGATGGTTTGACTTTAGGTGTATATCTCCTATCATATAATTCATGCATTTCTTTAACCATTATTTTTACCCGCTGACGCAACCCATCTTCCAGTATAATTTTAAGCCTGCGTTTTGTTTCCCCATAGAACATAAAAGCTTCAGGAATTTTACATAATAGCATTTCCTCAAGACACATTGCTTGAGCACATAGCTGCAAAGCATCAGACTCATCTTCTTTTGGTTTACCCCGTTTGTATTCTACAGGAATAGGCTTATAAGCTCCGTCTCTACCGAAAATACTTACCCCATCTATAGCCCTATGCAATTCAACAACATCACAAGCCCCGGTTATTCCAAGTGAACGCGAGAAAATTGCCATGCCCCGGGAAATAATTAAATCTCCACGCTTTTCTTTTAAGGTGTTATCATGTGTTTTCTCATGAAGAATTTGGCCTTCAATTGTACGAAGGTTTTCTTGCCATTGCTGTTCAATGTGTATTAATGCCCATTGACGCTTACAAAATGAAAAGTGCTGTATACCTGACAATAGCAAAAAATCTTCATCTTTATATTCTGTACTCATATCATTCTAATGCATTGTACTTCTTTTGGAATTTTTTCTGTATCTACACTTATCTTATAATCAGAATATCTTCTAGCTGGTTTACTTTCATCATTACGATCTATTGTTACTGTATCGAATAACTTATAAGCTTGAGTATTTCCAAATTCACTTTGATGTTTAAATACAACTAATTCTCTAACATTCATTTTTCCTCTTGCAGCAGAATGATCATGCTCAAACATATTTATAATTGCTTCCCACAGAAGCTGTAAATCATCCTCTGAAAATCCTGTTACATTTCTTGCTAAATTAGCAGATATATAGCCTTCTGCTCTATATAAAGCATAGGGTACTATATGTTTTCTACCCATTTCAGTATCCTTTTTCTTAGAGTCTTCTTCGGTTGTTATTGCAACTCGTGTAATAGTTATTTCTTGTTGAACTATTGGGTCAACACTTCTTGCAAACCCTATTTGAACAGGACCCCTAACTTGTCCACAATTTAACTTTGCTTTTACAAAAGTAACCATAACCGCTCCAAATGTTCTTATATCAAAGAAATTTGAGCACATAAAATCTCTGATCTTACCATCTTTTTCGCCCTTACTCTTTTGTGCTTCTTCAGCTGTTATTCCTAAATATTCATAAGCTGATTTATCACTTGTATTTAATGGAACCCCCTCCTTTATATAAATTTTGTAACCCTTACTATCACCTTTCACTGTTTCAATATAATTTCTAATTTTCCTTTTTAAACATACATCTGTAACTATGCCATAGCCTGTTTCAGCATCTATCCTTGGCATATTACCGGCATCAGGATCTCCATTAGGATTTCCGTTTTCAACCTCAAACAAAATTACAAATTCATATCTGTTTTTAATTATTTCGCTCATAATTAATTCTCCTCACTTTTTATATTATTTTTTTTATATAATGCATTTCTTTGATGATAATAACCTAAAATAAACACGCCTTGTTCATCTAACAACAAATTTGATGGGAATGGATTATTTTCAATACTAAGCCTCTCTAGTATAGCAGCTATTTTTTTATCACTTGTATAACCATATTCTGCTTTTGAAATATGGTGTTGTGATAATCTTAATAAAATTGGAAAAACAGATCCTGGTGTTGCACAAGCCGATGTAAAATACTTGTCTTTAATGGTTGTATTTATTTTTGGATTTGCATCAAGCTGCGCCTTTTCTAAAACTGCAAATAATCTTCCGAAAATATATGCCCTATTATCGCTCTGCTCATTAAGTGCCATTGTTAATACCTCCTTAAATTTGTTAGTGGTTTTATATTTACGTAATAAATACCCTTTAATTATTGATACTTTATAATAATTTATATCCTTTTCTGCTCTAATTCTTAGCATTATGGAATTATACAAGCTTGCAGGATATGGAAAGCCTGTAATAATAGCCTTTAAAGTAGCTCCAGCCATTAACGGTGTAGCCGCTTTATCATTAGACTTTAGAGATACAGTTTCATTTAATAATCTCCACACTGAAAAAGTATCAGGATCTGTAGGATATTGCTTTTCTATTCTCAGATCTTGGTAATGTATAGCTATTTTCTTGACAAATTCACCAAAAGAGTTAGAAATAAAAAACCTTACTGCTAATCTTGCTGCATTTGGTGATATTGCAAGTATATGAAAATTTGTTTTTTCATCAAAAATATCTGACATCTCGTCAATTGGCTTACCCTGTGCTATTTTTTCAAAAATAGACTTTACTTCACTTGCTGCTACTTCATCTTTAGCTAAATTTTCATCATTATTTACCGTTCCACCATTTATATATAGCGACATAAAGTCTTGATAAATTTTCTTGGGACTCTCTGCCCAAAATACAATTGTTGCATCTCCCAAATATATTTTATGAGCAGTATCTGCTAGTAAATAATTCAAAACTGTAGTATAAGCAAATGTTGCATATTCACTTACAGGTGAGTTCAGTCCTTGTTGTTTGTCCCGACCGTAAGACTCATAGGCACGTTCATTAAATGAGACCATAGAGCCACCTACAGATTGTGCACCGCGAACACCCTTGATACTTGGATGCAATCTAGCAATAGACCTTTCCTTGCCAGTTACAAGGCATTGCATAACATTGGTATTATCTGAATTACTATTGTATTTTTCCCAAGCTTGTCTAATTTCTTTGTTATGATGAACAAATTCCCCACCATCAACCTTAAATACTAAATTTGCAACAGATAATATTTCATCCAAATATTCTGTTATAGAAGGATGTTCTATAGCCCTATCAATATCCCAATTACTCACAAAATTAATAACTGCTTTTGCTGTAGCATTATCAATATTTTGTAAAACATTTGTATGCAATTCCTTAAAAGCTTTAAAACATTTCTTTGATCTTTCAGGCTCTCCTTTATTATCTACACCAAATATATAGCTTGAGTTCTCACATAGGAAATTTGACTTTATTCCGACTGATTTCTTTACTTGTTCCGGTACTTCCATACTTTGTGGAACTTCTATTATTCTCTTACCCCTCTGAACACCTATTTTCATAGGAATAATATTTAATAATTCTCCATCTAATGATAAATTAACTGCATATGATACATTAGCATTGCAATAGCTTAATTTTGGTATGTAACTATCTTCATCATTTGCCAAAATTTCATAATAGTTAACTAAGGACTGTAAGATCATCTGAACACCTCGCAACCTGATAAGTCAATAATTCCATTACGCATTATTGCTCTAAAAAACATTGGTTTGATATCCTCAGGATTAGTAAAATCCATATCATAGAGCATATACCCCAAGTCTTTTTCTCCTGTCAAGCTAGATTTTGGTAAATCATCCTCAATTAATCTAAAATTTGCCGGAAATTCTCTGCATCCAAAGCAAGGATTATGATAACATTGACCATTTCTCATCCTCCGAAGCGCTATGTTATAATGTTTTTCTATTGCATCCGTTTCTCCCGCCTTGCCTGTTAGCTCAAAATGGGCTTCAATTATATAACGAACATTTTTAAGAACCATTGACGCTCTTTGTTGTCTATCTGCATTAGTATTTATGTATAGTGGTTTAGTTCCACCATTCATAACAGAATCAACTGTGTTAGCCGATATTTTTGAACTAACTTCATTTCGTCTTATATTTGTAAATTCAATAGGATTGTATACATGAATCTTGTCTATATGCCATGTTATTGCCGGTTTCCAATAAATTGCATCTATTATGCCACGTGCTACAGATGGTGTTATTACATCATAACTAACTCTTTCCACCTTCATTTCCGGACGAGTTATAAGTGCATAATCCCCCCAAACCTCTAATTTGATTCCATACCCCATTTTCATCACTCCTCTTTTCTTATTATAGTTTTTAAAAAAGATCTTGTTGTAAATTTATACCAGATTATTAATTTTGTCAACTAAGTTTATTTAAGCTTATTTATTGTTGACAAGAAAGTTTATAAGTGTTAACATCCAACTGTCATTTCGAATGAAATGTGGATTGAAATTTATTTTAGTTTTTAAAGAACGCTCTTAGGCCAAGTCAAGTAGCCAATGGTATCTCATTGGCTACTTGCATTTATATGAAAATTCCTATGCCTGTTTCTACAGTAAATTCAAGTCCTGTCTTTTCCTTATACATATTTATATCCCTCAACACATATATCCCATCATTAATAACTTCAATCATATTTCCTCCATGCATTTTATCAAACTCATTTTCATAAACATTTACAGTATAAGGTTGTATAGTTCTTAATATTGACTTATATTCATCTATAAAACGAAGCTTATTTATTAGTTCTTCTGCGTTCTTATCAAATCCAATTATTACAGGAATTGTATTTTCATCAATCAATTTAAATTTACTTGCAACTTGCTTGAAGTTAAAGTTAAAATTACACCCTTCTGCACCCTTCTCCATCTCCTTAAATATATTATTTATATCTAGTCCTTCCTCACCTTCAAAGTTATATAATTCTTCAAAATATAACTTTATGGCCTGTGGAGAAAGAATGTCCTCAAATCTTCTCATAATAGTTTTAGCAACTTCAATAGGCCGTTTTATTGAACTCGGCATATTCTTTGTGAAAACGCTTTCAGGCTCAAATACATTTATTATACCTACTTCTAATTTATTTTCTCTGTTACATCTACCCCCAGCTTGGACAATTGAATCAATTCCAGCCATAGACCTATAAACCAAGGGAAAGTCAACATCAACTCCAGCCTCAATTAATTGAGTAGACACAACTTTACAAGGCATTTCATCCTCTAATCTTTGTTTAATTTTATCAAGCACTTCATTCCTATGTTTAGGACACATTCTTGTGGATAAATGAAATGCTCCCTCACCACTTAGTTTTGAATATATTTGTATCGCGTGCTTTTTACTATTAACTATACATAGGGCTTGATTGCAGTTGTTGAGTTCCTCTGCTATTTGAGCTACTTCCATCTTTCCTCTATTAACAACTTTTGTTCTTCTAAAAAATTCATATAGTAATTCAGTATTTTCACATATTTCATTTATACTTATTTCTTTTGGGAATCTATCCTTCAAGGATGGCTGTGTAGCACTACATAATACACATGAGGACTTATAATTAATTACTAATTCTGAAATAGACATAAGGCAAGGTGTTAGGAATTGAGTGGGTATCATTTGGGCTTCATCAAAAATAATTACACTATTTGTAATATTATGGAGTTTTCTGCATCTTGAAGACTTATTTGCAAACAAAGATTCGAAAAATTGAACATTTGTAGTTACGACAATGGGTATATCCCAATTTTCAGAGGATAATTTTAGTTTATGAAATATTAAATCTTCTTCATTCTTAAAATCAAAATTAGAGTGATGTTCTAGTACATTCGCTTGCCCTAATATATCTTTAAAAATTTTTCCAGTTTGCTCTATTATACTTGTATATGGAATCACATAAATAATTCTATCCATGCCATGCTCAAGTACATGATTAATGGCAAAGGCAAGTGATGAAATAGTTTTACCCCCACCCGTAGGTACTGTAAGGGTAAATAAACCTTTTTCATTCGTTGATTTTTCAATACAATCATTGAGAATTTCGGCTCTTTTTTTATTTATTTCCCGTTCTTTATTTTTAAATTTTGCAATATACCTATTCAATTTCTTATTAAATAATTTATAGTCATAATTAACACTTCTATCAACCTTATTAATACTCATAAACAATTCGGTATCTAAAAAATCAGAATCTACCAAGCATGAATATATCATTCTTATGTAAAAAGATAGTGAAAATCCACCTTTATTTAAAGGTCTTATATTTGGAACCTTACCAGATAAAAAATCAACAATATTAATCTCTTTCTCAAAATATGAATAATCAGGAAGTTGTTTTGCTCTTTTTAATCGGCCATTTAATGTTACCTCAGTGGCAGTATCACTCTTATTACCACCATCTGGCAGCCCACCATGATGACCTGCAATGCAATATGCCAGCAATTTACCAAATAAATCGACCTTTCTATTTATTTCAATTGCCCCAGCTGTAGAATGATCTACCCTGGCGTTAGAAGAATTTATTATTTTATTTTGAAAATCCGTTGAGTACTTTCCTATATCATGCAACAATCCACAGATATATGCATAATCACCATTATCAAAACTATTACCAAAATCCTTCGCTTTATTAGCAGTACATTCTAAATGTTTTTTTATACTTTGAGTTTTAGAATCATTTTCTCGCTTATGTGCTATATACATAATATGTGTTCTCTCCCTCTCTCCATATGGAACTATAAGTTTTTGCCACCTTGCGTAATCTTCAGATGAAACTCATTGTATTTCATTATCAATCTAAATCCCCTAATTTCTATTTATTATTCCATGTTAATACATTTCCATTATATTTATCTATTACGACAAATTATTGCCATATCCTGTAATTATATAAAATAATTTAATAAAAATATCTCATTTCTCTAAATATAACAAAAGCTAATGACAACAGTCTGTCATTAGCTTTTGTTATACTGAAAACAATTTCGCATATTTTAAGTTTTTTTACCCTTATCTCAAAATAACCACAGTAACACCATCATTATTGGCGATGCTCTGTTCATAATTTTCTAAAGACTTGCACATAGCAAGTATCTCCTTTTTCCTATCAAGCCAGTGCTCCCCGCCAACATATATCTTAACAATGCCTCTCATGCTATTCTCACTAAGGCATTTTTTTACTGCGTTTTTAATGCTTCCGCCCACACCAGAGGCACCATAGCCATGAATCAGAATAACAGCTTTACCGCCCTGCCTCTTGTGGGTGGTTAAAGAATTTTTCATTCTTTGCAATGCAACATCTACTGTGGGCATACCGTATTCTAAATTAACTTCAACAACCTTTTTATTGTTCAAAGTGGTTCACCTATCTCTACTTATTCTTATAAATCCAGCTCATTTAAAATATCTCTTAGTTTCTTTAACTCTGCAGCACTTAATGTGATGCCCTTGCCCATCTTCGAATGATCAGGAGACCAATCCCGCAAATCATACTTTGGTTCCTTTTCGTTCCAGCTAACCAGGTTGAGTTCTTTACTCCAGCCTTTAGTTGATTCTGAGATACTTCCCAGGGCTTCTTTGATTTCAAATTTAATTTCCGCCATATTATTTACTCCTTTAAATTAATTATCCTGAAACCTGCTAGATTATTTTCTCCTTTTTACACAGCTTTAAATCGCTCCTGCAAACTAACAAAATTGTTTTGTGAAAATGGGCATTCCTTAACACAAATTGTACACCCTTGCTGCTTTACAAAAACAGGCAAGCATTTTTCTCTCACAATATGGGTTTTTCGCCCTGAATTATGTTCAATAGGCCCCTCAAGAATAGCCTGTGACGGGCACTTTTTTATACATTTTCCGCATTTGTCACAGAATTTCCCAATCCAGGAATGCTCATTGCCTTTTGCAATAGGAAGATTATCAATATTTGCAAATATAGCTGCAATTCTTTGCCGTGGTCCAAACTGCGGGGTTATTAAAAGACCATGTCTGCCAAACCATCCCATTCCCGCTTCTACGGCAAGGGGTGGATATAACACCAATCCCCCCAGTGGATGACTTGCTTGAGCTTGGAATCCCATTTCCCTTAATTTTCCTGTTAATATATTTGTAGTTATACCTAATGTATCATAAGTGGACATAACCATTTTAAATGTTTCTATACTTGGCGCGTTCATGATGGCTTGTTTATCCATTTCCATTATTAAGACAATAGCTGTATCATATAAAACTGCTCTGTCCTTGAAAATCAAATGAGGGGGCAGCTTTGTATATCCAATAGCACCTATGCCGTTTGATTTTGCAAACTCTTCGAATTCTTTTAATTTATCATCTTCAATGTAGGGTTGGCCTACCTTTGGATTATCTTCAATACTTTTTATAGCTTTCATTCCTTGAGCTATGCATGACCTTAAACTATGCCCAACAATAGAAATATTCTTTAGGCTAAAAGGTATTTCTTCACCACTTGGAAATTTTTCAGGATTTGGCCAACTCTTTTCCGGTGAACCTTCAACAGATTTGTAGACATTATCAAGTGACGTAAGTGAACGTTCCAATGCGAACCAGCTTGTAACCCTATGCTTAATTATTCTGAGGATTCCTTTTTCAATAATGTTCATTGGGCACCTCCATTTTCTTCATCATTTAAATTATTACTAGTAATATCCAACTCTTTCGAAGGGGCTTGGCACGATGCCTAGTTCATCAGTTCCATTATAATTGGCAAAACTATATAAGGGAAGGTAATCTGTTACAATCCCTTCCCTTTTAATAAATATCACTATTATTTTTTCTTTATATATATAGCTTGTGTTAATAAATTATTGAATTATATTATTTCTACAGAATCTCCTTTCGTTATTTTACCACCTTTTATAACTTTACAAAATAGACCTTCCCTTGGCAAAAGGCTTACTCCAAAGGTTCTGCTAACAATACTCGGATGATCCTCTTTGCCAATCTGAGTTACCTGCAGGATTACATCTTTATCCAATTTGAGTTTGCTACCAGCCATCAGATTAGATAAATCTAACCCTTCAATTAGAATATTCTCCGCAAAGTCACCGGGCTTTGCATTTAAATGATGTTCATTATTGACCTTTTGAACACTAGCCCAATTAAGGCATGTAATCTGTCGGTCCCAGTCACCTGCGTGTCCATCTTTTTCAATTCCATAGTTTTCTATGATATTTGCTTCAAAAACTTCTTTTTTAAGTTGCCCTCTTTCAGGACTAATAGCTATAGCATAGATTGTACCTTCGTTCATCAACATAACTCCTTTAATTCCGTCTCATCATGGTGGATATATACTTTATTAGTAATAGACATATGCCCTTTTCAATTTTATTATATACCGTTTTAAATACATATCAATAATGAATTTCAAAAACCCTGCAACCAGTAAAAATCCCCCATTGAGAATAAACTTCTTTCGTAATCATAAGTCGCTCTATCTAAGCTAATATCTATTCCATTCCTGATTTTAAGGCTTCACTCATAGAAACTGTATTAACTTTTTTCCTACACAGCAGCTTCGACAACTCATATGTCAACATCACAACGATAAAACCTATTAGAATGTAAGGCAGATCAATCCTCAGTGGCGGCAACGTCAGACCAACGCTGTCTTCCATTGATTGAACTAATACCCCTATTCCTGCAAAAGTAAGGGGAATGCCAATAATATATCCAATCACAACAACGATAGTTGAGCTATTTAGAATCAATGAATTGATTTCCTTCTTGCGGTAACCAAAAATCTTCATGAGGGAAATGATGTTCCTATTCTCTTCAACGATTAACGAGGTTACAACATAAATGACAATCGTTCCTATAATAAATGCTATCGTCGCTAGACCACCGATCATTGACTGTGTAGGCGCAAGGGCCTCTCTAACTGCAGCTAATTTATCGTCCAACGACACAACGCTGTATGATTGGTTTTCGGGAATATCCAACAGCTCATTACTAAATGCTTCCATATAGCTTCCTTCGGGCATCTCAAATTTTTGATTAAAATCCTTCAGCGGCATGAAAATAAATTTGCCCACATAGGTCTCAGCGATGCTGTCGATCCTCACCGAAAATATGTGCCCATCCAGTTTCCTGACAATATCTACGGTATCACCCTGCTTTAACTTCAACTGATTGGCAATGGGTTTCGTTATTACGACCTGGTTGGTACTCAACGGAGCACCAGATTCATCTACAAGGGTAACCATAGCAGAATCCGGCATGATGCCAGTGACGTAAAAATCATTTTTGGCATCAGCCTCCGAAAGGAATAACGATGCTGAGAAGGGTTCAGCGCCCGCCGGCAGCGACTCATAGCGCAGGTCTTCGAACTTATACTCGTACTTGAAAGTGTACACGCCTGTGTCTGTAAGCATGTTATCAAAACCACTTTTAAGGGTAAAGCCCCAAAGTAAAAGCATTGTCGCTACGGCAACGCCAAAGAGTAGGAAAGCAAGCCGGGACAAGCTTCTCAGTTGTTCCCTAATTTTGAACTTTGTCGGGAATTTCAGTTTTTCAAGCTTAAGCACACGCTCCAAAAAATTGACCTTGCTCTTTTCTTTGTTGCCTCTCATCAGTTCGACCGGTGATTGCCTCAGCTCTTTTCGTATGATAAAGTAGCCGCTGCATCCGAGGAAGAGAATGGGCAGCAGAAAGCTAATAATCATCCTAATCGGATTAAGCTCGATTCCAGTCAGAGGCATAATAAAAGCAGTAAGCATGAACGATACCATTGCACGTACCGGAAATACACCAAGAATGGTCCCGATGATGCCTCCGATAATAGCTATCAGGAGTGGAAACGTCAAGTAATGACGATATATTTCCTTTCTTCTATACCCTAAGGCATACAATGCGCCGATAATCACGGATTCGCGATTGATCAATCTCCGAATAACGTTGCTGATTAAAATAACAGCCAGCAACAGAATCGCAGTAGGTACGCCCTTACTCACTAGATTGAGGATATCAACCTCCGCAGCGACGATATTGACCCGCTTATTATCTTCGATATCTGTCCATTGTACAATATCGATACCTCGGCTCTTCAAAAGCTCTCTGAATTGGATTGACTGAGCACGAGGGTTTTGATCGACATTGTTGAACTTCACCGCAAAGAAGCTGTTTCCTTGTTCAAAGGCGGCAAAATCCTCCTTGCTGATTACTGCGGTGCCAAAGCCTGGCAATGGCATCATCATTTCTTCTGACTTTAGTGGATATATATAATTCGGCAGTGCCATAAAACCAACAACTGTAAAGGATTTATCCAATATCGTCAGCTCATCACCGATTTTATATTCGTTTGCAGCAGCAAAAACTGGACTGAGGAGTATATCGCCTCTGCCACTTAATTCTTTACCGTCAACGATTGCCGGGAGGTTGACCCTATCATTCTTACTAAAGATACGCAACGTTTCCCCTTCTGAAACCGTAAAGTCGAAAGTCATACCTTCTTCAATCACCGCATTGGCTGCCGATTCAAGCTCCTGCAAGTTGCCGATGCTTTTATCCGTTTTGAATGAAGCATCTTCCTGCACATATCCGTCTTGAAATTCATTTGCCAGCCTCTCAAAATTACCAGCAAACTGGCTCATCAAGGTAAACGTAAAGCAGCTAAATATTATCAGCAGAATCGATCCAATATACTGTGCTTTGTTTTCCAGAAGAACACGCTTGATTCTCTTATTAAGCACCATTACCATTCAATCCTTTCCGCTGGAACAGTAATCTGATTAACTGCTGCTTCTACGATTTCCCCACTTCGCAACTTAAAAACCCTGTTCGCCATAGCGGCAATTGCAGCATTGTGGGTTATCATCAAAATAGTTGTACCGTATTTTTTATTCACCTGCTGCAAGAGGAGTAAGATGCTCCGAGATGTAAAGTAATCAAGTGCACCGGTTGGCTCGTCGCAAAGCAGTAACTTGGGATTCTTGACAATTGCTCGGGCAAGGGAGACACGTTGTTGCTCACCACCACTCAACTCCCTAGGGAAGCGGTGCTTTTTATCCTGCATTTCAACCGCTGCTAAAACTTCGTCAGTGTTTAGAGGTGATTTACTAATGTTGGAAACGACTTCAATGTTTTCCCCCACTGTAAGGTTGGGCACCAGGTTATAGAACTGGAAGACAAAACCGATATCCCCACGTCTATAATCGGTCAGAGCATCATCGTTCAAATTGTTTACCTCAATCCCGTCAACGATGACCCTTCCACTGTCACCTCGATCAATGCCACCTAGGATATTCATCAGTGTAGATTTTCCTGAACCTGATGGTCCTAGAATTACACCTATTTCCCCTTTTTCCAGCTTCATCCCGATTCCTTTTAGAACCTCATTTATAACCACTCCCGATTTGTAGCTTTTCTTCAAATTTGATATATCAATAAACATATTAATCCTCCTTTTTTTCCGATAGCTAATTAAGAATATTGTTTATAAAAACAGCGTTTCATTATGTCAAAATAACTATCCCATTCCTCAAGCTCTTCCATACTGATATCTTCAAAGGAATTTACTTTATTTCTTTGGTGCTCTGCAAAACTTAGTATCGTCCAACTAATAATGTTAATCGTTTTTTGAATATCAATATCATCACGGAATTTTGTCAAATCTATATTTCTATAACCGCTTTCCAAACCGCTTTCAATGAGATGCTTACCTATTTTTTCGATTTCGGATTTCACTTCCGCAGCTTCCTCATGGGCAGTAGTCTTAAGAAAATTAAATGCTTGCGGGAATTTTTTCATAACTTTTAACTTGATTAATCCTATTTCCCGCATTCTTATAAAAAGATCTGTTTGACTCCAATCCACTTCATCGTAGATTTTATTAATAACCTCAACCACATAATTAAGCAAAAATAAATACAATCCCCTTTTACTATTAAAATAGTTGAATAAAGATCCTTTAGATATTTCCGCTTCTTTAATAATCTCGTTTGTGGAAGCCTTTTCATAACCACTTCGTGCAAACTCTTTAAGAGCTGCATTAATAATACGCTCCCGTTTCTCCGCTTCTAAACTATAAAATTTCGAATAAATGATAACTACCTCATTTCTTTGTTAATATAAACTGCCAAATGACCGCTGTGGTCATTCCCATCATATAATAAATGACCACAGCGGTCAATGTGCTTTTTTGAGAACTTTTAAAAATAAAGCTTCTGATTACTAACATAGGCTGTACAGCTCAAACTACAAAAAAAGGTGCAGGTCATGAGGGAAATCTCCCATCAACCTGCACCATCATTCATTATATTATTGCGGAACTCTTGACTATGAAATTTAATAATGGGTATCATGCTTACTCTAAATTAAAATTGGCATTACGACCCTTTGATTAAACTATCAAAACTATCGTTAGCCTGCTCTAATATTTTTTTGGTTGAAGATGATAATTTCAGGGTGTTAGCTATCTCTTTTCCTGTCTTCTCTAACAACTGTAGATAATTAGATACCACAGGACGCAAATCTTTTGGTAGATCAGACTTTCTCATTTTTTATAGAACTCTAGCTTTTGTTTTAGTAGTTTTTCTTCCCACATCATTTGCAGCAAAGCTAAATCTTCCGTATAATCGGTTTTCGATTCATCTTTGTCGTATTCGAGATTCTCAAGGATTTCAATGGTAAAGTTTTCTGCACCAAAATCATTCCATTCTTTTTGTAGCTCTCTATTAGGATAAGAATTAGCTCCCAACTGAAATTTAGTGCGATTGAGCGTGCCTCTTAAATTTTGAGTTGTTTCAATGTAACACTTCTTATTGACTTCAGAACGAATAATAAATATTCCCATCTCCGGTCTCATTTCCTTATACTGCGCCTTTAATTCTTTTTTTCTATCCATTAGATATCACCTTCTTTTTCATTCGCTTTCTTTATAATCCAATATTGTGCTCCATTGGGTGTCCGTCCAAGAAATTTATAATCAATCAGCAACCTTCTCAAAATAAAATAATCCCCAAAAGTATGCCATCCATCTATAATTTCATTGACCTCTTTTTCACTGTAAATCCGATCTTCCTCAAATTTGCTAGCTAAATAAGCCAAGACAGGAATTTTTGTCCTGTTTGGTACGGGAATTTGCACTATTTTCCCAGCATCGTCTAAAAAAACAGAAATGTTAATTTCTTTCTTTGTTTTACCCATTTCAATAGCCCATCTCTTTTAATATTCTTGATAATGTAGATAAGCGTTCTCCCATAAGTTCATCATCATCAATGAGAGCTTGGTTGAAAAGTTTTATATCTTCATTAATTTTTTCATTGTCAGTGCATACAGCCACTGTCATGGCGTCACCTTGCAAACCTACTCTATCTATAACAGGATTTTCTGGATCATATAATTTCTCATAACGATAAGCCTCTCTAAAATGAAGTTTTGCCCTGCAAACTAGGATTGCTAGATCAAGCACACGATGCAGAGGCAATTCCTCGGATTGTCTGGACCATTTTTCTCCTGTATATCTCCATACTTTTGCCGATATATCTACCTTCCCCCGGTCATTCCACTGAGCTAAACCTAGTGAAAGACCTTTTGCGTCTGAGCTATAAGCATATCTTCCATCTACATTTTCATAGTTTTCTGAAACAATTACTGGTTTATGTTTTAAAGTAGTTGGTATTTTCATAATTATTCCTCCTCAAAATTTCTTGTTTACTAGTTTACTAATTTACTAAATTACTAGTTTGATTATAATTTTATGCAGGCATTTTGTCAATATCACTAAATTACTTTACTATTGCACGAAATATATATCACTTATTTTATCCTGCTAATATTTCCTAATGCTTTTTTTGCATTCATCATTAAAAAAACCAGTCAAGGTGAGTTCTCACCCTAACTGGTATACTGTCTATAGCTTTCTCCAAACATATTTATTCCCATGGATTTGTAATTAGACTTTCTTTGTTAATGCATCTTGAAGCCTGTCTAACTTTTCTCTGAGTAGAGTTAGATCACCGTAAAAGTGGTATCATATTTTGAGGTATCTAGTTCTCCGTTAGATTGTGATATTCGATAAGCAAAGGTAACTTCATCAAGATTATCAATCATGGAAAATACGACTAAGGCATTTGTTCTTGAATTGGATTCCATAACAGAATCGGGTGAAACAATTGGCCACATACCTTCATATTTAGTATCCGCTGCCACTTCATATTATAGTAAGACTATAAGGTTTTTCACTAGTTTTCATCGAGATGTACTCTGCTTAAATTATGAGCTACAAGAAAGTTAATTCTTGCAGCTCGCAAGCAAATACACAGCAAAGCCAGACCCATATAGGGTATGGTAAGAATGTATTATTTGAGTGAAAAGAAATTGTAACTATCTTGCATTAAGCACAACAAAACAAGCGGTTTCTGCCACCGTTTCCGTATTTCGTTATGCTTTAAATAATTAGCAAGAAAAATTACGCATCTTTTCACCTCCAATCTCTAATTGTTATTTTTTTATTTTACTATATAAGCTAGAGGAATTCAACGTGGATAATATATATAATCTTATTAAACAGTTTTCTACAAATATTCATTAAAACTTCCTAATCTGTTATGGCACAATATTTACAGCATATGACTTATTTGAACTTGGATAAATACTACCGATTGTTCTAGACTTATTATAAATTTACCTATGCTTTAATACGGCTGCCATTAATTTTTGCAGGTTTTTATCATCCTCCACCACTAAAATATTAACCAAATTTCTCACCTCCACCCAATATCACACTATAAAAAGATGAATAAAATTAGTATTACCAATCAAAAGCTTATCTTTCATAGTTATAATAAGCCTTTGGTTGGATTTTTTACATACTTCTCAATGCATCAATTGGATTTAAAGCACTGGCCTTTCTAGCAGGTGCCCACCCAAAGATAATACCAACTGCAGCGGAAAAACCGACACCAAGAATTATAGCTCCACTAGATGGAACAAAGGTAAACCCGATTATTTTAGCCACAACCCACGAAATACCTAAACCACCTATCAGTCCGATCAGACCACCAATTAAGGAGAGGAAAATGGCCTCAATTAAAAACTGCAACTGAATGCTTTGGGGTTCTGCCCCCAGGGCTTTACGCAGTCCAATTTCTGTGGTGCGTTCGGTAACAGACACCAACATCATATTCATAATCCCAATTCCACCTACCAACAGTGCAATAGATGCAATGCCGGCCAACATAGTGGTCATCATAGAAGTCATGCTATTCATAACATCCAATAAACTGTCCAAATTGATAGATAATGCTATAGCTATTTTCTTTATAATTAAAAGCTTGATTTAAGATAAGCTCTGCATCTTTAATGACTTCCTCTGACTTACTAGAATCGGCAACCAATAGATCAAGGGAAGAAGTGTTACCAACTCTCGCAATACCCATGGCTGTAGTAAAAGGAATAATTGCTTTGCCTTCAGAGCCTGTTCTTCCCATACCTCCTGCCATAGACATCATATCTGTTGAAACATCACTATTTATAACACCTACTACAATGTAGGTAATCCCATTAATTTGCATAGTTTGCCCAATGGAGTCCTCGCCAAAAAAAAGTTTTTCTTCAAGGGACTGGTTGATTATGGCCACTTTATTTTTACTCTGCATATCTAAGATATTAAGGGCTCTACCCCGGACAATTAAATCAAGATTATGCTGAAAATAGACTTGGTTTTTCCCTTCAATACTAATATTTTCTTCTACTGATGAATTCCTGACGATAGATGCCCTAATAGAAAGGGTAGGAGATAACCCTGCAACATTTTCTATTTCAGAGAGTCTCTTTATATCATTGTCGGTTAAACCTTGCTTGAGGGGAGTCCCCGGGGCTTGTACAGTAATTTTGCCGGCACCTAAACTGGCAAACTGATTGGTTACCTCTCCCGTCACCCCTTGAACAATGGTTATTAAAGCGATAATAGAGGTTACACCAATGACAATGCCTAGAGTTGTCAGAAAGGACCGCATTTTATTATGGGCAATATTCTGCCATGACATCTTTATACTTTCTCTTATCATTACCAGCTACCTCCTCGTACAAATTGCCGTCAAGAATTTTTACAATTCTACTTGCCTTTTCGGCAATATTAATATCATGGGTACTCATGATAATGGTCCGTCCTTCTTCATTTAATTCACGAAAAAGCTCCATTACTTGCTGTCCTGTCTTTTGATCTAGAGCACCGGTTGGTTCATCGGCTAGAAGAATGGTTGGATCAGTAGACAATGCCCTAGCAATTGCCACCCGTTGCTGCTGTCCTCCGGATAGTTGGTTGGGATAGTGATGCATCTTTTCTGCTAGTCCAACACGCTCTAACATTTTTTGCGCTTTTTTTCTGCGTTCTACTGGATTAACCTTTGAATATATCAAAGAAAGTTCAACATTTTGGATTGCTGTCAGTCGTGGTAATAGCTGAAATGATTGAAAGATAAATCCGATCTCTTTACTACGGATTTGGGCAAGTTCCCTTTCTCCAAGATCTGCTATTATACGATTAGAAAGATTATATTCTCCCTTGGTGGGGGTATCTAAGCAACCGATAATATTCATCATGGTGGATTTGCCTGAACCAGAGGGTCCTAAAATAGCAATAAATTCACCTTGTTCAATTTTAAGATTAATACCTTTTAAAACAACCTGTTCTTCTTCACCCATTTGATAGACTTTTATAATGTTCTTCATACAAAGTATTTCTTGGTTCATAGTTTAGCACCTCCTATTGGTTCCTCATCATATCGGAAGGAGTTGGGATCGTCCTATTATATTCTTTTGGAATAAGAACCACTTCTTCCTTTATGGTAACCTGTAAATCAGAATAATTTGTAACATTAGTTAGCTTTGTTCCTGACATCACCATAGCACCTTCTTTAATAAGAATTTCGCCAACTTCACCATCAATCTTTGCTTTGATTTTTTGACCCTGGGTGCCTTCAAACAATACATCATTTTTTAGAATGGTATCTCCCTCATTGATATTAATATTTTTCATTTGCATGGCGCCTTCAGCAATAACAATTTGTCTATCCTTTGCTTCAATGTTACCGTTAAAACGATAATATGTTGCCATGTCTTGTTGTTTTACAGTTTCTTCAGTATAGCTTTCTGCCTTTGGCCTTAATGCAAATCCTACAATTAAAGAAATTGCTACCACACATGCGATAGCTATAAAAATAACTCTTTTTTTCTTAGACTTTTTTGTTTTCAAGTGTCATCCTCCTTCTTGTGATGGATTAATAATAATATCCCAATATGAACTAAAGATGAACTCTCACAAAAAACTTTTAGCTTTTGTTACATTTGTTCACGTGTATGAAAATAATTGTGATTAACTAAATAATTCTTTCAAAATAATCAAGAAAAAGAGAACAGGATTTATTTACCTGTTCTCACATTGATGTTAATTCTCAGCCAATTTAGGTGTAATATTCTGAAGTGGTTTTTCTTTTAATGGATCTTTTGCTTGTTTTGATTGTGTCCAGAAAACAGAGAATGCCTCACTATAAAACCTCTTTTTTATATATACAGTAAGAAAGTATAAGTGCTCCTATTACTACAAAAATATCAGCAATATTAAATATTGGGAAAACATAGGAACCAAAGTGAAATTCAAGAAAATCCGTAACACTACCTTTAGTTACCCTATCAAGCAAATTACCTACAGCGCCGCCTAATATAAATGAAACTGCTGTTCTCTCGAGCCTATTATTAGATTTGTATAAATAGGCTCCTAATAAAAGAGTGATAATTACTGTCAAAGGAATAAACAAAAACAGTTTACTCTCAAGTAGGCTCCAAGCTATACCTTTATTTTCAAAATGAGAAACATAAAAAAAGCCTTTAACTACAACAATTGAATCCGTAAGACTTATATTGTTGATAATAATTATCTTAACTAACTGGTCTAAAGCAATTATAAAAGAAATTAATATTATCCAAACCATTTTACTTCCTCCAAAATTCACCGTAATACCCATTAACATTCTACAACCTGATTTTTATGTAGGTAATTTAATCTTTGGTTTAACCTATGCCTTAACTGCTAAATATTATCTAACCTTAGAACATAAAGTTAATAATTAATTATATAAACGTGTTTTTTCGCGCAAGTCAAGAACGGTCCCCTAATTGTTTGAACATTCGGTACTAACTTCTCGGGTAATACATGATTATTAGTACCCCTAAAAGGGCTAAAAGTCCGCCAATAAGGTCAAATTTATCAGGCACCACATCATCAACTTTCCAGCCCCAAAAGATAGAAAGTACTATGAAAATACCACCATAAGCAGCATAAACACGACCAAAGTTAGCTGGCTGCAAGGTTGGGATTACTCCATAAAGCGCTAAAATAATGGCACCAATTAATCCGAACCAAATAGCTTTACCTTCCCGTAGCCAAATCCAAACTAAGTATCCCCCACCGATCTCAAAAAGCCCAGCTAATATAAAAAAGAAGAGTGATTTTGCTACTCCCATATTACAAAAACCCCTTTATACAAAA
The DNA here is from genome assembly GCA_000802045.1 of Peptococcaceae bacterium BICA1-8. Lineage (GTDB taxonomy): Bacteria > Bacillota > Peptococcia > Peptococcales > BICA1-8 > BICA1-8. The sequence goes on from JUEF01000094.1 coordinate 21,137, forward strand.
AGAAACATAGATTAATGGATACTATATAAATGCCCTATAATGTAAAATTAATACAAAAGACCCCAAGGTCCAACCATATGCCCTACCATCCTATTTAATGGATAGGTTTCATAGAGGACTGGAGTGAAGGGATCAGCAACACTTCAAACTATGGTCTCAAATCATATAGGAGGTAAATCTGGGGTCTTGTTATGGCACAGGGCTGATGCCTAATTTTTTTTCTTAACCATATACCTTAGAACAGTTTTTAATTTTGCTGGTTCAACTTTTCTTACATCAGAAAGATATATTTCTCTATGTTGTAAAGAAGTCCTTTCAAGATTATTATTTATTGTAAATTCTTTCATTGCCTCAAAACTTTGTGGTTCATTATCATAAGAGCCTACATGAAGCATTTGTACAGACAGTCCATCTTCAATTGTACCAAACGTTACATCATTTAGTAATAGATGGGGTTTCTTTTTTCTCACATTTTCAAATGCCTTATCTACTACTTCTTTTGTTGCAAAATCCGGTTGTCTAATCATAAGAGTATATAACAACTCATCTTTATTTAATGAATCGAGTTTCTTCCCTTCTTCTGTTAAATCCCATATTCCTTCTAATGGATATACAGTATATTCAAAATATCCCTCTGGAGTAAATCCTTGCTTTGGCATCATTCTAATAGCATACGCCAATGAATAAAGAACGCCTATCCTTTCAGAAAATTCCTCATTATTTGGATTTCCTTTCCCTTTTATCATAAAAAACTTTTGTTCTGGGACTGTTATAAGTTCAGGCTTTTGCTTTGGCATATACAAATTCTTTTCATTTTTTTTCCATTCATATTTCATTTGCTATCCTCCTCTAAGGTCCTTTCATAACGAAGTTCCTGCCATCTATCTTTTGCAATCTTAACAATTTTAGGGTCTAGAGTTTTATCGCTTAGTAAAATACTAAACCATCTTCGGGCCCTCTCGTAGTCACCCAAACTATTTTCTAACTCACCAATTATATATAATAATGATGCTTTATTAAGAGTAGCTATATCTCCTTGTTCATAGGTTTTTATGTAGTTATCTAAGGCATTATTTAAAAAACGGGTTTCTTCATTATTATTATCATATCTATATAACCATGCTAATTTTAAACATAATCCTGCCAAAATATAGCTACTTTCTCCCGCCAAAGTAGCACACAAAAGAGCTAATTTAAAAGCTTTCACAGCTTGCTCAAGACTGCGTTCCCCATTAAGATTAGCTAAAGCGGTATTTTTAATATACCTCTCTTTAATAATTTCGTTGCAAATGTTATTAATAGGTTGAAATCTTTCTGTAAAAGCATAGTTACAGTGAGAGCACACAAAAACTTCATAATAGTAAGGATTAATACCTTCATAATGATTACATAGATCACTATCCCTTTTTTTAATTCTAATAAACTTACTTCTAACCTTTTTAGTAATAAAGGTCTTATTACAATATAAACATTCCATTTCTTTATCATACAACGGTAAAATAGGTTGAACGGTTCCAGCTGTTATCATAAGTAGATCTCGGGCTGCCATAGTACCATGCCGATGACCTGTCGAATGGACTGAGTGTAACTCCCCGCTTCATTTTGTGGCTGGGCAGCTAAAAACTTTTCAATTTCTTCATCAAATTTCTCTAACTGTAATCCCTCAGATACGGAAATCTCTTTTATATTCTTTTTAATTTCTTCTGTTGGATACTTTTCTGTTCTGCTTAGATTGAGAAATTCTACTGTTGGCCTATGACCCAATGAATATATTAGGTTTATTAAAAAGATAATATCATGGGAGTTTTTAATATAGGGACGATCAAAATACTGCTGAAAAAAGGCATCATAAAGTGTCATCTGCCTATTTCCGTCAAAACCGGTAGCAAAGCAGTATTGAGTTGAGCATTCATTCATTTTTTCTAAAGTCTCCATATCCCGTAGACCAGGACTCTGAGAGGCAAACACCAAGTCGAATTTTTTGTGCCAGCCCATTTCCCTGATGTCGAGTTCTTCCCACAAGCCCTGTACTACCTCAATATTTTTAACATTTTTCGATACAAGCTGTTCTTTTAATGCCTCCAGCATATTGGGCGCTGGGTCCATTGCTGTTACCTGGGCCCCCAGCTGAGCAAAAGGAAGGGCAAAATTTCCTGGTCCACAGCCTATATCTAAGATCTTCATATTGTCCCAAAGTACATTTTGCTTTTTCAGGAAATCTATTACACCATTAATTCTTTTATTACCTTCCCCAGTTTCGACCATTTTTGCAAAAGACTTGGCCTTTTTATTCCAATGCTCTACCGGGTCTCCACCCATATGCTTGCCCAGATTTTGCTGCCATAATTGGTTCCAATACTGCGGATTACGAATATCCTTTAACATTACGATCACCTCAAAGATATTTTACCCTACTCTAAAGAAAAGTAAATCAGCACATAATAGCCCTATCAATTTAAGCTTAGGTTGGTACTATTTTCCTTTGAATTCAGCCTTTCTTTTTTCCAGGAAAGCTGCCATACCCTCTTTTTGATCCTCAGTTGAAAAACACAAGCCAAAGACTTCTGCTTCATAATTGTAAGCTGATTCATCATCCATATTCATCCCGTTATTTATAGCTGCTTTAGCCAAAGTAACTGCACAGGGACCACGGCTAGCAATTTTAGCGGCCAGTTCCCGTGCTTTATCCAATAATACCTCAGGCTCATACATTTTATTAACCAGACCAATTCGGTAGGCTTCAGCAGCATCAATTATATCACCGGTATAAATTAATTCTTTTGCAAGTCCTTTCCCGATCAATCTAGGCAGCCTTTGTGTTCCAGCGAACCCGGGCACAATACCAAGGGTTACCTCCGGTTGTCCAAATTTGGCTTTAGTAGAAGCTAGCCGAATATCACAAGCCATAGCTAATTCACAGCCACCACCCAAGGCAAAGCCGTTGACTGCAGCTATTACAACCTGGGGCATATTTTCAATAGCAGAAAAAACCTTTTGACCTAAACGGGCAAAATTTCTTCCTTCTAAAGGGTTTTTCCCCTGCATCTCTGAAATATCAGCACCTGCCACAAAAGCCTTCTCGCCAGAACCAGTTATAATGACACACCTTATATCCTGATTTTCTGCTAGATCATTAATTACTTTTCCTAATTCTTTTAGTGTAAGGGCATTTAAAGCATTTAAAGCCTTGGGTCGATTAATTGTAACCTCTGCAATAGCCCCTTCTAAGTTTAAAGTAATATTTTCCATTATATACCTCCAAATTCTTTTATTATGTTTTATTTTATATCACTATTCTAATGTAGTCGATAGATAGCTATGAAAAAGGCCGGCCTAGGCCGGCTTATGGTGCAATTTTAGCTTGAAGGGTATTTTTTATCGAGGAAAACTCAATTCCTTCCTTTAAACAAAAATCTCTGATATTGGTAAGAGGGTTAGGCATTTTTCCACCTAAAGCTTGTTCAATTTCTTCTTTACTAACACCCCAATCTAAAACTTCTTGAAAAGTGGTGTTCCCCTTGACAACTTTTTCATCCTCTTTTGCAGGTTCTACAGGTGCTTCGATATTTTTGGTTATCGCTGATTTTGTATTTTCTTCAATAAACTCAACGGTATGCTCCTCAAGAAATTTTAGCTGGTCTTCTGTTAAAGTACCTTGAGCTTTTAAAATATCCACCGCCGGAGCTAGCAAGTATGTATCATCTTCTAAAGTATAGGGTGCTCCACTGTAAAGAGCTACAAACATTTTGACGGATCCATTGCCTACTTCATATCCCTGCTCTTTTAGACTCTCATACCGTGCTTCCAGGTCTTTATTCTTAAATAGGGCTACATCCTCCACATCATTCAAACTAAATGCTATCCCCAATTCCTCTAAAGGTACATTAAAGAGGCTGCTTACTTCACCAAAGGTATATGAGCCACGAATATCAGCTGGATTGTAGCTACCAGCATTTTGTCCGCTAGTAAACTTAACAGGAACTTTCGTAGATGTGGTACTCCAAAGATTAAGGGCTGAGGTTGCACCTATTCCACCGAAAAAGAGAACTAAAATAATAATTCCCATTGCCCAGGATTTTATCTTCATAAGGTAACTCCTCCTTTAGTGGTGGTCATTTCTACAGTATTTGCCACAGGGCATACTTGATCTGAGGTACAGCTCATGCAGCTAATACACTGGTGATTTTTTACTACTCCACTTGCTGAAACACTTATATTCATAGGACAAGCCCGGTCACAGGCATCACAGGAAATACAGGTTGTATTCTCCCTTTTGATTTTAAATACTCTTAATAGGTTAGTAAGACCTAAAACCGCACCATAGGGGCAAGCGTATTTACACCAAGGTCTTTCTACAAATATTGAAGCAATAACTGTTAAAGCGAGAATAAATAATGAGGTAACGGTAACTTCACTGGTCCAAAAATTAAATAATGCAAAGTAAGGATCATACTCCTGAAAAATTAGCTTTCCAGAAACTCCAATTGCATATAAGACCCAAAGCAAAATAACGTAGCGCAAATATCTCAAATATTTATCAGCCTTTTCCGGTATAAACTTATTATATTTTTTGCCAAATATTTTTCGTCCAATCTTTCCCAACCACTCCTGAAATGTGCCTAAAGGGCAAACCCAACTACAGAAAACCGGACCAAATAGTACTGCCATTAAAAAAACTATAAACATCAAGACAAAGGATGACTGATGTATCTTCTGCACAAATGTTCCAACAGTGGCAAATTGATAAATTGATACTATCCCACCAAAAGGACATAATGCATGTAAAGATGCAGATGAAAGGAATGCGATACCTGCTTTCCCCATTTCAATTAAGTTCTTGTTTACTGAGATCATAAGTATTAATGCAAAGAAAAACAACTGGGTTAAAAACCGAGGCATATTTTTTTTTACTTTCTTCATCGAGGTCTTCCACTCCTATTCTCTATAATATTTCTAAAAAACCTTTCGATTTTCTTAACCTTATTATAGAGAATTACTTTCAAGGAAGTTTCAGGTAAAAGTCAAGAAATTATTAAGAAAACCGTGCATTATTCATTACTAAAAAAACCGAGCTGCTATGCTCAGTTTAATGCTTTTCATTAGCTATTCTATTTACCAGCTTAGCAACCAAGGGAATATCCGCAGGGGCAAAGGGGTAATCCTTTAATCCCTCTGGTAGCGCCCATTTGACCTGGGCGTGAACCTTGGGTATTAACTGACCCTTTCTCCATATAACCCAGTAGACTAAAAGTCTAACTGTGCCGTGCTCATATTGATAAATGCTCTCCCCAAAAAAATCCCCAATCTCTGTTTCAATACCGAATTCTTCAACCAATTCCCTTTGTAAACATTTCTGGGGTGTTTCTCCTTCCTCAATTTTGCCGCCGGGAAACTCCCACAGGTCAGCCAATTTATCAGCTTTATTCCTTTGGGCTATTAAAATAAGTCCGTCCTTTTTAATTATTGCTGCTGTAACATCAATCATTACATATTCTCCTAAATTATAGTGTTTTTATTAGTTTAACTTAAATTAAATATTAGATTCTCTAAACAAAGATAGTAAACATAAAGCTGCCTTCAAAATTGAGACAGCCAATCTTAATATATTAAAAAAGGAAAGTGCATTTTCAAACAGGATACAGGGCATTCAATTTCACAACAACCACAATACCAGCATTCTTCATATTGTAAATAAGGTTTATTATCTGCTCCCATTCGCAAGCAATTTAATGGACATAAGTCTACACAAATTCCACAACCTATACACTCATCAGTTACCTTTATTGTATTAGAGCTCATTTTCCATCACCCCTTTGAATTTCCCTTAGATAGATATCAGTTTCGGGGTAGGTGTGACCAACTTGCAAATCGATATGCTTTAACCAATTAACATCATCAGTATCAGGGTAATCACTGCGCTTATGAATACATCCCCATCTGCTTTCTTTTCTTGTTAAAGAAGAAAGGGCAGACATCTGAGCACAATCAAGTATATATCCAATTTCTAATATTTTACTGAGTTCATGAAAGTTTCTGGCCTGCACTTGATGAGGTAGCTGTTCACGCAATTCATTTATCAAATTTAAACCTTTTTTCAAAGAAGATGCATTTTTGGGAGAAAGCAGGTATTCGTTTATTATTCTACGCAACTTATATTCAAAGGTCGTGTGTTGTATAGCATTGTTTTCAGCTAAATTCAATAAATTGCCCAAGTGCTCAAACTCAGCAGCAAACTCCCTGTCTATATCTTTATGATTTTCAGAAAAATTCTCATTATTACAGTACTCTATAGAACTCTCCCCTGCAATTTTCCCATAAACAAAGGCTCCCGTTAAGTGCTGCATTGGTACTGAACTGACATCACCTGCTGCAAAGAGGCCTTTAATATTTGTTTGCGCTAGCTCATCTATTACTATTCCGGAAATACCATGTCCTCCACAAAGCTGTGCTTCAGTAAGATTTAGCTCAATGAGATCCCGCCCAAATTTAATGCCTTTTAATTCCCAATATCTGCGCTGCATAGGTCTTTCAGTACTAAATAAGATATTCTCAATTTCCAAAATTTTTTCTTTAGCTAGATGATCAGTTTTTAAAAACAAAGGCCCTTTTCTATTTTCTAATGCTTCGACGATAAGAAAAATTGATAAATTATTCTTATCAACAATAACCTCGCCGCTAGTATTAATCACCTGTCCCCCTCTGGTTAAGACAATGTAAATTAAAGGTATATTAAGATCCTTTACAAGGGCATATCTAAGAGTAAATTCCATTCCTGTGATTTTTGCTCCAGCTCTATAGGCTAGGGCAAAACCATCACCTGCATTACCTGGAAAATCAAAGGTACCATATAAATAACCAGTATTAGGTAATCCAAATCTCGACGCTGATCCATTAGCGAGAATAACAGATTTAGCCCTGCAACAAACAACTTGACCATTATTAATATTAAAACCAACCGCACCTAAAACTTTACCATCTTTTACAATTAATTTGGTCCCCATTGTTTTGTTTAGAACATCTATCTTGGCCTCTCTAATTTTCTTTTCCATAATAGGTTTTAAATCCGGTTCATCCATAGCCACACAAAACTTCCCACTAGTATCAACTTGCATAATATTATAATTACCGTCTTCACTTTTTGGGAAGAATACACCCCAGCTTTCTAGAGTTTTTAGAAGTTCAAAGCTTCTTTGGGCGAGAGTATAATTAGGCAAATAATCAATTATACCCCAGCACTTTTTCTTCAACGTTTCTAGATATTCTTCGGGTGTTGAAATACCAGGAATCACAGCAACATTCAGCGCATCCATACCCATTGTTACAGAACCGCTTCGCTTAATGTGTCCTTTTTCCATTATACAAACATTCAAATTAGGAGCAGCTTCTTTAATACATATAGCAGCCATCGAACCGGCACAACCGCCTCCGATGATCAATAAGTCTGTATTAACTGTTATTTGCTGTAGTTTCAATTAGACCGCCCCTTTCCCCGTTGAACGGTAGTTTGTTGGTGTGATGCCTTCAAGCTTTTTAAAGGTATTGGAAAAATGATGAATATTTGTAAACCCAACTTCCTCCGCAATAACTTTCAATGGTTTTTTTCGTTGATTTATTAGAAGGAACTTTGCTTTTTCAATTCTAGCTTCAAGAATAAAGTTACTTAAAGTTACACCTGTGGTAGATTTAAATAAACGACTTAAATAGCTGGTATTTATATGAACCAGAGAAGCTAATATTTCTAAGGTAAGGTCCTTTTCTAAATTATCCATAATATAGTTAACAATCTTGGAAATACGATTATCCTTAAATAGCTCATCATTCTTTTTATATTCTACTGTGTCTTGATTTAACCAGAAGTCAAATAGTTTGGCTCTTTGATTGACCTGTAATGGCTTTATTTTTGAATTAATATGTTTTTTTACCTTTTCAATTGCATTTATTAATTCTTTTTCTTCAACAGGCTTTAATAGATAATCAAACACTCTATTTTTAATTGCTTGCTGTGAATATTCAAATAACCCAAAAGCGGTTAAAATTAATATTTCCACTTGTGGGTTATCTCTTTTAATACATTCTGTAGCTTTTAGACCATCTAATATACCCATACGAATATCCATAGTGATAATATCAGGCTGAAAAGCTTGATTTAGCTCTATTGCCTGCAGGCCATTGGAAGCTTCCCCCACTACTTCTATTCCTAAGTCATTACTTTTAAAAAAGTGCTTAAGGGCTTCTCTTTCAATTATTTCATCATCAACAATCAAAAGCTTCATAATATATCACCTATTTATTAAACCAGAATGCGGGAATAAATTTATCTTCCGCATCAGATTCGAATGGTAAAATGATTGTAACTTCCGTACCAACTTTAAATTGGGAAACGATGTTCAACTCAAAATTATCTCCATAATAAAAATGCAGTCGCTTTTTAATATTCTTTATGCCTGTTCCCATCGAAGCGGATTTTTCAGTATAATCGTTTAGGGTATTCTTTCCATCTTCGATTCCTATTCCATCATCAATAACCTTCAGAACTACATTTTTATCCTTTAGCCTACCGTAAATAGTAATAGACCCTCCACCTTTAGGTTCTAGTCCATGTTTAATTGCATTATCAACTAAAGGTTGTAAAGCTAACGTGGGAATTAGACAGCTTAATATATTTTGAGAAATGTCCAGCTTGTATTTTAACTGTTCGCCATAGCGGCTTTGTTGTATGAATAGGTAGTTTTTGGTATATTGCACTTCATCACGAAGTCTGACTAGTTCCTTCTTTTCCATAGCATAGCGTAAGAGTTTTGATAAAGCATAAACAACTTCCAAGGACTCTTGGCTCTTATCTAAATATATCAGACGGGCAACTAAATTTAGGGTGTTAAAGAGGAAATGGGGTTTTATTTGGTTTTCTAGGCTTTTAATTTCCGTTTGAGCTAATAAAAACTCCAACTTTTCAATTTTTTCCTGAAGTTGTTCTATTTCAGTTCCTCTTGTCTGCATAGTACACCGTCCTAATGCTACTGTGCTAAAAGCACATATTATTTTATTCTATAAATAAAAAAGAAATCCTTTATTGTTATTAACAAGCCCTGCAGATTAATCTGCAGGGCCCTGCTTAATATTATTTTGTATTTACTACAGCTTCAACTATGTCTTTACCAACACTATCTTGGAATTCAGTCCAAACAGCTTTCATTTTCTCCTGGAATTTAGCTTTTTGTTCAGGTGTAAGCTCGGTTACTTCCAAACCTGCTTTCTTCATGGTTTCCAGGAATTCGCCTTCTCTGGCATTTATTTCTTTTCTTTGCCAAGCTTCAGCCTCTTTTGCTGCTTCAGCAATTATTCCCTGATATTCAGCAGGTACTTTATTCCAGAGTTTATCATTGATCATTAACATAATCCCCGCCCATTGATGTCCGGTTAGAGTAATATACTTCTGAACTTCATAATAGCGGTACGAGTAGACGTTTCCTATTGGGTTATCTTGCCCATCCACTGTGCCTTGCTGTAATGCTGTAAATACTTCACTTATTGCCATTGGGCTGCCGTTTGCACCTAATGCTTTAAATGTAGCTAAATTGATAGGGCTATCTACTATTCTCATCTTAATACCAGCAAAATCTTCAGGAGTATGAATAGGTTTTTTAGAGTTGGTAATTGTTCTAAAGCCACTTTCAAACATAGCTAGGGTTCTAATACCTTTACTAGCTAATAATCCAGCATTGAGCTTTTGGCCTACTGGACCATCAGCAACCTTATAAGCGTGCTCCTTATCGCGGAATATAAATGGGAAATAGTAAATATCTATAGGCTTATAAAAGGATGCCACATTTGTGGTAGGTACTAAACCCATATCAATTGTCCCTAATTCCAATCCCTCGACCAAATCTCTGGAGCTTCCTAGAGTACTATTAGGGAAAATCTGTACTTCGACATTACCATTGGTTTTTTGAGCAACTATCTCTGCAAATTTTACTGTCCCTTGGTGTAAAGGCTGTTTTTCATCATAGGGGTGACCCAGTTTTATTGTTATTTTTTCCACAGGTTTTTGCTCAGTTGGTGCATTTGCTTTTGGCTCTTCTTTCTTTTCAGTGCTGCAGCCGGTAATTCCCAGAGACATAGTGAGAAGTAACCCCAAAATCAGGATGATACTAATTAAACGTTTTTTCATAATAAACCTCCCTTTTATTGATTATGGTTAATTGGATCTAAAGCCCCAGACTAGGACCTATAATCACCCCTCTCCATTAAAAAGCTTTATTATTTCACATACATCTACTGCAAGTGTAATGCTACTTGCTGCCTGTAATATCTGTTGCCTTTCTTCTTGGGCATATTCTCTTATAGAATTATCCAAGCAGTCATTAAATTTAAAAACGAGCTCTTCGTGGGTAAGAGGGTTGTCACTGCTTCCTTTGGGCTTTTCAACTATAACTGATAACTCCTTGCCGTTTCTTAGCTTTAAATTTAACCTCACTGGAGTAATTCCTGATTTGTCTTTTTCGAATTCTATGATTTTAAACCTAGATACTAAGGCTGTAATATCTTTTCTAGCAATTATATTTTCCTTTTTAAAGTCCTCAATTCTTGGTCTGCCTTTTATGAATACTAAAGATGCAGTATACTGAGCACTAAATTGGGCATCAACAGTAGGATTGTCACGTATGGTAAATTTATTACCTATTTGACCCATAGAAGTTGGAGGCAGGTATATAGTCCCCTCTTCTATGTCCTCCCATCTTACATTATGTTCTTCTTTTGCCTTCAAGGCTGCATCTATCACAGGATGGCTGCATCTGCAGCAAGGATAAGGTTTAATACTCACATTGCTTGTTTCATAAAGCTTTCCAATATCTTTCGAAAGATAATCACTGTCAATTTTACCTTGAGTGTAAAGTGTGGGTATTCCAAAATTACCATCTATAATGTTTTCAGCTCCGGTTATACCCATTGCTGCATAAAATGCAGATTTTACCCCTATAGAAGCACTGAAGCCTGGCTGTATCCGCTTTGCCAACTTCCCATCCACTAGTGCCTGCCTATTTCCATGTATTTGAGAATAGGCAAGACCGAAGGCATCTAGCATTTTTTGTGTATCAAGCTTTAAAATCCTTCCGCAAGCTGCAGCACAACCAAAGGGTCCCCATAATGTAGTAGGCAGCCAGCCGGTGTGTAAATATGGAATAAAAGCCATGCCCAACCTGTTTGAAACATCAAGTCCTACAGCAAGGGCTGCAATAAATTCCTTGCCACTAATTATACGAGATGGGAATGACTCATTATCTCCAGAACCTCTTGCAGGGTGTACTGCTTCACAGGCAGCAATAAGAGCAGGTACAATAGTTACGCATCCGTGATTTACTGCTCTATCATGGGTATCATCAAAATCATTTCCGTGACACATAGCAGAGTTTAAAAATGCAGCCTCAGGAGCACTTGTTCTTGCTCCATGGCAAAATACGGTAGATTGTTTGTTTCCACCCCAATAATCCATTATCTTTTTTAGTTCTGATACACCTTCCGCACTACTTCCAGCAAGTATACAGCCCATTGTGTCCAGAAAAAGGGTTTCAGTTATTTCTAAAACACTTTCCGGTATTTCTTTCATAGAAGTGTTTGCCGCATGCTCGGCAAGTTTATATATACCATCAACTGTGCTCTTCATTCTTCACCCCCATATAAAATAGTATTTCTTAGGAGAGTAACCTAACCAGAAACATACTTATAGGTGGATAGTAAGTTATCATCATTAAATCAATAATTACAATAATAATGTATGGCCAAATTTTTCCAATTATTTCTTCTAAAGAAACTTTACTAATTGTTGATGCGACAAAAAGGTCTACACCCAAAGGCGGAGTTATTGTGCCAATACTTAAATTGACGACCATAATAATGCCAAATAATAAGGGATCGATTCCAAAGTTCGCGGCAGCTGGAAGTAAAATTGAGGCAAAAATCGGTATAGCCGCAGCAGCGTTCATAAAACAACCAACCACTATTAACATTAAGTTGACTAATAACAGAAAAACTATGTGACTACCCGAAACTGCTGACATTTTGACTGCTAATGCTTGAGGTAATTGATTAGCTGTAATTACCCAGCCAAATAATCCGGCAGTATTCATAACCAGCATTACTACAGCAGTTGACAATGCAGACTTCAAGATAATTTCCGGCAATTTTTTTAAAGTTAATTCTTTGTAGATAAAAAATCCGATGATAAACCCATAGAGAGCAGCTATGGCCGCAGCCTCAGTAGGGGTAAATATACCTCCATAAATACCACCTAAGATAATTACAGGCATCAAGAGAGCCCAAACTGCATCTTTAAAACTGCTTATAATTTCAGAACTTCCATGCCATTTCTCAACACTGAAATTTTGTTTTCTACAGATAAACCAATTCACAAACATCATACTGATACAGATTAATAATCCTGGCCCAAAGCCTGCTATAAATAAATCCCCGATAGATATGCCGGCAACAACACCGTAAAGTATCATTAAGATACTAGGTGGAATAATCATTCCCGTTACACCGGCTGCTGCTATCGTAGCTGCAGTATAACCCTCGGGATATCCTTTTTCTTTCATTGAAGGAATCATAACGGCACCGATAGCCGCAACTGTTGCAGCATTAGACCCGGAAAGTGCAGCAAAAAAGGCTGATGCTAAAATTGATATGCCACCTAAGCCACCGCGGAAATGCCCAACTAAAGAGGCGGCAAACCTTACCAATCTTTTAGAAACTCCGCCAGCGGTCATTAGTTCTCCAGCCAACATAAAGTAGGGTACAGCTAAAAGTGGGAAGGAATCATTACTGGTAAACATTCTCTGAACAACAATAATTAAAGGGATATCTCCCATAAGAGTTAATCCCACAATGCTTGCTAATCCTAAAGAAATTGCAATAGGTACTCTAATAATCATTAAAAGAAACATGGAACCAAAAAGCGCAAAATTTACCATTCTGTCACCTTCCCCTCAGTTTCTGACTGGGAAGATTCCATAATCTCACAATATAGATTCTCTATTGTAAAAATTAACATTAATAAACCACCGACTGGTATGGCTAAGTAAATTAAACCCATAGGAGCTTCTAAAGCGGGGGAGGCTTGACCCCAAGTAATTATAGTTATCTCTATACCTTTAACGAAAATTAGAGCGAAGAAGAAAATAGTAAAAGTTGAAGATATAATCATAACTACTTTTCTTAGCTTTTTTGGCATCCAACTGACAAAAAGCTCGATAGCAGCATGAATTTTCCTTCTAGAACAGACAGCAGAAGCCAAGAAAACTGCCCAAACAAACATAAAACGGGCTAGTTCTTCGGTAAAATATAAGGAGCTATCAAATACATATCTAAATAAAACTTGCATAATTCCCATAAAGATCATAATAGTAAATGAAACAATGCTCCCCCATATCGCAAACTTTTCTAACAAATCTAGGATTTTATTAACGCCAGCCAAATTGTCCCCTCCTCTCTAATTATTTACTTACCAGGATGTATCCCGGTAAGTAAATAAACTAGAAGAATAAAATCATAGTCGCAAATTTCTCAAAGAAAATATTCCTTACTTTCCACTTATCTCATTAAATATGGTATTTTAACATAAAGTGCTTCTTGGGGACATTCCACTTCACAAGGCAGGCAAGACCAACATGTTCTAAATTTACCATATGGTTCACCACAGGATAGACAGCGTTTAGCCTCCGTCAGAGCTTGCTCTTTTGTTATACCCTTTTCAAGTTCCGCAAAGCTAGCCCGTTCTTTGCCTTCCATTTTGCATGCAATTACCCGCGGGATTGCCTCCGCCTGGGATAAATCCACATCAAATTCCAAATCACAGGAGGCTAAGGGGTCACGGTCAAATTCTAATGGAATCTTTTGTAGATAGCGTTCAACAGATATGGCTGCTTCCCGTCCTTGGGCCATAGCGTCAGCCACTGATTTAGGACCTACTGTCACATCACCAGCCGCAAATACCTTAGTTATAGAAGTTTGCTTTGTTACTGAGTCGGTAACTACGAACCCTTTCTCAATTTCCACACTACCAAAATTAAAATCTGACTCCATTTCCTGTCCAACAGCAATTATTACAGCATCGGCAGCAAATACTTGACTTTCACCTTCAGAGAACAAAGGAGCAAACTTACCTTCACTGTCAAATACCGAGCAACAGCGTTTAAATTCAACGCCTTTTACTTGACCTTCTTCTACTACAAAATTCTTTGGTCCCCAGCCATACTCAATTATAATGCCTTCCTCTAATGCATCAGCCACTTCCCATTTATATGCGGGCATGTTTTGACAATTTTCTAAACAAACCATTCTAACTTCTTCTGCACCAAACCTGTAGGCACTCTGAGCAACATTTAGGGCGGTATTTCCTCCACCGATAACCAAAACTTTTTTGCCTATATTAAAGTCTCTCTTATTTTGTTTAGCTTGTTTTAAATAATCTAAAGCGTTAAAGATATTTTTTGAATCCTCTTCAGCTAATCCAAGTTTTTTAGCAGCCTGTGTTCCTGTTGCTACAATAACTGCATGATATTTTTCGGTAATTTCGTCAGCACTAATGTCTTTTCCAACTTTAGTATTATAGATAATTTGTACGCCCATTTTGCTTAATAGAGAAGTTTCCCTTTGTACTACAGCTTCGGGCAAACGAAATTCTGGTATACAGCTAGAAAGCATACCACCTAATTTACTAGCAGCTTCATAAACCGTTACCTGATACCCCTTTGTTCTTAGGGTGTAAGCCGCCATAATTCCCGCCGGACCACCACCGATAACTGCCACTTTTTCATCTAACTCTTTTTGAGGCTCAATATCCTTTAAAACTAATTCATTATTATCAGCCAAATATCTCTTTAAAACCCTTAAGGCAACCCCGCTACCGTCTACTTCATTACGATTACACTCAGTTTCGCAAGGATGATGGCATATTCTGCCTAAAATTCCGGGGAAGGGTAATTGTTCACCTATTATTTCGAGAGCTTGTTCTTCTTCGCCCCGAGCTATCAGTTTTGCATAGCCTTGACAGTTTAGTCCTAACGGACACGCTTTCCGGCAAGGTGCAAGCTTCATACGCAGGTTATCAATAATACAAACATCTACACATTTCCCACAAAAGACGCACTTATCTTTATCAACCTTGATATTTTGGGCCAATACTTCTAAAATATTACTCATGGACAGATACCCTCCCTTCAAAATCAGAAGCTACATTTAAAACTTTTTGAGGCTCACGAGCTGTCACTGAAGGTAAGTTTGTATTTCCATCCTTCTTAACAATTAGAAGCTTTTGAAAATTATTATCATCTTTAGTAGGATAATCGGAACGATAATGCCATGAACCCCATCTGCTTTCTTTCCGCTCCCTAGAGGCTGTTGCGGAAAGAATTCCACAGGATATGATACTTTCTACTTCGAAGGCCTTGACCAGATCATGTACTCTATTTACCCTAATCTTTTCAAATAACTCTTTTTGCATACCCTGCATTGTTTCAATCCCACGGTTTAACTTATATTCGTTTTTGGGAGCTGTTAAAAATTCACCAATTAATCTTCGAGTCTTATACTCAAATTCTTCTATAGATACTTCTGCTTCTGTATTCTGCCATTTTTCAATTTTCTCTTTTATTGAATCAATATAAACTGTAGAATTAGCCTGCTCATTGCTAACAGATTTTACATACTCAGATGCCGTTTCAGCTGCAATCTCGCCGAAAACAAATGCACCGGATAAGTGTCCTCTACCTACGTTAGCAACATCACCTGCAGCATACAAACCAGGAATAGAAGCTTCCGCTTTTTCATTAACTACAATGCCTGTAATACCATGACCACCACATAAATAGGTTTCTGTTGGGCCAAGCTCGATATCACTTTCCCGGAAGTTAATACCACGGCCTTCAAAGAATCTTTCACAGGCAGGTTTTTCAGTTGTAAATAGAATCTCTTCAATGCTCTTGATTTTCTCTTCAGATAGATGGCTCATTCTAATTCGAGAATACCCTTTTCCATCAGTGTGTTCTTTTATAATAGACTTAATAGAAGGATGTCCAAAATCCAGCCTTTCATCAAAGGCATTAAGTAATTGAGCACCCCTAGTAAGAGTAATGTAAAGCAGGGGTGAGCTAATATCTTTTATAATATAATAATGGAGGGTATATTCGAGCCCTGTTAACTCTGCACCAGCACGATATGCCAGGTTATAACCATCGCCTGTATTTGCAGGGCAATCATAGACACCATAAAGATATCCATTCGGTGGTAAACCAAACCTCGCACAACCTCCAGAGGAAACAATTACCGCTTTTGCATTACAAATAATTATCTCTCCTGTGCGAACATTCATTCCAATAGCTCCAGCGATCCTACCATCTTCAACAATAAGTTCTAAAGCCATAGTGCGGTTTAAAACTATACAATCAGTTTTCTGTAATCTTTCATACAAAATTGTTTTTAAATTTGGTTCCTTCATAGTCACGGTATAACCTTTTTTTGCATGGGCTTTTACTACTTCGTATTCCCCATCATACTTAGGGAAGTTTACTCCCCATTCAATGAGCTTTTGCATTAAAGGCCAACTTCTTTTAGCCATTTCATAGCTGGGTCCTTCATCGAGAACCCCTTCACAACCATATACTGCATCATCAACATAATCTTCTGGCGTAGCAACTCCTGGTACTGTAACAATATTTAAAGCATCCATACCTCTAGGTATACAGCCGCTATATTTCATATGCCCTTTTTCAAACACCACTACCCTTTGGTCGGGATTTGCTTCTTTGGCACGAAGAGCAGCCATTATTCCTGCACTACCGCCGCCAATTATTAAAATGTCCGTTGTAATTACACTTGTCTTCAATTTATCATTTCCTCCTTTTTTAAATTGAAATAATTTATTCTTTAGCCACCTCCAAGCTAAGACAGATAATTAACTCTTCTATAAAGATTTTCTTCATTAGTTATTTTTGTCCTTTGCATAATTTTTACTTATAGTTGCACTATTTTGACAATCTACACTTTATAAAAAAAGCATAATTAAAAACGGCCCCTAAAATTGGAACCGTTTATTTTCTACTGAAAACTCAGTACTAGTTTATAAATTTCCTATAGTTGTAATTAGTAGATATATACCTGTTAATACTAACAACCAATATATAATCTTATAAAAGAGTTGCTGATCTAATTTCATAAATAGCCTTTCGCCCAGATAAATTCCAATTAACAAAAATGGAATCGACCATAGAGTTGATATCCAAATATTCTTTGCAATATTGTGCATTGTTAATTGAAGTAATAAGCTTACCGAATATATAAATACAAAATATGCCATTGTAGTACTACGCAGAACAGCCTTCTCTATTCTGGCTCCTGCAAAATATATTAATAAAGGAGGTCCTGGCATACCTATGCTTGTAGTCAGTATCCCCGATAATACCCCTGTTATTACTCCTCTGACATTGCTCTCTTTAATATTAATATTAGCCATTAATAAAGCTGAAAAGGCAAGGATTAATATACTCACAAAAATCTTTAGTGGTTGAACATCAAGAAAAAGAAAAATAAAAAATCCCGGTAAAGCTCCAATTAAGCTGCCTTTTATTAATCGTATTAGCATTTCTTTATTTACTTCATTACGAATTTTATAAGTCATAATGATACTGATCAATAAACAAAGAATAATATTTAACTGGATCGCATCATGGGGTGGAAATATTATAAGTAAAAGCGGGGTAGCAATCATAGCAAATCCGAAGCCTGTTCCTGCTTGTAAAGTTGAAGCAACTAATACTATTAAGGTTAAAACAAATGTACTATTCATGTAATATTCCTTTCTAATAACATGCTTAGGTCTATCCATCCATAATAAACATATTATAAACTAAGCTATAATATAGATATGAAAAAGAAATTCAAAACTAGCTATTACTAAAAAAGCCCTTGGAAATTCCAAGGGCTTTTACTATCTTCTCCGTAAAAATTCAGGAATTGTCCAGTCTTCGTTGGGGAAGTTCTTGATCGGAATCCTTTCTTCAGCTTTAGGCCTTGGTTGGTCAAAACCTGTAGCAATAACAGTGACCCTGATCTCATCTTGCAAGTTTTCATCTATAACGGCTCCAAAAATAATATTTGCTTCAGGATCAGCTGCATCTGCAATTATTTCCGCAGCTTCATTAACCTCAAATAGGCTTAAACCTGCACCACCGGTAATATTCAAAAGTACACCTTTAGCGCCCTCTATGGAGGTTTCCAATAAAGGAGAAGATATTGCATTACGGGCAGCAGTAACAGCCCTGTTTTCCCCTTTAGCGGTGCCAATTCCCATTAAGGCGGAGCCGGTATCATGCATTATAGTTTTAACATCAGCAAAGTCCAAATTGATAAGCCCGGGGACAGCTATTAGGTCCGAGATACCTTGAACCCCTTGACGCAAAACATCGTCGGCAATTCGGAAAGCTTCATTAATGGAAGTATTCTTATCAACAACCTGAAGTAAACGGTCATTTGGAATAGTAATTAACGTATCTACTTTTTCCTTGAGATTATTTGCACCAGTCTGAGCCTGCTGAGAACGTTTCTTCCCCTCAAAAGTAAACGGTTTAGTAACTACTCCAACAGTTAAAGCTCCAATTTCTTTTGCGACCTCGGCCACTATAGGAGCTGCACCAGTACCAGTACCACCACCCATACCGGCAGTAACAAATACCATATCTGCACCTTTTAGGGCTTTTAATAACTCATCTCTACTTTCTTCAGCAGCATTTTTACCAATTTCGGGGTTAGCTCCAGCTCCCAATCCTCTGGTAAGCTTAGTACCTATCTGAATTTTTACCTCCGCTTGGGAAAGGTATAGTGCTTGAGCATCAGTATTGACAGCAATAAACTCCACACCCTTTAAACCGGCTGCTATCATTCTATTTATTGCATTACTACCACCGCCACCAACACCGATTACTTTTATCTGCGCAAACTGGTGGATATCTACATCAAATTCTAGCATGAAGCTAACAACCCCTTTCTTCCTAACGTAACAAATAATATTAAATTAATAATTAGTTCAGGTTTTCTAAACCTTAAATTCCACGTTACTTGAGATTTTTCCTTTTTTTTAGTACTTAAATATTTCTCTATTATTTTCTTTTAATCACTGGTGGTCCTGAAAAACGGAGATCAATATATTCAATATTGCTATCATCAAAGCCTATCTTATTAAAATCCTCCAAGATATGTTTCAAATCATCGAGCTTTTCTGAAATGTTTTCCAGAGAGCCTAAGCGAATTTCAATTCCGTCTAGAGTATAAGCAAGTATATGCCCCTTGTTTTCAATGTTTAGTTCGACAATGTCATTCAACAGTTCCTGGGGGCTTTCGGCAATAATACCTAAAGCTAAACTTAACTCATCATTTTTTATTACTTGACCCGGACCCGGTAACTGTTCTAAATCAACCCCACTTATTACCGGGAGGGTATATTCACCAATATCATGAATTAAGGCTAAGAAAACCCCGTCCTTACTTACCTGTATAAAGCCGTCTGTGCAAACTAAAAGGCCAACTGGCTTACGCTCTAAAACATGAATCTTCAAGGTATCGGGTAACGCCCGTTTGATCTCTACGTTTTCTACAAAAGGATGCACCGATATCCTCTTAATTATCTCTTTTTTATCAATCTTTATTAAATTTTGACCTGTATTGACTTGACTTAGTATTAATATTTTTTCAGTATCAAGGAGGTGATTTCCTGTAACATTTATATTTTCAATAGTAAAGAACGGCGAATGAAGAAAGAAATACATACCCACTGCCACCAAAAAAATATAAATGAAAGGGATTGGAATCTTATAATTATTCTTACTTTTTCTTACTTTTCTGTAACTATCCATTTTTGCAACCTTCATCCTGTTTCACCCTATTTTGCCAAAAAATAAAAATCCCTCAACCAATTATAGCAAAGGGAGCTATAACTTGTCCAAGGTTTCCTTTTAAGAAAAGCCTGCGATGCAGGTTTTTCTGTGCTACAGTTCTAAATTCATAGGTTAAGGTTTCGCTTCGCTAGGTTGAGGTTGAGAAATACTTTTTCTTAGCCTTAGCCTTAACCTGTCCCGTTAGGGACATCTATTTCTCTAATCTCCGGTTTGTTTCAGTTACTCGAATTACTTTTGCGCCTAAACCCCGAAGCTTTTGTTCAAAGTTTTCGTATCCTCTGTCAATGTGATATATGGAATCAACAATAGTTGCATCCTCCGCACCTAAGCCAGCTATTGCCAAGGCCGCACCAGCCCGCAAATCTGAAGCATTGACAAATGTCCCACTTAGACTGCCTTTATTCTTACCTTTAATGACAGCAATTCTCCCTTCGACTTTTATGTCTGCTCCCATTCGCCGCAGCTCATCTACATGCTTATAGCGGTTTTCAAAGATATTTTCACTGATAATACTCGTTCCTTGAGCAATTGATAAGAGTGCCATCATTTGAGGCTGCATATCTGTTGGAAAGCCTGGATACGGCATTGTCTTTATATCTACCGGTTTTAAAGCATCTGGACCAATCACCCTTACCCCATATTCTTCTTCAAATAATTTAACTCCCATGTCTCTTAATTTAGCAACTATGGCTTCCATCTGCCTCAAATGAATGTTTTCGATCTTAATATTACCTCCGGTAATAGCCGCTGCCGCCATAAAAGTACCCGCCTCAATACGATCCGGAATAACGGTATGCTCTGCAGCAGACAATTTGTCAACACCTTGGATAACAATTACATCAGTACCTGCACCGCTGATCCTGGCACCCATATTATTTAAAAACTTTTGTAAATCTACTATTTCCGGCTCTTTAGCAGCATTAGATATAACGGTCTTACCTTCAGCTAAAACCGCTGCCATCATTAAATTTTCTGTTGCACCAACACTAGGAAAATCAAAACAAATTTCCGCGCCTTTTAAACGCCCTTTTGGTGCTGATGCCTCAATAAATCCGAATTTCTCCTCAATGACAGCTCCCATTACACTTAAACCTTTTAAATGCAAATCCATTGGCCGTGAACCAATAGCACAGCCCCCAGGAAAGCTTACTTTTGCAAAACCAAATTTTGTTAAAAGCGGACCCATAACTAGATTAGAAGCCCGCATTTTACGCATTAGAAAATCCGATATCTCAATGGAATTTACTTTAGAACCATCAATTTTCATGGTTGAACCTGACCACTCAATAGAACAACCTAAAAAGTCCAATACCTCTTTCATCACCTGAACGTCACGTAGTCTTGGTACATCATATATCACAGTTAGACCTGAAGAAAGGAGTGAAGCTGCTAATATAGGCAAAACAGCATTTTTAGCACCACTTATTCGTACAGAACCAGAAAGAGGATTCCCGCCCATGATTATATATTTCTCCACTTTCAGCCCCCCAAAACCAGTATCTCTGGTTCGAGTAATATATTAAATTTTTGATAAACTTCTCTTTGAACTTTTTCTATTAAAGCTAAAACATCCCTACAAGAAGCCCCTTTCATGTTGACAAAAAAATTAGCATGCTTGTGGGAAACCTCTACCCCTCCTATTTGCCAGCCCTTTGCGCCAACAGTTTCGATTAACCTACCGGCAGAATCACCGGGCGGGTTTTTAAAAACACTACCAGCATTAGGGTATTCCCAAGGCTGGTTTGCTTTACGAAAAGCAAGGTTTTCCTTTATTTTATTTTTAATTTCCACAGGATTCCCCAGCTGTAATTTTAGATTACTTTCAATTACGATCCATTTATCTGACTTTAGCTTGCTAGACCTATACGTAAAGCCCAAGTCACGTGTATTATAATGGCAAAGCCTACCTCGATAATCCAAAGCAACCACACTGACAATCACATCTGACATACTGCTCCCGTGGGCTCCAGCATTCATTACTATTGCTCCTCCTACGGTACCAGGAATACCTGCTGCAAATTCCAAGCCTGTTAATCCTTTAAGGGCAACCTGACTAGCTAAGTAAGGAAGCTTAACTCCCCCTTGTGCACTAACTTCTTCTCCATTTATTTTTAATTTCTTTAAGCCGCATATATTAATAACTAGACCGCGAATACCTTCATCTTTTACTAAAAGGTTGGAGCCTCCGCCGATTATAGTAATCGGAAGCTTTTCAAAATTAGCAAATTTCAAAGCCTTCGCTAAATCTTCCCAATCTATTGGAGTGAAAAATATATCGGCAGGCCCTCCAATACGCCAAGTGGTATGCTGGCTCATGGATTCCGATACATTTATACTTCCCTTTACTTCTCTCTTTAAAGACTGGGCAATTTTATGTAGGTTCATAATAATTCCCTCTCTAAACTGAGGCTAAAGCTTCCTTTTCTTTCAAGAGAATATCAACTAGGTCAACTCCAACCCGCCAGATATTTCCTGCCCCGAGAGTAATTACTAAATCTCCCGGCTTAACAATTGAAGCTAAATAGTTCATGATATCTTTGTACTCTTTAAAATATGCTACATCTGTTTCTGCTGGAAGGTTTTCAACTATATTTTGTGTTGTTACTCCTGGAATCAGTTTCTCACCTGCTGAATATACCTCATCCAAAATCAATTTATCCGCCATTATAAAGCTTTGACCAAATTCTTTGGCTAAAAATTTAGTCCTTGTATACCTGTGGGGTTGAAAAATAGCGATAATTCTTCCGTTATGGCTGTTCCTTGCTGCAAGCAGGGTTGCTTTAATTTCTGTTGGGTGATGGGCATAGTCGTCGACAATCTGAATGTTATTGACCTTTCCGATCAATTGAAAACGTCGTTGTACTCCTTGAAAACTCTTTAAAGCCTTGAGTATCTCCGAGTTTTCTATGCCAAATTCGCCGCCTACACTTATGGCTGCTAGTGCATTACTTATATTATGCTTACCAGGCACATTAAGTTCCAATTCTCCAATAAAATTTTCTTTATAATAAATTTGTGCCTTAGTCACTAGCCCTTCATAGACAATATCCCGGGCTGTATAATCAGCACTCTCCGTTAATCCATAAGTAATAAGCTTACCGGGAACATGCTTAGCAAGCTCTTTAACATATGGATTATCCACACATAATACAGAAAACCCGGTTGGCCCTCCTAAGTCAACAAATTCATTAAATGCCTGAATAATATTTTCTAGTGATCCGTAATGGTCTAAGTGGTCATCTTCGATATTTGTAATTACTGTCGACCATGGCAAAAGCTTAAGGAAAGAACCATCACTTTCATCGGCCTCTGCGACCAGATATTCACCTCTTCCCAATTTAGCATTTCCGCCGATATCATTTAGCTCTCCTCCAACTACTACCGTTGGGTCAAAATTATTTTTTTCCAGTACCAAGGCAATCATGGATGTAGTTGTAGTTTTACCATGGGCTCCAGCGATACAGATTGCTTTTTGATTTTGCATTAATTTTGCAAGCATCTCCGCTCTTTGAATTACAGAGATATTTAATTTTTGGGCTTTCTTAACTTCCTCATTTTCTCCAGGTATTGCAGTCGAAACTACTACAGTATCTACACCCTCTACCACATTATCTGCTCTATGCCCGGAGTAAACCAAGGCACCATTTTCTTGAAGCCGTTTTGTGGTATCAGTCATATTTAAATCTGAGCCTGATACTTTGTAACCCAAATCTAAAAGAACTTTAGCAATACCACTCATTCCGGCACCACCAATACCAATAAAATGAATCCATTCCCGTTTATTAAAGGTCAAAGTCCTTCAACTCCTTCCAGCCATTCTAGTGCAAATAAAGAAAAACCTAAAGCGGGTTATGTTCTTTACTTTATATGCAAGACTAGTAAATTATGTTACTACATGTAAACTTGTCCAAGTTTTTAGTAAAGAGCAGCCTTAAATTGGCTGCCGATCATTAATAGTATAAACAAAATTTTACCCGGATAATATGCTAGAAAAAGTAAAACTAAATAATATTTATTGCACCTATTTAAATTCCATCAATTAACATCTTATCCAATAATTAATGCTTGCATTTTATTAAAATATTACTTCCTAATAGTTGCTACCTCTTCTAGAACTTTCATTATTTTCGCCATTGAATCAGGATTTCCTGCTTTTTTTGTATTTATCGACATTTTCTTTAAAAATTGAAGATTACCTATCAAATTGTTTATTGCCTCTAAAAGGTTTTTTCCGTTTAAATTTTTATCTAACAGCATTTGTGCACCCTCCCTTTCTACTAAGGAACGCGCATTATATTCTTGATGATTTTCTGCTGCAAATGGATAAGGAATCAAAATTGCAGGTAGGCCTATTGCTGTTATCTCTGCAATAAATGTCGCACCCGCCCGGCCAACACATAAATCAGCAGCGTTAAGCCCATACTCCATTTCATAAATATATGGTCTGAGAATAACATTTCCATATTCTTCCACATTTATACCTTTGAAGGCCAACTGCTGAACCATTTCATTATAACCCTGTTCTCCAGTAACATGAATAATCTGCAGATTTGGCATCTTTAAAAGCTGAGGATAAATAGCTAAAAAAGCATTATTTATGCTTTTTGCCCCTCTACTTCCTCCACTTACCAGTAAAGTTAATTTTCCGGTTTCTAGTTTAAAATGCTTTAAAGCTTCCTCCCTAGTTACCTGGAAAATTTCTTCTCTAACGGGTAAACCAGTTAAAACTACTTTTCTAGTGTCAGAGAAGTATTTTTCTGATTCAGGAAAAGTAATCATAATTTTATTTACAAGCCTAGCCAGTGTTTTATTAGTCAACCCTGGCAAAGCATTTTGTTCGTGAATAACAGTAGGGATATTCAAAAGAGACCCTGCTAAAACTACAGGGCCACATACATAACCCCCTGTACCAACTATTAGCTGAGGATTATATTTCTTTATTATATTTAAAGCCTGAGTGCCACCCTGCAAGGCTTTTAGACCAACCCGCAAAGTCTGCCAAGAGAACTTGCGCTGCCAGCCTTCAACCTCAATAATTCGAAAAGGTATGCCTGCTTCCGGAACAATTTTAGCTTCTAGGCCTCTACTGGTCCCTACATAAAGGACTTCTCCCCCATTATTTACAATATTTTTAGCTAAAGCAAGGGCAGGATAAACATGACCGCCTGTCCCCCCACCCGCAAAAAGAACTCTCATTAATATTCACCTCTTTCGTCGGTTCGTCAGTTCGTCAACTCGTCTTTTCGTTTATAGGATCAATCGGCGGCACGATGGCACGTCAAGAAAGCTAGACATTCATGCTAACACGTCTTTCCTAGTCACTTTTGTTTAGACGATAGACGAATAGACGATAAAGCGAATAGACGCATAACTCACTTCTGCGCATACCTGGAAATATTCAAGAGTATCCCTACACCTATTAAGGAAATGGTTAGGGACGAACCGCCGTAGCTGACAAAAGGTAGAGTAATACCCGTAACCGGGAGAGCTCCAGTCACTACTCCCATATTAATAACTGATTGGACTGCAATAATACTAGTGAGTCCAACTGCCAGCAACGAACCAAAACGATCAGGCGCATAGAGGGCAATCCGATAGCCTCTCCAAATAAATAGAAAAAAAAGTGAAATAACCAAAACTATTCCAATAAAACCCAACTCTTCACCAATAATGGCAAAAATAAAATCGGTATGCCGTTCCGGCAGGTATAGAAACTTCTGACGACTATTGCCTAAACCTATGCCGAAAAGCCACCCTGACCCTAATGCATAAAGAGATTGTACTGTTTGATAACCCTCATTACTAGCTGTTTCAAAGGGCTTTAAATATCCAATTATTCTTTTCAACCGATAGGGCTCTTGGTAAATTAAGCCAGCTATACCCGCCAACCCTGTAATAGCTAAACCTGTTAAATGAGATATTCGAGCCCCAGCAGCAATAAACATACAAAATGCGGTACCAGCAACAGCGATAGTAGTTCCCAAATCAGGCTGTTTCAATAAAAGACCAGCTACAACTGCTAAAATAAGCAAATATGAAAAAAACCCTTTTACATTCTTTATCTGCTCTGTATTTATACTCATAAGCCGGGCGAAGAAAAACACTACGGCTAGTTTTATAATTTCAGAGGGGGCAAAGACGAAAGAGCCTACTCCTAACCATCTGCTTGATCCTTTAACCTCAACTCCTACACCGGGAACTAAAACCAAAGCTAATAAAACCAAGTTTATGATGAAACCGGTTATAATTAACTTTTTAGTCTTATAATAATCTAAATTCATAAAGAAAAACATGGCAATAATGCCCAATCCGGACCACCTAATCTGCCTTTTCAAAAAATAATAGGGATCATCATAATAAAGCATAGCGTGGTAGGAGCTGGCACTTAAAACCATGATCACACCAATACTCAATAACAGGAAGGTTGTCAAAAAAAGTACGAGATCAGGCTGCTTTTTTTTGAAGCTCACCCTGTCACCCCCTCAATTGTAGTACAAGTTCCTTAAAGACATTGCCCCGCTCCTCAAAATTATCAAACATATCAAAGCTGGCACAGGCAGGTGAAAGTAAAACTATATCTCCTAAAACCGCCAAACTGTAAGCTTTTTTTACTGCCTCTTGATAATCAGCAGCTTCATGGATATTAATAAAACCTTTTTCTAATACAGCATTTTTTATTTCTGGTGCAGCTTCACCTACTAAGACTAATTCTTTAACCTTTTCTTTTACTCTCGCCGCAAATTCAAAAAAGTCACTGCCTTTATTCTTGCCGCCAGCTATTAAGACCAAGGGCTCATTAAAAGCCTCTAATGCTTTTATACTTGCATCCGGATTGGTCCCTTTAGAATCATTTATGAATTTTATGCCCTTTAGTTCAGTCACTAATTCTAGTCTATGGGGGACGCCTGGAAAGTTAACAAGTGTCTTTTTAATCTCCTCAGGCTGTAGTCCTAAAATATATGCTGCTGTAATTGCAGCCATAGCATTTTCTAAATTATGATTACCTTTAATACTAATTTCAGCAGGTTTACAAATGGGGACAGGTCCTTCACCAATATTGATTACTAGGTTACCCTCAAGTACATATATTCCTTCTTCTAATTTATTCTTCCTGCTAAAAAATATCACATGACTTTTAGCCCCGATAGATAATTTTTTTACTAAAGGATCGTCATAATTAAGGATAAGGATATCTTCTTCTTCCTGATTTTTATAAATTTGGGCTTTAATAGACCTATAAGCATCCATAGTTCCATGACGGTCTAAGTGGTCAGGCGTTATATTTAAAATTATGGCAACCCTCGGTTTAAAATCAATAATACCTTCTAATTGAAAGCTGCTAACCTCCGCAACAATTAAATCTTGTGCTGTCAGTTCTTCAACATAAGAAATAAGGGGTAGACCAATATTACCACCTATGACAACATTCCTGCCGCTATCTTGAAAAAGCTGTCCAACTAAAGCAGTAGTAGTGGTTTTTCCGTTTGTCCCCGTTACTGCAATAACTGGTGCTCGGGTAAATCTATAAGCTAGTTCTAATTCACTAAGAACGGGAATTTGATTTTGAGCCGCTTCTACCAGGGGTGGAATTGTTAAAGGTATTCCGGGACTAACCACGATAAAATCAGGATTAATTTTTTTTACATTGGGCTGCTCACCCCAAATTGTTTTAATTCCTAAAATCTCTACCTCTTTTTGGACATTTTTCATAGCATCACCTGATTTTACATCAGTTAATATCACCTGAGCTCCATGATCGCTTAAAAATTTGCTAGCAGCGATTCCACTTCTGGCAGCTCCCATTATCAGAACCTTTTGACCTCTGACGTCCATATATTTAACCCCCAAATTTAGTTACTAGTTACTGGTGACTAGTGACTAGTAATAACACCTTTAAAGTCACCTTGCCTGTAATCAGATACACATAACGCAAGTGTTTAACCACGGGCCCCTTCGGGGCACACGCATAAACACAGATTATAAATTTTAATACAATTCTTGGTTAGCTTAGGAAATTTGTCGATGCATCCCTTGAGCTAGACCTTTGAGCAGATGCATCCTGTAATTTTCACTTGCATCGGATGCATCCTAATATCTCAACCCAATAGCTTATTACCTTAATCAGCGACACGATGGCACGGTAGCACGTCAAGAAAAGCTAGACATTCATGACACACGCCTTTACTAGTCACCAGTCACCAGCCACTAGCCACTTGACCCTTAAAATTCACCCAATAGTAAAATCATGTACCATTAATCCTAGAACAACAAAAATAGCGGCGGCAGTCCAAAAGGTAAAGACTACCTTTTGCTCTGACCAGCCTTTTAATTCATAATGATGATGTAGGGGACTCATTAAGAAAACCCTTTGACCCGTTAACTTAAAAGAAATAACTTGAATAATAACCGATAAAGTCTCTATAACGTAAACCGCTCCTAAGATAGGAAGTAAAAGTTCGGTTTTGGTTAAAACAGCCAAACCTGTAATAGCACCGCCTAAGGCTAGCGAACCCGTATCTCCCATAAATATTCGAGCGGGATAAACATTAAAAAACAAAAAACCAAGACAGCTCCCAACTAGGGCAGCACTAAAAACAGTAATACTAAAAAGTTGTTGAGTAAAACCAATAAGAACATAGCCTAAGGCAACAAAAAGAGTTATCCCAGCGGCTAATCCATCCAAGCCATCAGTCAAGTTAACAGCATTGGTTGTACCAATAGTTATAAAGATAACAAAAGGCAGATAAGCCCAGCCTAAATTTAGACTACTCCCTGAAAAAGGGATTACTAAATCTGTCCCCCGACCCAAATAATTGACGGCAACCCAGGCTAGAATACTAGCCAATATAAACTGACCTAATATCTTATCCCTAGCTTTTAAGCCCAGAGACCTTTTTTTTATAATTTTAATATAATCATCAATAAAACCAATAAGTCCATAACCTAAAGTAAATAATAATAGGACATACGTAACTAAACTATCTTTAGCGATAAAAACTGTACCCAAGGTTAAACTGAAAAAAAACATTACTCCCCCCATAGTGGGGGTACCCTGTTTAACTAAATGCCTTTTAGGTCCATCATCACGCACACTTTGTCCAAATCTGAACCGTCTTAGGGCTGGAATAAGTAAGGGCCCGATAATTAAACATACTGCCGTACTGATTATTAATGCTATTAGTACTTCTTTCACTCTTGTTCACCTCATCAATCCCTGCACAATTGCTTCCATCTTCATTCCTCTACTACCTTTAACCAGTATTAAATCAGTGGGAATTATTATCCTCTTTAAATATTCTAATGCGGTTATATTATCATTAAAGAATTTGATCTTTTCTGCCTTCATTCCTGATTGAATAGCACCTTGACCAATAAGTTGCCCAAGCTTACCTACAGCCACTAATAAATCTACATTCTCTTGGTAAGCTATTTGTCCCATATGGTAATGTTCTGATTCTTCATAGATTCCAAGCTCATACATATCACCCAGAACGGCTATTTTTCTCTCGCCCGGCATGCTAACGAGTACCTTTATAGCCGCCTCCATGGATGAAGGGTTAGCATTGTATGTATCATTTATTATTTTAGCTCCTTGGGGAGCTTCTTCGATTTGTAAGCGCATAGCAGTCAATTCTATATTAGCTAAACCTCTTTGAATTTCTTCCCAATTTATATCTAAACTCCTAGCTATACCAATGGCAGCTAAAGCATTTAAGATATTATGTTCACCCGGAATACTAAGTTCAATTTCCTGAGTATCACCTGCAAAGTGAACTTTGAACCTACTACCTTTCTCTCCTAGATAGTGTATATCTCCTGCCCAGATATCAGCATCTGAGTCTAAACCAAACCAGATAACCGCCCCTTGACATTTCTCAAGCCAGGGTTTTAATAGCTGTCTATCCTTACAGTTTAAAAGGACAGATCCCTGAGAAGGTATAAAATCCAACAGTTCTGCTTTCGCTTGAGCAATTCTCTCCTGGGACCCTAAAAGTTCAGCATGAACCTGACCAATGTTAGTAATAATACCATGGGTTGGCTGAGCCATTTTACATAAGAAGGAGACTTGCCCTAGACCCCGCATACCCATTTCTAATACTAAGGCTTCATGTTCTTTACTTATAATGCACAAGGTCAAGGGGAGTCCAAGCTCATTATTATAATTTCCCTCAGTTTTTACTGTGTTGAATTTCTCCTGTAGAACACTAAACACCATATCCTTTGTTGTAGTTTTTCCAGTACTACCTGTTACTGCGATTACAGGAAACATCATATTCTGTCTAATCAATTTAGCTAAATCCTGTAAAAACCTTATAGTATCTTCACAAATTAATAGGTTTTTATCCAGCTGTTCTTCGACTGCACTTATATCGGAAATTACTGCTCCTACTGCACCATTAGCTAGTGCAGCATCGACATAATGATGACCGTCTGCATTTTCCCCTTTGATGGCAAAAAAGAGATCGCCCTCTTTAACCTTACGGCTATCAATGGCTACGCCCAAAGGAATAACTTTTGGAGCACCATTATAGCGACCACCTAAAAATTTAGCTAGGTTTTGCATAGTCAGATTTAACAATGTATTTCACCTCGAAATTAGTTACTGGTGACTAGTGGCTAGTGGCTAGTTTATTGTAATCTCTTGGTTTTCGTACCTGGTGTTCAGTGTTCAGAGTCCAGTGTTCAAAAAAACGCTGTAGAATAGTAATTGATTTTAATCTTAATCTAGCGAAGCGGAATCTTAATCTA
>JUEF01000095.1 GCA_000802045.1 Peptococcaceae bacterium BICA1-8
CTGTAGCTTAGTTCTAGCAGTGCTACAGTTCTACAGTTCTACGGTGCTACAGTTTATACTGTAAAGCTGGCTGTAGTATGATTAGTCTTCCTGCCGGGTCCTCTGACCCGGCTTTCTTATTTGGGGCCGTTCCATAATATATTTCAATGTTTTACCAAAAACTAAAAACAAAATAGACGATAAACTAAAGACCATCGACTATAGTCTATAGACTCAAACACTAGTCACCAGTCACTAGTCACCAGTAACTAATTAAGGAGGTTTATCCATGGGAATTAAAAGTAAAGACCTCATAAGCTTGTCTGATTTATCTGTTGAAGAAATCAAGGAAATATTTATTAATGCTAAAGCCATGAAAGAAATTATTCGCCGGGAAATTAAAAAGGTACCTACCCTGAGGGGAAAGGCAATCATTAATCTGTTCTATGAAAATAGCACTCGGACTCGCAGCTCCTTTGAACTAGCTGGTAAATATATGGGTGCTGATGTAATTAATATTAGTGCTAGCACTTCAAGTGTCGCCAAGGGTGAAAGCCTGTGGGATACAGCTAGAACCATTGAAAGAATGGGAGCTGATGTAGTTATTATGCGTCATCCCGCCAGTGGCGCTCATCATATCCTGGCCAAAGCCATAAAGGCTCGGGTGATTAATGCCGGTGATGGAACCCATGAACATCCGACTCAAGCACTATTGGACATGTTTACTATGCTTGAGCACTTAGGTACTCTTAGCGGGAAAAAGATTGCAATAATTGGTGATGTTCTACACAGTAGGGTAGCTCGGTCAAATATATTAGGATTAAATGCTTTGGGTGCTGAGGTTTGGGTTTGTGGTCCCCCAACTCTTTTGCCAGCAAAGGTGGAAAAGCTTGGAGTAAAGGTTACCTGGGATATGAAAAAAGCTCTAGCTGGGGCAGATGTAGTAATGGTGCTTAGGATTCAATTGGAAAGACAGAAGAAAGGGCTATTTCCTTCCACAAGAGAGTACGCAAAGCTTTATGGGCTAAATCAAGAAAAGCTGAAGCTTGCTCAGGAAAATGCTCTGGTTATGCATCCCGGTCCCATGAATCGTGGGATTGAAATAACTGCTGAGGTTGCTGAGTCCTCTCAATCAGTAATCGAGGAGCAGGTGACTAATGGTGTAGCAATACGGATGGCATTATTATATGCCATGGGAGGAGGCAAATTTAATGTTACTGCTTAAGAATGGATTATTGGTTGACCCCAGTCAGAACATATGCGAAAAAATGGATATCCTTATAGCTGATAATAAGGTAGTGGAACTAGGAAAGGATATCAAAACTACTTCTGAAATGAAGGTAATAGATGTTAGTGAAAAAATAGTTGCTCCCGGGTTTATTGATATCCATGTCCATCTTAGAGAACCGGGCTTTGAGCATAAAGAAACAATTCTAACTGGCTGCCGAGCTGCAGCGCGGGGAGGCTTTACAGGAATAGCCTGTATGCCAAATACCCAGCCGGTTGCGGATACAGAAGGCGTAATTGAACTAATCCTGGCTCGAGCAAAGCGGTATGATCTGGTAGATGTTTATCCAATTGCAAGTATAACTAAAGGTCAGGAAGGGAAAGAGTTGACCGAATTTGCCATTTTACAGGAGTGTGGTGCTAAAGCCTTATCTGAGGATGGACATTCTGTAAGGAATAGTGGAGTTATGCGCCGAGCATTAGATTATGCAAAAATGCTGGATTTACTGATAATCAGTCACTGTGAAGATGAGGACTTAGTGGGCTCCGGTGTTATGCATGAAGGGTTAGTCAGTACTCAGTTAGGCTTAGCTGGTATTCCCAGAGAAGCAGAGGATATTATTATCGACCGGGATATCAGGTTAGCGGAGCTAACAAAGGGTCGAATCCATATTGCCCATGTGTCAACAAAAAGCGGAGTAGAATTAATTCGAGCTGCTAAAAAAAGGGGAGTCAAGGTGACTGCTGAGGTTACGCCCCATCATTTTTCTTTAACAGATACTGCAGTAAAAGGTTATTGCACTAATACTAAAGTTAATCCTCCATTGAGAACAGAGGAGGATGTCTATGGGTTAATTAAGGGTTTACAGGATGGCACAATAGATTGTATTGTAACTGATCATGCGCCCCATGCTCGAGAGGAAAAAGATGTAGAGTTTGATTATGCACCATTTGGGATATCGGGATTAGAAACAGCTGTACCTTTAGCCTGGCAGAATCTTTATCTAGCGGGGCACCTTAGTATGCTGGATTTGATAAAAGCATTAAGTACAACTCCGGCAAAAATATTGGGGATAGATAGAGGCACTATTCAAGCTGGGAAGATTGCTGATATCACTGTAATTGACCCAGAGCTTACACAAAAGGTAAAGCGAGAAAAATTTTACTCCTTGGGCAAAAATACCCCTTTTCAGGATTGGGAACTTACCGGGTGGCCGATACTAACTATAAAAGCTGGGAAAATTGTTATGGAAATGGGTGAAGTCAATGGGTAAAGCTTATCTTGTCTTAGCAGATGGTACGGTTTTTTCAGGAAAGGGTCTAGGTTGGATTGGCAGGACTCAAGGCGAGATAGTGTTTAATACAAGTATGGTTGGTTATCAAGAGATACTTACGGATCCATCTTATGCCGGAGAAATAATAACATTCACCTATCCTCTAATTGGCAACTATGGAACTAATACTACCGACTCGGAAGGCCGCAGGGTTTTCGGTCGAGGTGTCATAGTTAAGGAGGCTTGTGAGGATCCTAGCAGCTGGCGTTCTAATCAAAGCTTTCAGGATTTTTTGTTGGAGCACAAACTAGTAGGAATACAAGGCATAGATACTCGGACTCTTACTAAGCACCTTCGGTATCACGGAACAATGGCGGGCATAATTGCCAATGATGGCACTGAGCTAGAAGAACTAAAAAGGATGGCAGAAGGGATACCTCCCCTTTCAGGACAGCAGCTGGTCAAGGAAGTAAGCACCCCCTTTAGCTATGTCCTTCCGGGAGGAGCTAAAAGGGTTGTAATAATGGATTTTGGTGTTAAAAACAACTCGATACGAAAATTACAGGAACAGGGCTGTACGGTTATTGTAGTTCCTGCTGATACAAAAGCAGAAGAGATATTAGCTCATAAACCAAACGGTATTTTGCTCTCTAACGGACCAGGCGATCCCGAGGATGTAGCTTATGCCGTGAACACAATTAAAAAGTTAATTTCCCAAAAAATACCTATGTTTGGTATTTGTATGGGTCATCAGCTACTAGGCTTAGCCTTAGGTGGCAAAACCTATAAACTTAAATTTGGTCACCGAGGAGGAAACCATCCGGTCAAAGATTTACTGACCGGTAAGGTTTATATTACCTCCCAAAACCATGGTTTTGCTGTAGAATCGGAAAGTCTAGATAAAGATGTAGAAGTTACCCATATCAATCTAAATGATGGTACGGTAGAAGGATTAAGACATAAAACCCTGCCTGTAGCTAGTGTTCAGTATCACCCGGAAGCAGCTCCAGGCCCCCAAGATTCCGCTTATTTGTTTGAGGAATTTCTGGCTAAACTGCAATAGGCGTGATGTGACGGCTAATGGGTTACACAGGCGGTCGGCATGATGGCTCACGGGTTATACTGTATGACGGCATGACGTCTAAAGAGCTATT
This sequence comes from Peptococcaceae bacterium BICA1-8, assembly GCA_000802045.1. Lineage (GTDB taxonomy): Bacteria > Bacillota > Peptococcia > Peptococcales > BICA1-8 > BICA1-8. The sequence continues at coordinate 3,635 of JUEF01000095.1, forward strand.
CAGGATGTCGGCATTATGGCTAACGGGTGACAATGCAAGTCGGTATTTATTATAAATAATTTAATGCCGACCCAATGGCTTTGCTCAGCAGACGTAATGCCGACCCAAATATTAAACTTTGAGACGTCACGCCGACCCTGTATATTAACCCAAAAGCCGTAATGCGGACCAAAAAATTAACTCGTAAGCCGTCATGCCGACCCCAGAAATTACCCGTAAGAAGAAGAAGGAGGTTACTAAATGCCTAAACGCCAAGATATCAAAAAGGTCATGGTTATCGGTTCTGGTCCAATAATAATCGGGCAGGCGGCAGAATTTGATTATGCCGGGACCCAGGCCTGTAGAGCTTTAAAGGACGAAGGGATAGAAGTTGTATTAGTAAACAGCAATCCAGCCACTATTATGACCGATGAAAATATGGCTGATCGAGTATATATTGAGCCCCTAACTAGAGATTTTTTGGAGGAAATTATTTATGCGGAACGACCTCAGGGTCTATTAGCTACTCTCGGTGGACAGGTAGGCCTTAATTTAGCCAAAGAGCTAGCGGAAAGTGGAATTTTGGAAAAAGCAGGTGTCAAGCTTTTAGGAACGCCTTTGGATGCCATACGGAAAGCGGAAGATAGGGAAATGTTTAAAGCTCTATTAAAGGAAATAGACGAGCCTGTACCAGAAAGCGGTATTGCAAATAATTATGAAGAGGCAAAACTTTTGGCTGAGCAAATAGGCTATCCCCTTATTATTCGGCCTGCATATACTCTAGGTGGTTCTGGAGGTGGCTTTGCCCATAATGATGCAGAGCTTAAGGAAATTGTCGCTAAAGGCTTAAAATATAGTGCAATTAACCAGCTCCTAATTGAAAAGAGTGTTAAGGGCTGGAAGGAAATAGAATACGAAGTAATAAGAGATGCCAATGATACCTGTATTACTATTTGTAATATGGAAAATATCGATGCTGTTGGTGTGCATACAGGAGACAGTATTGTGGTAGCTCCTAGTCAAACCTTAACTGATGTGGAGTATCAGCTGCTAAGGACGGCATCTATAAAAATTATTAGAGCGTTAGGGATTGAAGGGGGCTGTAATGTTCAGTATGCTCTGAGTCCGGAAAAATTGGAATATGTGGTAATTGAGGTCAATCCTAGGGTCAGCAGATCTAGTGCTCTTGCTTCTAAAGCAACTGGTTATCCAATTGCTAAGATTGCGGCCAAGATTGCTTTAGGTTATTTTCTAGATGAAATACCCAATAGTGTAACAGATAAAACCTTAGCAGCCTTTGAACCTGCTTTAGATTATGTTGTTGTCAAAATACCACGCTGGCCTTTTGATAAATTCCAAGCGGGCAATAGGAAGCTAGGCTCTCAGATGAAGGCGACCGGAGAAATTATGGCTATAGGGCGTAATTTTGAAATGGCTTTACAAAAAGGAATCCGTTCCCTGGAACTGGATGTTAAGGGTTTACTTAATCCTCAATTTCAAGGTATTAGTAAAGAAGAACTAGAAGAAAGACTTATTTATCCTGATGATGAGAGGCTATTCCTCCTTGGTGAAGCTTTAAGAAGAGGCTACTTAATAGAAGAAATTCATAAACTAACAGATATTGATGTCTTCTTTTTAACTAAATTTGCCAAGCTGGTTCATTGGGAAAAAGAAATACTTCCTAAAAATAGGTTTGATAGTGAGAAACTTTTAGAGGCTAAGGAAATGGGCTTTAGTGATTTGCAAATTGCAGATTGCTGGGGTGTTTCCGAACAAGAGGTATATGAGCTGAGAAAACAATTAAAGGTTGAGGCTGTTTTTAGAATGGTTGATACCTGTGCCGGGGAATTTGAAGCAGCTACGCCCTACTATTATTCCAGCTACAATGAAAGAGATGAGGTAGAGCTTAAAAATAGCAGCAACAAAGTTGTGGTATTAGGAAGCGGTCCCATCCGGATTGGACAGGGCATAGAGTTTGACTACTGTTCAGTACATTGTGCCTGGGCACTAAGAAATGCTGGCTATGAGTCTATAGTTATAAATAATAATCCGGAAACAGTAAGTACAGATTTTGACACATCTGACAGGTTATATTTTGAACCATTAACAAAAGAGGATGTGCTAAATGTTATTGAAAAAGAAAAACCTCTGGGTGTAATTGTCCAATTTGGCGGCCAAACTGCCATCAACCTGGCTAGACCATTACACGATGCAGGAATAAGGATTTTGGGCACTCAAGTAGAAAATATTGATGCTGCCGAAGATCGGGAAAAATTTGAAGCAATTTTGGAAGAGCTAAATATTGTCCGACCTTCCGGTAAAACAGCCAGAAATGTAAAGGAAGCTAAAAATATTGCAGAACAATTAGGCTTCCCCGTCTTAGTCAGACCCTCCTACGTTTTGGGGGGGAGAGCTATGGAGATAGTTTCTTCCCTAGAGGAACTAGAGGAGTATTTGGCTAATGCAGTTAAAATTTCCCCAGCCCATCCTGTACTGGTTGATAGGTATTTAACCGGGAAGGAAGTAGAAGTAGATGCCATCTGTGATGGTACGGAGGTTCTGATTCCGGGAATAATGGAGCATATAGAACGGGCTGGAGTCCATTCTGGAGACAGTACCGCCGTCTATCCTCCCATGTCCTTAAAGGTAGAAGAAATAAATAAACTGGTAGAAAAAACTGAAAGGCTGGCTATTGCATTAAAAATCAAAGGACTATTAAATATTCAATATGTTATTCATGAAGATGAAGTTTATGTAATTGAGGTTAATCCCCGCTCCAGTCGGACAGTCCCCTTTTTAAGTAAAGTAACAGGAATTCCTATGATGGAAATAGCTACTCAGGTAATTCTAGGAAAAACTATACGGGAATTAGGATATATCCCGGGGCTTGCAAAAGCTAAAGATCTTGTAGCTGTAAAGATGCCCGTGTTTTCTTTTAGTAAGCTTATCGATGTAGAAACCTCCTTAGGGCCAGAAATGAAGTCTACCGGAGAGGTTCTAGGACTTGATAAAGATCCTACAAAGGCTTTATATAAAGCTCTTATTGCTGCAGGATATATAATTCCTCGCAGGGGAAATGTACTGGTAACTATTGCTGATAAGGATAAAGAAGAAGCTTTACCTAGTATAAAAAGGTTAAAGGCTTTAGGCTTTAATTTGGTTGCTACCAGCGGAACTGCCCAGCTTTTGCGAGAACATAACCTGGAAGTTAGAGAAGTGAATAAGATTAAAGAAGGAAGTCCCCATGTTGTTGATGTGATTAAAAAAGGGGAAATAGATTTGGTTATTAATACCTTGACTAGAGGGAAAATTCCCGCCCGAGATGGGTTTAGAATCCGGAGAGCGGCAGTGGAGTTTAATGTGCCCTGTCTTACCTCATTAGATTTAGTTTTGGCTATAGTTCAGGTTTTAGAATCAATGATAAGAGTCAAACCTCTGCAGATGTATTGATTTAGTTACTAGTTACTAGTGACTGGTGACTAGTGACTAGTGGCTAGTGGCTAGTAAAGTCTATAGTCTATGGTCTATAGTCGATTAGTGACTTGTGGTTTTTCTCAACCTCAGCCTAGCGAAGCGGAACCTTAACCTAGTCATTTTCTGTAGCACTGTAGCACTGTCACACTGTCGTTCAGTCTTACCCAGTAGCCATTACACTGACATTTAGAATAACCTTTGAGCAATATGGAAGGAGGAGAAATGTGAAAAACAGACTTATTGTTGCCTTGGATAAACCTAGCTTAGCTAGCGCGAAGGAACTGATTGCTGAATTAGGTAATAGCGTAAGTTTTTATAAAGTTGGCTTAGAATTATTTCTTAATAGTAAAGGTAAAGTTGTAGATTTTCTGCAAGCTAATAATAAAAAGATATTTCTGGACCTTAAGTTTCATGATATTCCCAATACAGTTGCCCAGGCTGCCAGATGGGCTGCGGGCTTAGGTGTAGATATGTTCAATGTTCACGCCTCAGGTGGGGAAGAAATGCTTTTAAATACCATGGAAACTGTTAAAACAACGGCAGCTCAAAATGGCACTGCACCTCCTAAAGTTGTAGCAGTTACTGTTTTAACAAGCTTCAATGAAAATGGTTTTGCCCAAATGAGTCACCGTTATACCATAAGAGAAACTGTCCTTAGCTGGGCCGATATTTGTCAAAAAGCAGGCCTCGATGGGGTAGTATGCTCCCCCCAAGAGGTTATAGATATTAAGGAGACTTGTGGTCCAACTTTTCTTACTGTTTGCCCAGGAGTGCGACCCTTGGGATCTGAAACCCAGGATCAGAAAAGGATAATGACACCGGGTGCGGCAATTAAAAATGGGGTTGATTATTTAGTAATTGGGAGACCCATTATCCAGGATCCTAACCCCCAGTTAGCTGCCAAAAAAATATTAGAGGAAATGGAGGGTCAAGGATGAGTTTAACTTCTCAGGAAATTTTAGAATTACTTGGTCAAACGGATGCTCTAAAAACAGGTCATTTTAGGCTGACCTCAGGTATGCACAGTGAACAGTATGTACAGTGTGCTCTGCTTCTAAAGGAACCAAGAATTGCAGAAAAAGTCTGCAGGGATTTGGCTGATAAGTTTGCAGATGAACAGCCGGAAATGGTAGTAGGACCAGCTCTTGGCGGAATAATTGCTGCCTATGAAGTTGCCAGGAGTTTGGGAGTACCTGGAATATTTGCAGAAAGAGAAAACGGCAATATGACCCTGCGCAGGGGCTTTAATGTAGAAAAAGGACAAAGGATTGTAGTTATTGAGGATGTAATTACTACCGGTGGTTCTTCGCAAGAAGTTGTAGAATTACTAGAAAACCTAGGGGCAAAGGTTATTGGTGTAGGTTCAATTATTGACCGCAGTGGGGAAAAGACTAAGCTTACAGTTCCCTATAAGTCACTAATTAGATTGGACATCAAAACCTATGAGCCGGAAAAATGCCCATTATGTGCCAAAGGACTTGAAGTAGTCAAACCAGGAAGTAGACAAACATTATAAAGTTTAATAGTGGGCGAGTGAGCGAGTGGGCGAGAAAAGAACTGGTGACTAGTTACCCTAAGTATTCGTGCCACCGTGTAATCTTGTTGCTGATTAGGGGAATTAGCAACTGGGTTGAGATATTGGATGCATCCAATGTATGTAAATACTATAAAACCAGCCACTAGCCACTAGCCACTAATAACTAGCCACTAGTAAAGGAGGGCTACCATGGTAGTTTCTATTAAGGCTTCAATATTAGAGAACAAAAAAATACTGCCGGACTTCTACCGACTGAAAATAGCTGTACCACAGATTTCAAAGACGGCAGTACCAGGGCAGTTTGTAATGATTAAGACTTCGAGTACCTTAGACCCCTTATTAAGAAGGCCTATTAGTTTACATAGAATTAACAGAGATGTGGGAACTATTGAACTGGTTTATCAGGTCCTTGGCAAAGGAACTATTCTCTTAAGCGAAATGGTTCAAGGTGAATTAGAGGTGATGGGACCATTAGGTAATGGTTTTTCCTGGCAGCAGAGCTTTAAAAGAACCGCCATTGTGGGCGGGGGCTGCGGAATAGCTCCTCTGCTTACCTTAGCTGAACATTTAATTGGAAATGGACAAGAGGTTCACGTTTTATTAGGTGCTCAAAATAAAGAAAAGTTATTAAATGAGGCTGATTTTAAGGAATTAGGCTGTAAGGTGCTGGTAGCTACTGATAACGGTTCATCTGGAAGAAAGGGATTTGTTACTGAGATTTTAGAAGAACTTATCTCCACTACTAACTTAGATCAAGTGTATTGCTGTGGACCTCTACCTATGACTAATGGAGTTATTAAATTAACTAAAAGTAAAATGATTCCCTGTCAGGTTTCGTTAGAAGAGCGGATGGCTTGCGGAATCGGTGCCTGCTTAGGCTGTGTTTGCCAAGTCAGAAATGAAGATGGAACAATAGGTTATAAAAGAGTTTGCCACGAAGGACCAGTTTTCAATGCTAGTGAATTAATCTTTGAAAAAGATTAATTCGTCAATAGTCAATAGTCAATAGACCATAGACCATAGACCTAGACTTATTACTAGCCACCAGTCACTAGTCACTAGCAACTGGACCCCAAAATTTAACCCTGGAGAATGAAATGAGGTGATATTTGATGACTAAAATAGCGGTGGAAATTGCTGGTATCAAGATGAAAAATCCCGTTCTGGCAGCCTCTGGGTGTTATGGATTTGGCAGGGAATATAACCAGCTTTATGATATCAGCCGTTTAGGCGGTATTATGACTAAAGGCACAACATTAGAGCCTAAGCTGGGTAACCCGACCCCACGCCTTGCGGAAACTCCTGCCGGTATGCTTAATAGTATCGGTTTGCAAAATCCAGGAGTGGACAAGGTGATTTTAGAGGAAATACCCTGGCTGCGGACTTTTGATGTAGCATGTATTGTCAATATTTCCGGCTATTCTATCGAAGAGTTTGAAATAATAGCAGAACGGTTAGATGGAGTATCGGGGGTGGACGGGTTGGAGGTTAACATTTCCTGTCCAAATGTCAAAGGGGGAGGAATGGCCTTTGGAACAGATCCCCATACTGCAGCTTTGGTAGTTAAAAGGGTAAAAGCCAAGACAAAACTGCCCCTTATTGTCAAATTATCACCTAATGTAACGGCAATAACTGAAATTGCCAAGGCCGTTGAGAATGCAGGGGCAGATGCTGTCTCTTTAATTAATACACTTCTAGGGATGGTAATAGATATAAAACAACGAAAGCCTATTCTTGCTAATACTATGGGAGGTTTGTCAGGTCCAGCTGTTAAACCCATAGCAGTCAGAATGGTCTATCAGGTGTACACAGCGGTAGAAATCCCTATTATTGGCATGGGTGGTATTACTACTTTTGAGGATGCAGTGGAGTTTATGCTAGCTGGAGCTTCTGCTGTTGCAATTGGTGCAGGTAATTTCACTGATCCATTTGCACCATTAAAAGTAATTGATGGCTTAGAAAAGTGGCTAGAGCAAGAAGGAATTAAGGATGTAAGAGAAATAATAGGCGGGTGTAAATAGAAGGAGAGAGTGTCAAAGGGACGGAGTATTTGACAGTAATTAATGTCAAATACTCCGTCCCTTTGACATTAATTGCATGCTAAGTAGTGGTTGAATCCATGTTATACTGGTGAATGTGTGAAATATACAATGAGGAGGTGGGAGGATGGATCCTATTACCCACGCTGTTGTTGGAGTCGCCGCAGCAGTAGTCGTAGGGACAGATGTTTCTTTGACTAATCCGGTGATTTTGGCAGCTCTATTGGGGGCCGTCTCTCCTGACCTGGATATAATATATCAGTATTGGGGTGACCATGTTTACCTGAGGCATCATCGGGGGTTTTCCCATTCCTTGCCGGGGCTTTTGGGTTTTGCAGTAGTTATAGGTGGCGGCTTAAGTCTTTTATTTCCCGGGTTAGAGTTTGCTATGCTTTTTTTCTGGGCCTTTTTAGGAGCCTTGAGTCATACCTTTCTTGATTTACTAAATTCTTATGGGGTTATGCTTTTATATCCCTTTAGCCGAAAAAAATATACCCTGAATTTATTAATGATTTCCGATCCTGTGGTTCTTTTTGGCAGCACTGCCATTATTTATTTTGGCTATCAAGGTTCAAACTTAGTTTATCCAACACAAGGGCTTATTTTTAGTTATTTATTATTGAGATTTATTATGAGAAGAAGAGCTGAAAAACTCATCAGGGATTACTATGAAGGGCATTTAGAAAAGCTTATTGTGATGCCTGCTTTTATTGGTCTTGTTAAATGGGATTTTATTGTTAGAGTACAGAAAAAATATATAGTTGGGCAAATAAACCTTTTTAGCTGTAAAATCATTATCCACAAAAAACTAAAGCTCATCGCAGAGGAAATTAAAGAAAATTTGGAAAAAACTAAGATTGGTAAGCTATTTAAAGATTTCACACCCTTCTTTCATATTGATTATTATATTGAAGATAATAAGTTAATTGGCAAATTTACTGATATGCGGTATTTTGTCAGAAATAGATTTTTGCATCACGCTACTGTAATAGTTGATAAAGATGACTACCAAGTAGAAAAAGCACTATTTCAGCCCTATAGCCCGCAAAATAATATTGAGATTAGTTAAAAAAATTTTATCGATACCAAATTTTCTAGCATAAATAATCTGTATATCAAGTGGCACCACTATCCATACTATTAGTGTGGAAAGGAGGTGGCTTAATGAGTCTATCAAATGTTAAATGTACTGTTGCTAACTGCAGATATTGGCAAAATGAAAATTGCCAAGCTACTGGCATAGAAGTAAACGTTGATGAAGGCGGAAAACAAGCCAAGGATTCTATGCATACTCAGTGCCATACTTTTGAACAAAAATAAAGGTTTGTAATACTCTAAGGGAGAGCGGAAAAACGTGCTCTCTTTTTTTAATTCTCTTAGTAATATATATATATTCGAATATTTGAATAGCAAAAAAAAGGGAAAAACGAAATTATGAAGAATTTATAATTTGTTATATAATTTGGTTGATAATTTATTGAGGGATGTGCTCAAAAAATGCACAAGACAGAAAGAGAAGCAACCATAAATAATTATATTTTTACTTCCCAGGTCCTTTTTAGCCTAATGGTTATGATAATTATTCTAAAATATCTAGGATTTGAAAATTATAATTTTTCTCAGGCTATAATTGTCACCCTAGTTTTCATTATTTTCCTCGTAAGCATAAGCTATTATAGTATTCTTCTTGGCAAACAGAATAAAAAAATAGATTTAATAATAATCTTATTAGATTTTAGTCTCATTACCTTTTTATTTTTGCTCACAGGCTATTTAGAATTGAGATTTTTGTACTTAATCCCCATTATAATTACTGCCATTAGATTTAATTTGACGGTAAGTATTATTTTTCCTGCTCTTGTTGGTAGTATCAATCTTGTTCTTGATTTAAGATATATTAACAATCTTCCGGTAAGCTATAGTATTGAAACTGATTTGATTTTTATAATTATTTATATATTAATTGCATGGTTAATAGGTAGCTTTGTAAAAATTGAGAATAACATTCGTAATAATCTTTATGATATTCAGGAAAAACTGACTAAAAAGAGCTCATTATTAAAAAATTTAATTAACGAAATGCCATTATGTGTTGTTGTCATTGACAAACAGGAAAATATTGTTCACATTAACCAAGTAGCCTTAGATTATGCAGGTGTTCAAAAGAAGCTTTCTGAGGAATTTATAGGTTTACCCTATAAGGATTACATGGATGTGTTGTTTACAAATTATATTTATCAGGAACTGTTAATATTAGATACACTGCATAATGGTAAATCTTATTTTAAGGAAAAAATAATCCGGGATAATAAGCTAATCGAAACCATAATTCACCCAATATTTGACTCCGATGATAATATTATTTATGCTATGACTATCTTTTATGATATAACATCTGAAGAGCTGATTAACGAGAGGCTGAGAAGTCTCGAAAGACTTACTTTAGTAGGTCAAATGGGTGCAAGTATTGCCCATGAAATCAAGAACCCTTTGACAACAATTAAAGGCTTCCTCCAGTTAGCTAAAAAGTCAAATGAGAAATTAACGGATAACCAATTAGAACTTTTAATTTCCGAAATTGAAAGATGCAATGCAATTATTACTGATTTTTTATCAGTCTCTAAAAAATCGAGCAAAAATCAGACCAGAACGAACTTAAAAAGTATTTTGGATAGGCAGTTAATTTTAATAGAAAGGGATGCAATTTTGGCTGAAGTTGTGCTTCATGTAGATATGGATGAAGAGGTATACCTTAGTGTAAACGAAAATGAGATAAAGCAGCTATTCCTAAACTTAACCCACAATGCTCTAGAAGCTATGCCTCAAGGGGGTAACCTTTTTATTAGCCTCAAAAATACAGAGGAGAATGTTTTCCTAGAAATACAGGATGAGGGTGAGGGTATTCCAGAGGGAATTTTAGACAAAATCGGCACACCCTTCTTAACTACCAAAGAGGATGGTACTGGTTTAGGGATTTCTGTTTGTCAACGGATAGCAGAAGGCCATAATGCCAAAATAGAGATTACCAGCAAGGTAGAAAAAGGCACCAAGGTTAAAGTTATTTTTTCTAAAGGTTAAAGGGTTAGTGCTCTAAAAATCAAATAAATTCCCAGAGTCAATAAGATAGACCCTGTTATACGTGACAGGGCTTTATTATTTATGAAGATTATCCCAATGGGCAGGATATAGAGAATACCTACGAAAGCCAATACTATTCCACCTGCTAAAATAATTTGCAAAAAATCCACCTCTTTATGGCAAGTAATTAATTATATGTTAACCATAGACTGATATCTTTAGTAGTGGTAAACTCTAAATTGATTGGATGAAAGGACGGTTTGCTATGAATCAGATTACAAACAAAGATCGCTATGTGCACAAGCTTTTTAACTCCATTGCTGAGGACTATGATAGAATGAATTTACTTATGACTTGGGGTATGCTGCCTCGCTGGCAAAGCTTTATGTTAAATAAAACCGGATTAAAAGAAGGGGGACATGGTCTTGATGTCTGCTGTGGTACCGGTGAGTTAGCATTCAAAATTGCAAAATTAGTTGGCACAACGGGGAAGATTACTGGGTTGGATTTTTCTGAAAATATGTTGGCTGTTGCAAAAGAAAAATTGGCAGTTTCTGCTGCTAAAAATATTAACTTTATTCAGGGTGACGCACTAGAACTGCCTTTTGAGGAAAATTCCTTTGATGCTGCTACTAATGGTTTCGCCTTAAGAAATGTTACGGATATTCCCAAGGCTATCAGGGAAATGGCTAGGGTAGTAAAGCCGGGGGGGAAAGTAGTCTGTTTAGAGGTTTCGCGTCCTCAAAATCCCCTTTTACGGCTGGGATTTAATATATACTTTTTTAAAATTGTCCCTATTATCGGTCGTCTTGTTGATAAAGGTAAGACTATTGATAATAAATATCCCGCTTATACCTGGCTACCTGAGTCTCTAAAGACCTTTCCTGACCAAGAAAAACTTAAGGCCATTTTCTGGGGAGCAGGCTTAGAACAGGTCCAGTATTATGGGTTAGGTGCTGGAGCAGTTACTGTGCATGTGGGGACGAAAACAATCAAGGATTAGTGTGTAAGTGTGTTATGTATGATTATTTGTGACCAGTGACAAAAAACTATAGTAAAATTGGAAATTAAGTTAAACCATAGAAGGGTAGGTGTCCCTACCCTTCTGGCTAGCTTGTTACAACCTCAATTTTGCCTCCAGCATTTTGGATAGCATTTACTAATGCATTAGTTAACGGATTTATTTGGTAACAAACTTTGCTTTCTTAGCTAGTCATAAATTAAATTATTATGTGTTCTATTCTTCCTCATCAATTCCTTCAAAATCCATTTGTTCTTCTTCGACTTCCATATCGGGACTTTCTTCACCGGTCAAAATTTGGTAAGCAGTAATAGGGTCATCATAACCATAGGTATACATTTGATAGGCCATCATTTTTCCTTGATGGTCCCATAGCCCCCGTTTTCGATAATCATTATTTACCATAAAGTCTTTCCTCCAATCTAATGTTTAGTTCTTATTGTGAGTAATAATGTTTGTTTTTATACAATACGTGAGGAAAGAAAAATGGTTAATAATGTACTAAAAAAACCTGCTCAACGGCAGGTTTCTTTCAAACAAACTATCATACGGCTGTAGTATCCTTTTTAAAATATTTGCTAAGAATCCTATTTAAATCTAATACATGGCTCATTTCAAAAACTCCTGATTTATTGTTTATCCATTTAGCAGCTCGTAAGGCACCTTCCGCAAAAACAGAGCGGGAGAAGGATTCATGGGATATTTCGATTTTATCATGCTGGCCTACTAACATAGTCTTATGCAGACCAACAATACCTCCTGCCCTTACAGCATGTATTAAAGGTTCACCCGGTAATTGATCAGCAAGTTTAATAGCAGTCCCGGAAGGAATATCTACTTTTTTATTATGATGATGTTCAATAATTTCTATATCATAACTATTAAGAAAATCGGCAGCTATTTGGGAAAGGAGCATTAAAACATTAACACCAACAGTAATATTTGGTGCTGTTACCAACCCCCGATTAAGCTTCAAGGCTAAATTTGTTATTTTCTTAAGCTCGATTTCACTAAAGCCTGTACTTGCTAACACGACATTTATTCTATTTTCGAAAAATATGGGTAAATTTTTTGAAGCGGCTTCATGAGGGGAAAAATCAATTATTACTTGAGGAAGTACTTTTAGTTGTTTAATATTTAAAGCAGAAACTATAGGTATGTCTAATTCTCGTAAATTCAAAATTTCTCCTAAATCTTTACCTTTTTTAGTGCTGCCAGGACTACAAAAGCCGCAAACTAATTTAATATCCTCTTGATCTAAGATTAAGCGGGCAGTCTCTAGACCTGTTCGACCGAGGCCGCTAATTCCAAGCCTTAGCATAGCTACACCTCCTTTAATTTCCAACAACTTAATAATATACCAAAGGTTGTTATGGGTCAAGAGTTGCCTGTCCTGAGAGATATATTTAAAACTAATCTTTGATTTAATAAAACTCTTTTTGGTTAAGCTTTTAAGAGGAATAAAAATTGGAGGATAATAAAGTGAAAAAATCGTTTTTTAATATCACAAGGAGTAGGCAAAAGAACCGAATTAATGGGTATTATCTAAGTCACTTATATCAAGGCCAGTCTTTTTACGCGAGAGCATTTAACTATTTATGCTACAGGGTTTTCGTATTAGCAGCTGCCTTTATTTTTTTTCTATATTTTACTGGGGGAGAACACATATTATTTGTGTTTATTACGGCTGTATCAGTATTAATTATCTATCACCTTGCTGCTCGATATATTACAAATAAAAAGTTGGAGTATGTTAAAAGAGAGGTAAATGAAAGCTTAGCCCAGGAAGAATTCTCAGTAAGGGTTAATTCTATAGAAAAAGAAAGTTTTGTTATCTTTATTGAGGATTTATTTACAAATATAGAGGAATTTTCCGAGGTTGAAATTACAGAACATCTTGAAAGCGAAGGAATAGACCTATTAGGAAAATATCAAGGTGAGTTGGTAGCTATTCAGTGTCATTCTTTAGATGGAGAAAATGCCGTTGAGTCCCGTTCAGCCAGGGAATTATCTAAAGCCATGAGTAGAAGAAAATACAATAAAGGAATTATTATCTCAACAACCGGTTTTCGTGATGACACAAGCTATTTCTGTAATTTAATCAGAGAGAAAAGAAAGATTATTCTTTTAGGACAAAAGGAATTAATCCAAATGGCTAAAGAGGCTGGCAAATATCCTAGAGAAGAAGAAATAAAAAATTTACTTTTGAAAAAAATTGAACATCAAGCTAGGGATTTTCAAGCTGCACGGGAAAGAGTGTTTGCAAAGCCTAGGATAACGCCATATTTTGTCTATGGTACAATTTTACTTATTTTTGGGTTTATGATAGATTTAAGTCCGAAATATATATATTATTTGGGGGCTGGAGGCCTTTATTTATTAGGGATTATTGGGATAGTAGTTGCTTTAAAAAATAATAAAGAAGTTTCGAATTTTGGATGGCAGGAAAAGCTATTTTAGGGTCGCCTTTGGGCGATTTTTTTAACAAAATTTAAAACAATACATAAATTATTATATAGGATGAACTTTATTTGGGGGTAATGAATAATGAAAAATGGCGCTATTGTTAGGTCAACAAATGATAATGATGGTTTATTTAGATTACAGGGAATTATTAATGGTAAGGAAGGTAGAAAAATAGCCATTTTAGAGGAATTATGCAAGAACTCAACAAAGGCAAAGTTTGCAGACTTGAATTCATTAAGTCTAGTATGGTCACCTAGATGCTTAAAAGATAGCTTGCCCGAATATGATATAACAAGCTATGATGAAAATATTTTATTTGAAAAAACTCAAATTTGAAAAAACTTGAAAAGAGGAGCGCCAAAATTGGCACTCCTCTTTTCAGAGGGAATTGTATTTTATTTTAGTTGACTATTTTAGTTGAGTTGTAGTTATAGTTGTTTTTGTTGGAATTGGTTGCTGTTGTTGCTGTAATTGTTGCTGCTGCTGCTGTTGAGGCTGCATCATGTTATTGAAAACTTTATATTGAGGCTCTTGCTGCTCAATATAGTTAACTCGGGAAGCCATTCCTTGAGAGATACTATCAAGCTGTTGAGCATATTGAGCAAACATCTGCTTGGCTGTTTTATCTTCGGTTTCTAAAGCAAAGGTTTTCATGGTAGATGCTGCATTTTCTATACTAGCTAATGTAGTGTGCATCTTGGTACCAATTGTCATTCGTTTATCCTCCTTTTAATCGGGGACATCTGTCTCCGTTTTATATTTATTACATTTATAGTTTGCACTAAAGGAGGATAATTATGATTGGAAAATTTTAAATTTTTATTAAATTTTGTTTAAACCAATAAATATTAAACTAACTCCCGAGAAAATAAAAAGTAGCTGTTTAATGCCTACCTTACCTGCTAATCCAACTAATCCCAAGGAGGTAACAGAAATCATAACAATTGGTCCTATTATAGCTAGACAAGCATTAATTTTAAATGCCGTTTCTACCTTGTTAAAATATAGCATTAAAAAGGCTGCAGATAATTCGATTAGACCTGAGATTATTCTTAGAATGCCCATACCAAGTACTATTTTTAGCATAGATAATTTACCACCTAGGTGTTATTTGTTCTTAATAAATAATTATGCAGAAAAAATAATCTTAGTCATAAAGAAATATGGAATTTTTTTGCTACAGTAAAAGTATAAACTTAAAGCATACTACTTGGTTTTTTGAATATATTTGAAATAGAAAAAACAATAGGTTTACATTATTTCCTTAAAACTAGCCACTATAACGGAGTTGATTTCATGTGGGGTGAAGGACTTTTACTGGTTTTAATTCTTATAGGGATAATCGGAAAATCCAGTTTATTAGCAACTTCAGCCTGTATTCTACTAGTATTAAAGCTTAGCAGGCTGCAACATTATTTTCCTCTAATAGAGCGTAGGGGATTAGAAATTGGTTTATTATTTTTACTCTTATCTGTTTTGGTACCTTTTGCAAGTGAACAGATGACTTTCCGGGATTTAATGAAAGGGATTTTAACTTGGCAGGGCTTGATGTGTGCTGCCGGTGGTGCCCTAGCAACATATATGAATGGTGCAGGCTTAAATATGCTAAAGATTCAACCGGAGCTCATGTCCGGTTTAGTTGTAGGCTCTATTATTGGTATTGTAGTATTTAAAGGAATTCCGGTAGGACCACTGATGGCCGCAGGATTAGCAGCAGGGTTCATTAAAATTATAGAGTTTTTTATAAAATAGCATTAATATTTCTTTAAATATTAATGCTATAGTATTTAGATTTCGCTCACATAGTTCGCTAGATTCCGCTGCGCTAGATTCAAACAGGGAAATCTAACGAAATAAAATGTTGTGAAATCTAGCGAAGCGAAATCTTAATCTAACGAAGTGAAATCTGCGAAGCGTAATCTAAAAAAACGTGAACACGTTTTTTTTTTGTTTTTACGGGCAAAATATCTTTGGCGTAATAAAAAGGAGTGGATCTATTGAAGGCAAAAACTCGGGTTACTCTGGCGGCTTTAGCTGGTGTTCCTTTTATTTTGGTCTTAGGAAATTCGATGCTTATTCCTGTTTTACCTCAAATGAAGTCAGCGCTGAATATATCCCAATTTCAAGTTAGCTTGGTAATTACCGTATTTTCTTTTGCGGCAGGGCTGGTAATTCCTTTTGCCGGTTTTCTTTCCGATAGGATAAGTAGAAAAATGATAATTGTTCCTTCTTTAATTTTATATGGAATTGGAGGTATTGTAGCCTTATTAGGAATACTGGTTTTAAATAACAACTCTTACCTAGTTATTATGGCTGGAAGAGTTTTGCAGGGTATAGGTGCTGCCGGTACTGCTCCTATTGCAATGGCTCTTTCCAGTGATATTTTCATTTCGGGCGAAAGGAGTAAAGCCCTTGGAGTATTAGAAGCCTCTAATGGTCTAGGAAAAGTAGTAAGCCCTATCTTAGGTTCTCTTGTTGGTATTATCGCCTGGTATGCAGCTTTTTTTGTTTTTCCAGTTCTTTGTATTCCTGCTGCTTTAGCTGTCTGGTTTCTAGTTAAAGACCCGACTACAAATAAAAAAGGACAAACAGTTAAAGCTTATCTGACTGCTCTCAAAAAGATTTTCAAAGGCAAAGGGTTTCATTTGCTTTGTGCTTTTTTTGCAGGTTCAGTTGTTTTGTATGCACTTTTTGGAACCTTATTTTATCTGTCAGATTATCTAGAAACAAAATATGGCTTAGAAGGAGTTAGAAAGGGTTTTGTTTTGGCAATACCAGTATTAGCTATTTCAGCTACATCTTTGATAACAGGAATAATAACCCAAAGGAAAAATCATAATTATAAATTATTGGTTGTGACTGGTATAATTCTATTAGGAACATCAAATTTTACGATCCCTTTCTTTATTAACAACACATATATTCTTATTAGTGCGCTAGTTATTGGAGGCATAGGTGGAGGATTAGTTTTAACCTGTTTAAATACAATAATAACAAGTACAGTGGTAATGGCGGAGAGAGGAATGATAACCTCCATTTATGGAGCTGTTCGTTTTTTTGGAGTTGCCATTGGTCCTCCTGTCTTTGGCATTCTTATGGAAAAAAGTAATTTATTAACCTTTGGCACTACCGGTGGTTTGGCGGTCACTGCTGCGGTGCTGGCATTTTTAGGAATTAAGCAGGAGTTTTATCAACAACAAGAAAAGGATTCCGAAACAAATGAAATTGACCATCCCACCTGGGGTGAAATAGTTTTTGATACTATAACTCTTCGTAACACCTTAGGTAAACTTTTAATTAGACCGGCCTTAAAGCCAAAACCTGAAAAGATTAATAAAAAACAAGAAATAGCAGAAGCTGAATATGCGGGAAGCAGTTCGTCTACACGTCAAGACGTCTCCTCGTCTAAACGTCAAAAAAAGACGAAAGACGAATAGACGAATGGACTAAAAACTGTATTAAGTATTGATTTGCCTCAAGATTTGACCTAAAATGATCTTGAGGTGGTATTATGAAAATAACTACAAGAGTAATTACTCGTGCTGCAATTCTTTTGGCTTTGGCTATTGCTGTTCAGCAAATGAAAGTTCAGTGGTTAACGGGGCCGGCTATAAATGCAATTTTAATTTTAGCGACTGGATATACTGGTATTTTAACAGGCATTATCATTGGGCTTTTTACACCAGTCATGGCCTTTTTACAGGGGATAATGCCTTTAGCTATTGCTGTGCCTGTAATAATGGTAGGAAATGCTTTGTTGTGTTTGGGTTTTTATTGGGCTAGAAAGGTTAATAATTTGGTAGGTATTACAGTAGGTGCTATTATTAAATTCAGTTTTTTATCGCTAGCGGTAAATTATATTGTTCAGGTACCTCCTAAGGTAGCTCAGGCTTTAAGTTTTCCTCAGTTAATCACAGCATTAATAGGGGGAATTATTGCTGTGATAATTTTAAATTATTTACCCGAAAATGATTAACTTATTAGCAAAAAAGGAGCAAATAAGATGAGAATTATTGTAATCGATGGAATGGGTGGAGGTATGGGAGCCCAACTGGTTCAAAGCCTAGTCAGGGAGCTAGGTAGTGATGTAGAGATATGGGCTTTAGGAACTAATGCCATTGCAACTGCTGCTATGGTTAAGGCGGGAGCCTCTAAAGGTGCAACAGGAGAAAATGCAATAAGAATTAGTGCCAGAAGTGCCCAGGTGATTATGGGCCCCTTGGGTATAATTGTACCTAATGCTTTGATGGGGGAAATAACTCCTGAAATTGCTGAAATCATTTCTACTCTCAGCTGTCGTAAAATTCTTCTCCCTGTCAATCAGCCCCATGTTGAACTGGTAGGCTTTGAATCCCGACCTTTAAATGAGCTAATTAAGGAAGCAATTCAGTTAGTGAAAAGGTAAAAAAAAGAAGTATTGAGATTAAGATTTCGCTTCGCTAGATTAAGAATCAAGTTATTGATTATCTAACGAAGTGAAATCTAGCAAAACGGAATCTAACGAAGTGGAATCTGGACGGGCGGAAGCCCGTTCTTTATTTCCCTGTGATTAGCTTAATTATAAAATTCACTACTGTTTCTATCCCTTTGGCTGGGCTGGGTAGAGGAACTCCTAAAACAGCCAGTAAGCTGATTGTAAAGGCAAAGCCTAGGAAAAGAAAAAATACAATCAGTTCCTTCCAGTATTTTCGATAAATAAGACCCGGTACCTCAAAAATCACTATTCCCGAAAAAATAGCCAGTAAAAAGAAAATATTCATATCTAATTCACTTCCTTAGTTAGCTTATCTGCCATACTCGTCAAAAAAACGTCTACTCGTCTATTCGTCTTAGGGTTTAATCATAACCGTGTTTATCCGTGTGCCCCGGAGGGGCCCGTGGTTAAATAATATGTTTTTTCTGTAGCACTGTTGAACTATTCCTTTTTCGGTAAACCCCTTATTTTACATATAATTAAAGATAGTATAGGTATACCTATTTGAAGGGGTAAAGCAAAAAGTGGAACAATATCTCCACTGAAATGCTGGTATTCAAAGATATTCTCAAACTGGATGATACTAGTGCAAACCATTAAGATACCTATGGGTAAAACCAGGGGCAGATAGGAACGGAGCTTTAGAATTTGAGCCAGTCCCAATGCGGTATTATAGTAGAGTAAAGATATAGCGATAAAACCCATAGTAAGAAAATTAATTGCTACTATAATTTCTAAACGGGTCAATACCTCTCCTATATCGATGATTCTAAGTGCCTGATAGGAGGGATAAACTGTAATTACCTTTGTTGCACCTAGTATACCTCTATTTCGAAGAACGAGTAAAATTAATAGTAAGCCTACCCCAATTAGACCCAATATAAGGGAAAAGCGGGCTTTTTTTATCTTCTTGGAGTCTATACCGATAAATGCAAAAATCATTAAAAAGGCTACACTTTGACCAAAGGGAAAGGTTGAGCTGTATAAGCTGATTCTTAAAAACTCAGCCCAGGGCACTTCAAATATTGGCATGAAACGGTTAAATTCCATATGAGGTATACTAAAGATAGTGGCCAATAAAAGCATTATAATAGTAAGTGGTAATAAAACCTGGCTGCAGCGGGCTATCACTTCAATACCATTTCTGACAGCAGAAGCACAAATCAGGACTATAAGACTTATTATTACAACCATAGGTGTCTGGGTAAAGATTAATCCAGTCAGAAAATCACCAAAAAGTCGTAAAGTCAAAGTTGGTAATAAGAAAAAATAAAACAAATAGACCAGGGAGATAAGCTTACCTAATAATGGTCCGTAAATTATTTCAATAAACTCTACAAGAGTTTTGCCGGGAAACTTAATACATAGGCTGGTAAAGATAAAGGCAATAAGGACTCCTCCTGCTAAGCCCAACATTATAGCCAGCCAGTCGGCATGTCCTGCTTCCACTGCAATTGATTTAAGAAGGACCGGACCCAGGCAAAAAGACATAACTAAAAATATGATTTGCCCTGGTGATATTTGACCACCTTCTAATTTCATTGAGCCTCACCAGCCTTTTTAGTACCCGCTTTGTTTTGTTTAATTATGGCCAGGATCAAGGCAACTAATGGGAATACTAATTGAAAAGGCAGGCTGTAAAAGGGATAAATTTCTGTTGCCCAGGTAATGTTTTCTACTGCACTTGTAAACTGAATAATACTTAAAACGACCATGATAGTGCCTATGGGTAGAACCAATGGTAAATAGCTACGTAGCCCTAAAATTTGTGCAGTACCTAGTACTGCTCCATAGTAGAGGACAGAGATCTTTAAAAAACCCATTATGAATATGGCAAAGGATACTGCTACCTCCAGCCTAGAAATAATATCAGCGACTTCAATGAGCTGAATAGCAACATAGGAAGGATAGAGGCTTATCTTTGCAGTTCCACCCAGCACTGCTAAATTTCTGATAGCAGCCATAACAAAAAATGAGGCTGCTATAATAATGCCAGCCAGAGCAAATCTTTTCATTGAAGATATAGAATTTTTATTAAGAGAGCTTGTAATCATCAGAAAAGCTACTGTTTCCCCGAAAGGAAAGGTGGCAGCAGAGTGGCTTGACTTCAAGAAATCCTTGAGAGGAAGTTCTAATATTGGCAGAAGCTTAGTAATTTCTATCTGAGGTAGGAGAAAGACAGTATCAAAAATAAAAGCAAACATAGTTATGGGGACAAGTAACAAGCTGCACCTAGCAATTACTTCAATGCCGTTGCGAACAGCCGAGGCCGCTAATAGAGCTGTTAAACCGATTATAACGATCAATGGTGTTTGAAAATAAATGGCACCAGTGAAAAAATCGCCAAAGTTTCTGAGGACTAGGGAACCCAAATGAAGAAAGTACCATAGATAAAGCAGAGAAATTACTTTCCCCACAAATGATCCGAAAATGGCTTCGTTAATTTGAATTATATTCTTCCTCGGGAATTTTGCAGCTAGCGTAAAGAAAATCCAGGCAAATATCAGTCCTTCTGCCAAGCCGGCTAAAATGGCAAGCCAGGTATCCTGACCAGCACCTTTTCCTGGTGAAATAATAACAGAAGAACCGAAGGTAAATCCAATAATAAGAAAAGTTAGCTGCAGATTATTTATTTTACCCCCTTCTAGCTCCATGGCATTACCTCCCTCATTTAGTGACTAGTTACTGGTGACTGGTGACTAGTGAGTAAAGACGTGTCACCATGAATGTCTAGCTTTCTTGACGTGTCATCCAAATAAAATCTAATTTGCATGTTTACTTATAGGGTATCAGGTTAAAGTTAGGTTTTTCTTAACCTCAACTTTAGCCTTAACCTGAATTTTTCTCGCCCACTCGCCCACGGACAGTTTTGAATAGCCTCAAAGCATAGACTGTGAAAAATCACATCAGTGATTTTACTCCGGCACTGCAGGTTTAGTAGTCATACCTGTTTTACGAAGCTTAGCATCAACTAAAATCTCGACCTCTAGATCAGGGAAAAATTCATCCCAATTATCCTTTAATTGCTCCTTCCAGAGGGCCTTATATTTTCTATGGAAAGCTTCACCAAAGCCAAAAACATCGGCGTTTAATTCCTGGGCCTTTTTGACAGCTGCTAATATTTCCTGACGGATGGCTTCAGCCTGTTTTTTTTCTAGACTCTTCCAGGCTTCGGGTGCTGTTAAGTCAACAGGACATTCCTGTTCACCCAAGTTGCCTTCCTCATTAATCTTGATAATTACCTTTAGGCTATTATCAACAATGGTAGGGGTAATTTTTGCGTCAGCCCGTACTATTTCTAGGCCTATATTGCCCTCTTTCTCACAGGGTACAGTAATGATTCCGCTTTCTACCTTCCCAAGAACCCAAAGGAGACCCCGACCTTCCTTGAAATCAAATTTGCCTACCATTTTATCTTTTTTGAAAATAGCTGTCCCTGATAATTCAATTGATTTATCTTTTTCTTCCCCCTTTACCCTGATTAGGGTGCAGTAGGGAGCTGTGGTTGGACTCATTAATCTTTCCAAGAAGCCTTGGACCATTAGGGTGGCTATTTGAGAGGTAGCACCTGCATCATCTAATAATTTCTCAATATAAAGACCTGTTATCGGGTCTAGGATGGTTGGGACATTAATTATGTCCTGAGCCTTTCCTTCAGCTACCAGCATCCAGGCTGTCCTTCGAGGCTCGGGGTCTCTGATAAAAAAATCAAAAGTGGGGAGAATCCCTCCTTTGGCCATTTCTTCACTAAAAATAAGTACAGGATTATGGGCAAAATATATCTTCTTATCTGATTCAAAGGTCAATCTTCTTGCAGCCTCAAAGGGTGTAGTACCCTGAGATTGAAGATTAAAGGAGGCTGGACCCTTGCCGCCTCCACCTCCTGGGGTAGAAACATTTTGAGGCAGGATTATCTCTGCAGTCATTTGTAGCTTATTAGGATCCTCCGCTTTATCAATTCCTACAGCCGTAGCAATAGCCAAAGCATCTAGCTCTCTCCGGTCCCAGCAGCTGGTCCCCAGGAAAGAGATTAAGAGGACTAATGTAATAAATAGCTTCTTATGGTTAATCATATTTCACCTACCCTGAAAGTAGTGACTATAAAAGCTATTATTTAACCACGGGTCCCTCCGGGACACACGGATAAACACGGTTAAAGAAAAAAAAATTTCCATATATTATTGGTGCCGCTAACTGAAGTATTGTCAGAAGCAACAATTCAACCCAATAGTAATTGTCAGACAAAAAATCTTCACCTAAAACTAATGTTTTTCTGAACACTGAACACTGAACACTGAACACTG
>JUEF01000096.1 GCA_000802045.1 Peptococcaceae bacterium BICA1-8
TATTATTAGGCGAGATATCTCGCCTAATAATAACCTAAATCTGAAGATTTGAAAGTACCTCACGGCATCTAGTGTTTTCATTTGTTGTGAAAGAGTTTTGCCCGTTTTAAGGATATAACTAACTATTATTATTGTTTTTTATTATCATCTTGCGGGTTTTATTAGCATAATACCTTTTATTAGCGGACTCTAATGCTTGGATTACAGCCCCTTGTGAAAACACTTGAAAACTTTCAATAATTTCATTTTTCACTTCACCCAAAATACTATCAAGCTTATGGCCTACTAATAACTTCTTCAGAAAATCATTTGATTTCTTTGAAACAAGAGAAAACTCAACATCAAGTACTTCTTCAGTAACTTCACAAACTTCAATAATTACAGTCAATACCTTCATAGTTTCATAAGCAGTGGTTTCCTGGGGTAATTTTGCTTTCCCTGAGACTAAAATGCTTTTATTATTCATTAAACACCCTCCTCTTATTTTCAATTGATACAATTATATTATATTTCGACAAATATCTTACAATCCTCTAAAAGATGATGTTTAAAATGAAGCAATGATTCTGCTGCAGAAACCCATATTTTTGCCTCTTTTAGGCTACATATAGTGTGATGGATTAAAATAAACCACTATATATAGTGTGTAAAATCACAAAAAAGTACTTTTTGCAGGGGAATCAGCAATTACTTTTTAAAAAAAGCTGTCGACAGAATTGTCAACAGCTATAATCAGAACTTATTTAGTCTTTAAATTATTAGCCAATTAGACTCAATTTTTCTCCGCTTGTACTTGTTTCGTTCTAAAGTACCCCATATTTATAGATATTTGCCAAATTAGTACAGCTATTACCATGCCTATTCCAACTGCATCTGTTACAATTCCAGGTCGTATTAACGTAAAAGCACCTATAAATAAAAGCAATCTTTGGACTATATTTGCTTTGGTATAAAACCACCCTTGAACAGCGCCCGCTAAGGCAGTAACCCCTATAATAGCACTAATAAAAGCTCCTACTATTTCTAAACCACTACCAATCATTAATAACTGAGGTCCATAAACAAACATATAGGGAATTATAAACCCAGCTACCCCCATTTTTAAGGCTAACCAACCGACATCCCATAACTTTGCATTTGCTAGTGCGGCTGCTGCATAAGAGGCCATAGCTACAGGTGGAGTTATAGTAGCAAGTATACAAAAATAAAAAATAAACATATGTGCTGCTAATTCCGGTACACCTAATTTTACTAAAGCAGCCGGAATAACAGCTGCAGCAGTGGCATAAGCTGCTACAGTGGGCATACCCATTCCTAATAAAATACATATGAGCATACTAAGAAAAAGTGCTAAAATTAGACTATTCCCAGCAAAAGAAAGTATAATGTTGGCTGTTCGCAAACCTAAACCAGTTAGAGACATCATGCCTACAATTATACCTGACCCTGCAACTACAGGGGTTATCTCTAAAAGGCCTTTTGCAGAAGAAGCTGCGGTATCAAATAACCCCTTTAAGGTAAGACGATCCGCTTTTCGCGCAAAACCTATTAGTATAGTTGAGATAATCGCCCAAAGTGCAGCCTTATTTGGTGACGCTTGCCCAATAACTAAAGCATATATTAATACTAAAAGTGGTATTAGTAAGTATCCGTCTTTTCTTAGTAAGTTTTTCAAATATCCTTTTTCAACATCTATTGATTTTAACCCATTTGCTGCAGCATCAAAATCAACCATCCAGTAAATACTTAAATAGTATAAAATTGCTGGAATTATAGCAGCAATAACAATCTTTGAATAAGAAATACCTACAAATTCAGCCATTAAAAAGGCAGCTGCCCCCATCACTGGTGGTGCAATTTGTCCACCGGTAGAAGCAACAGCTTCTATTGCTGCAGCAACTTTTGGTTTAAATCCACTTTTTTTCATAGCTGGAATGGTAATGCTTCCTGTCATTACAACATTTGCAACGGCAGCACCAGAAACCGTACCAAATAATGCACTGGAGAGAATAGGAACTTTGCCTACCCCACCTCTAGTTTTACCGGTTAATGCTACTGCTAAATTTACGAAAAAATCTCCTGCACCTGAACGTTGTAGAAATGCACCAAAAAGTATAAATATAAAAACATATCTCGCCGATACTCCTAATGGAATAGTATAAATTCCTACAGTACTATAAAGGAAACTAATTATTCTTTGAAAACTATATCCACGATGCCAAAAAAGTCCAGGCAAGTAATTACCAATTAAAGCATATATTATAAAAGTAATTGCCAATATTGGCAAAAGATAACCTGTACTCCTTCGCATCATTTCCAAAACAATAAGTAAAGCTATTGTACCAAATATTATATCACCTTGCTCTGGTGAGGGACCACCTGCTCTTAGAATAAGCCCGTCAAATTTAATTATCAAATAAATTAATGTAGAAACAGAAAGGATAATCCAAATAAAATCAACTGCTGATATTTTATTTAAGCTTGTTTTTTTTGTAGCTGGTATTAACATAAACAGTAACATAGATGCTAATACTAGATGACCTGCACGGAAAATCCAGGGGTCAATTGGCTTAATATATAAGCCATATAGATGAAAGATAACTATCATAATGCTCACTATAAATACAAGCTTTTTCTGCCATTTGTCCAATTCCCTAATTTTACTTATTTCTGTTAAAGATTCGTCCTTGAGAATTTCTATATTCAAATTATTTGTGCTTTTATCAGTCGTCATAATGGCCTCCCTATTATTTGTAATAAAGGCTGGGAAGAATTAAAATTCCCAGCCTATAGCTTTTTGGAGGATATATATTATGTTTTATCTAAGCATCTATTTCATTTCGGGGGGTAGTAAATTATCAGGGAGCTCGATTCCAATTTCTTTATAATATTTTACAGCACCTTTATGAACTGGGATCGGAGAAAAAACGATATTCTCTGCTTTACAATCGATAGATGCCTTATAGCTATTTACTAAGTCGGGATTATTTTCAAAGGCAGTCTTAACGATTTCATATACTAAATCATCAGGCAAATCTTTATTGGTAATGGTAAATGTCCATACTGTTAAAGTTGAAATGTCTTCAACTTGTCCTTCATATGTTTTAGCAGGAATGACCCCTTGACTAACTGGGAATTTTTTTATAAAATCTTCGGCATCTTCTTTTGGTACACCAATAATTTTTGCTCCTCTGGTTGTTGCCATTTCCTGAGCTGGTGGAGCTGGAATTCCACTCCAGGCACATCCGGCATCAAGTTGACCATCATTCATCATTTGGTTAACATCATCGAAGTTCGAAATATTTACAATCTGTGATGGTTTTACATTAAAATGATCAAAAAGCTTTCTACCATAATCATTAGCAAAACTTGCTGCTCCAGACATATCAACCCGCTTGCCCTCTATATCTCTGAAGGAATTCATTTTCTGATCAAAAGTCCACCAATGCAAATATTGAGGAAACATAGGTAATATAACTCTTAATTCTGGATATGCTTGTTTGGCATTTCCAGTACCAGTATAACCTTCATAAAGCATAGCTCCTGGCACAGGACCTAAATCCGAGTCTCCAGTGTTAACTAACTCCATATTCTGCCAAGGTCCACCTGTACCTTCAACTGCTACTTGTAAGCCCATTTCATTTCCTATTACTTTTGCTAGAGCTGCTCCAAACATATAGTGAGCACCACCCATAGCAGAACCGGACCATGTTAACCCTTTGGGCCATTCTTTTTTCTGTTCTTCTGCTGGCTTTACTTCTTGCGAACTATTTTCCTTACTTGGGGTTTGTGAATTTGAACAACCAACAATTGATAAAGCAAACAAGCAAATAATTAAGATACAAACCGCTTTTTTACAAAAATTACCTAACATTATTTTCGCCTCCTTAAAATATGGTCTTTTGTAGTATTTATTTATGTTTATTATCTTTAAGCCAATAAACATATTTCCTAATACCTTCCTCAAGGCCAAATTGAGATTCAAAATTGAGATATTTTTTTGCTTTACTCACATCTAAAGGACCTCTTATGCTCGTTTCAATTTGTGGGTTAGTCTTAAACTCTAAAAGACCTTTACCTACTTCAAAGTTTGTATTTGGAATTAGCTTCTGAATAGTTTGCATAACTTCTTTAAGTGTTATTAATTTACCTGATGAAAAGTTAATTATATTTATTGGTATTTCTTTTTTTAGCAGTTCATAAGTAATAGCTGAAATATCTTCTACATAAGTAAAATCTCGACAGTGGTCACCACCTGATTCCAACTTTATATTTTCACCTTTTAAAGCAGCTTGACACCAGTAACCAATGTGCATTGGTGTAAATTTCACTCTTTGTAGAGGACCGTATGGAGCAGAAATTCTTAATGAAATAAAATCGATGTCTAATAGTGCAGATGTTCTTATACCAAACATCTCAGCCATTTGCTTAGTTGTTGCATAAATACCTTGAGGTTTACATTCCATCTCTTCAGTTAAGGGTTGTGTAATTTCACCAACACCATACTGAGTTCCGGAACCTATAAAAATCAACTTTTTAATTCCTAGTTCTTGAAGAGTTAACAATAAATCTACAGTCCCTTTTGTATTTACCGTAAAAGTTTTATTAATATTTTTTCTGGCATTAATTTCACCATTTATTGCTGCAGAATGTACTACTGCTTCAATATTAAACTTTTTTATAGTTGAAGAAAGTAGTTTAATATCGTTTATTTCCCCATTTACTTCATCAATTTTATTTTTCCATAACTTTCTGGTATGATAGTCACTAACTTGTAGATCATAGTTGACTACTGTACAACCTTTTTCTGACAGAAAATTAATAATGTTTGCCCCAATAAAACCTGAACCTCCAGTTACCAATACATGCATTCTACTATTTCCTTTCATTTATTTTAAGATTTTCAAACACCTCCTCTAGACTCATCACATCCCCATATTTCATATTCATATCATAAAGACTATTGAGATGAGATATTTCAATTCTATCACCAACACATTCTTCAGGAATAATTACTCGGAAGTTCTGGGAAAAACCATCAACTACTGTTGCACGAACACAACCACTAGTTGTTACCCCAGTAACAATAATTGTATCTACACCTAAGTATTGAAGCATTCCGGATAAATCTGTACAAAAAAAACCACTTGCTTTAGGTTTTGTAACAATTATTTCACCTTCGACCGGAGCCAATTGTTTTATTACTTGGCTAGCTTCAATTGAAACACCCTTAGCTCCTCCAACCTTTTCACCCCATAATCCTTTTTCAACTGCTGTTGATCTTGGTCCTGCGTTTGCAAAGAATACTGGTATATTTAGGTCACGGGCAACCTGAAGTAGCTTTTGGTTGCTGTCAATTACATTTTCCATGTTCTTACCTTGTGCTAATGAAAATTCAGGATCTGCATAAAGTTTTATCATATCTACTATTATTAACGCCGTTTTTTTACCAAAACCAAGACGCTGACCATGACCACTAGCCTTATAACCTTGAGCGTCTAAATCTTTCATAAAGTCTTTTAAATTCATTTTGAGTCCTCCTCATTTTGTATAGTTGAAATATTTTTCACAAAAAAACTAAAAAATCAATTCCCAAACAACTTAGTAAATTGTTAATATTCAAACACTTCAGAAAAAATATTGGCTGTTATAAACCACAAGTTGTATACTATCGTACCACCTTAAGTTTTATAAATCACAGATCACAATTTATTAATCGATGGGAATATGTGTTATTAGTTAATATTTCATGAATAAAAGATTGAATATTATAATATTAATCTATCATAAAATATTTAGCAACAAAAGCACTTTCTTCCTAACTATTATATTTGTAAGTCCAATAGGTCCTCATCATATGGTGCTTTAGTTAAAACTCTGTATCCATCATTAGTGACTAGATAAGTATCTTCTATTCTGACACCACATACATCCTTGTTCCAAATAGCAGGTTCTAGATTAAAAATCATACCTTCCTCTAATACGGTGTCTAACTCTGGAAATCTTGCAGTAATATATGGAGGTTCTTGCCTTATGCCAATACCATGTCCTGTATAAGGATAACCACCATAATCTTTTTCATAACCTGCTTCATGGACTACCTCTAATATTACCTTTTCTAACTCGGAAGTTTTTGTCCCAGGTCTAATGATTGATTTAGCTTTTTCTAAAGCATTATATACAGTGGTATAAATTTTTTTATGATCATCTGAAGGTTTACCGCCAGTCCAAACAGTTCTAGCAAACTCATTACGAAATCCATTAAAGCTGGCCGGCCCGTCAATTACTGCTGTTTCGCACCCTCTAACAGGTTTATCCGTTGAATAACGTCTTACAGGAGCAGTTCGATGGCCACTAACACACCAAATATCAACATTTGTACATCCTTTTCTTAATGCTTCCATCGTAGCAATATTGGCTATTTCTATCTCAGTATATTGACCCCAACTATTTTTAGCAGCAAATATCGCCTTATTAATTGCTCCTTCCAACAAACTCACAGTATATTCATATGCCTTTATTTCTTCACTGTTTTTTATCATACGGATTTTATCTAACAGACTATTAGCATTAATAAAATTTACCTCTGGCATATGAGACATAATATTTATATATAAGCCAGTTGCCATTTTTGCATCTAATCCTATATTTCCATTAAGTAAATCATAGTCTTCTAATGCTTTTTTAAAATACTGTGGCCATGATTTATTATAAGGAGGTAAAATCCTAATATCCGAATACGTTTTGTCCTCTAATATTCCTCTAGAGTCTCCTTCCGAAACAAATATTACCGGTTCCTTCGCCCCTTTAATAAATAAAGCTGAATATGCCCCAGGATGAACACTAGTTCTATATCTCGGCCAATTTGTTAAATATATAACATTTTCAACACCATTAACAAGTACTGCATCTATATCTTCTTCTTCAAGAATAACATTAGCTCTTTCTTGCTTTAAATTTAACATCAAATCCCAGTCTATCAATGGACGAGTTTGTTCTAAATTACTTACAAAAGATGCCATGCTTTATCCTCCTATAGCATAAATTCTTTATATAATTTCATAATTCAAAATTCTTAAGGAGATGGGTATGTATTTACTCTAGAAATACATACCCTTTTTAATTATTTATTATCTTAACTTAATACTTCCATTAATTCCTTAAGATTATCTTGTTGGTCTAGGTTTTCTACTATGTTAATTACTCTAGTCATTCCTTCCTCATCTAATGCATAAGAAGCAACATTTTTAAATTTCTTATATAACTTTTCTTTAGATAAAGGATTCTCTGGCTCCCCACTACAATAATCAATACGACTTGTAAATATTTCTCCGTTTTGCATTTTAACATCTACAAACGCAGTCTTTGTTTTTGGAGCTAATTTATCAGCTTCTGGTTCTATTTGCATCTTAACTTTTTTACCAAGATTCAAAATGTCTTGATTAATATATTTTTCATCTGTAAATTGAGCTAAACCACATTCTTTATCAAAAACACTTACTGCCATGATAAAGGGAATACTGTTTTGTGCCTCCCAAAAATTTTGAGGTGGGAAAATATGCAATGCTTTGTTATTAACAATACCCGTAGTAGTTCTAATTATGATTTGTTCTATTTCTTCAGGTGCAATATTATTATTTGTGACTATATCAAGTATGCAATCTATGGCCGAGTGAGCACCACCTTTAGTTGGATAACACTTTAATCCTATTTCTCGCGTATACCAATACTGCCCCAACTCTTTAGTTATGTACTCAGGTTCATATATAGGTGAGATAATATCTCCTATATTGCCCCAATCGCCATCAAAAATTTTTGTATCACCAGTGATACCTTGTTTAGCTATATAGGCCGCATAAATACCATTTTCCGCTGCCCGACCAATAAGAGCTCGTTTGCCCATTGATAAACCACCTGACCACAAACCACAAGGCTGGCCACCAGCTATTGCTAAGGCTTGTGCCATTTTTTCTACATTAAGGCCCATTAATCTGCCAGCAATTGCACATGCACCAAATGTGCCTATACTACTTGTAGATAGCCAACCCCTAGCATATCCTTCCTTGCCTACATGGGTGGCTATACCAATTCTTATACAAATTTCATTAGCTACAATAAGAGCCTCAATAATCTCTTTTCCGCTACTATGTTCTCTTTCCCCTACTGCAAAAGCCGCTTGAACCAGTATAGTATTGGGTTTAAATTTAGTTCTATGATGGGCATCTTCGAGTTCCCCAACATTAGAAAATGCTCCATTAGCCATTGCTGCCATCTGACAGTTAGTTTTTATCCCTGTACCCCATACTGTTGCTTCTGATTTGGTAGGAAATTCTTTCAAATATTCCACTAACATTTTACCAAACTCAGATTTTGCACCATGTAACCCATTTCCAATTCCATCTAAAATATGATCTTTTTCTTTGGCTATTACGTCAGAAGGAATATCTTCAAATTTTAAATTAACAATAAATTCAGCTAATTCATAACTAGGTGATCTACCCATATTTTTCACCCCATTTTTTTATTCTACTTAATATTATTCAAGCAATAACTCTTAACTTTTTCAAAAGCATCTATACTACTAGTACCTACTTCTTCACGATAAGGGTCAACTCCACGCACATGATATGGCCTTAAATCTTCAATATATTTCATATTTGCTAAACATTGGTTTAATAATTCGTCCCCATCAGGTTTTTCAAATTTAGGTTTGTCTGAATGTAAAACATCAAAAGTTTCCTCTGTAACACCTTTTGCGTGTAATACTGCATTTAAATAATGAGTACCCGCAAGCATGCAGTTTTCAATTACTGTTTCATAATCGGCATGGACATCTAGTTTGGTTTTCATACTATTTTCAATTCTTTCTGCCTTTTCAACATGATCCTTAATTTTCATAATAAATGCCTCCTAAAATTTCGAATTATTTGAACTTTAATACTAATCAACCATCGGTTTAACCTATTTATCCCCCCCCTTTAAAAACTTATTATTTATTAAATATAATGGACTTTCGCCCTTTTCTAACTTGAATATATTTTCCTTAATTAACTTTATTGATTCTTCAATTACTTCAACGGTAGTAGCTCCTATATGGGGAGTAATAACAAAATTGTCTAATGATAAAAATGGATCATCTTTATTGATGGGTTCTTCCCAAAATACATCGGTTGCATAACCTCTTAATAACCCATTTTTTAAAGCCTCATAAATAAATTCTTTGTTAACTATTGGAGCTCTTGTAATGTTTATCAAATAAGGTCTACGTTGACAATTTATTACTAACTTCTCATTAAATAAATCTTCAGTTTCTTCTGTCAATGGTAGAGTTAGAAAAATATAATCTGCATCTTTAATACCTTCTATTATTTGCTCTGGGGGATAAATCTCATCAATAAAGCAAATTTTCCCTTGCCCTGGTTGTATATCTTTTGTTACCGCTACTACATTCATTCCTAATGCATTAATTCTTAAACTTAAAGCAGTACCTATTCTACCTAAACCAATTACACATGCTTTTTTACCGTAAACCTCCTCACAGAGAGGTTCTCCAAGGTTATTAGCTAGAATCGCCTTTTCACTTTTTCTAACTTGTTTTGCAAGACAAAAAAGTAAATGAATCCCTAATTCTGCAACACTGACAGAGTTAGTTGCAGGTAAAATTGCTACTGGTATATTCCTTTTAGTTGCTTCATCAACATCAATGACATCAGTTGATACACCAAAGTTTTGAATAATTTTCAGCCTTTCAGCCTTGCTTAAGATAAAACTATTAATAGCATTACAAGGAAAGCCCATGTTACTTGTAATTAATACTTCTATTTTTTCTATATTACTTTGTAAATCTTCAATATTATCGAAAAGCATAATATCTTTATCGAAATTTGATATTATTGAATTCTTCATATTTTCCGACTTTGTCAAAAAAGCTATCTGCATATGAGGATTCACTCCCTTACAAAATAAAAACCAGCATATAAAAACTGTATTTAGAACAGTTTTTATATGCTGGTTCCAATCTACTGCAACGGTAAGGTTTGATTCAAACTATTACCGACATAGATAACAGCAAATATTTATAATGTGTATTTGAATTACATTTATCTTATATATATATAATTCAAATATAAATATCATAAATTTAAATTATGTTAATTATATTTTACTTGTTAAAACTGTATGTGTCAATGCCTTTTTTACTATTTATAAATTATTTTGTCAAAATTCTTGTTTATTCGCTGAATTTGCTTCGTACATAATTTAATAAACCGCCTGCTAAGAGAATTTCTTCTTCCCGCTTTGACAGAATGCACTGAACTTCAATATCAATTCCTTTGGTCTGATTTAAAAGTATCATATTTTGGTTCTTAATCTGTTCTTTAATACATGCTATAAGAAGCACATCACCAAGAGATATTTTATCGTAATCTGCGCTATTTATAAAGGTAAGTGGAACGATGCCATAATTAATCAAGTTTTTTCGGTATATTCTGGCAAAGGATTTTACTAAAACAGCCTTCATTCCAATTGACATGGGAACCATTACGGCATGTTCCCTACTTGAGCCTTGACCGTAATTCTCTCCACCTACCACAACCCATGTTTTAGGAAGTTGGTCGATGTTTTTAGAGAAATCTTTATCTATTCTGGAAAAAACGTAAGGAACAGAAGCAGGTATATTCGATCTTAGGGCTAGCATGTTGGCACCACCCGGTAATATATCATCAGTACTTACATTATCACCTGCTATTAGAGCGGCCTGTAATGTTAAATCTTGCTCAAGAGGCTCTCCTACTGGCATAGGCTTTATATTAGGTCCTTTTATTACTTCCTGATCCTCTTTCTGTTTTCGGGCGACAATAAGTAGATTGCCATTATCAAATAGACTCTCAGGGATGTCAATTTCTGGGTATATTCCCATTTGACGGGGATCAGCAATATATCCGAATATTGCGGAAACTGCAGCTGTTTCCGGACTAGCCAAAAAGACATTGGCATCCTTAGTCCCACTTCTTCCTTGATAATTTCTATTATATGTACGTAGTGTATTTGTTCCTGCAGCAGGTGCTTGACCTACACCATTACAGGGACCACAGGTTGCTTCTAATATTCTAGCTCCTGCATCAACTAAATCCTTTAGGATACCTGTTTCCGACATTTTAGACAATATACGTCGAGAACCAGGTGAAATTACCAGGCTAACATTTTCAGCAACTTTCTTTCCTTTTAGAATGCTAGCTGCAACTGCCATATCTTTATAAGAAGAATTAGTACAGCTTCCGATAGCAACTTGAAAAAGAGGAGTACCTGCTACTTCAGATACCTTCCTAACATTGTCAGGGCTGTGAGGCAAGGCGACCATAGGCTCTATGTTAGAAAGATCTATTTCTATTAGCTTATCATACTGAGCATCGAAATCGGGCTTTAATTCTAGCCAATCTTGTTCACGACCTAAGCTTTTTAAATAGCTTAGGGTTATTTCATCACTGGGAAATAAAGAACTGGTAGCACCCATTTCCGCTCCCATATTACAAATAGTAGCCCTTTCGTAAACAGAAAGAGTTTTTACTCCTTCTCCAAAATATTCAAATACCTTTCCGACCCCGCCTTTAACTGTCACTTCTTTTAGGATGGATAAAATAATATCTTTAGCGGTACTCCATGGGGTCAGTTTGCCAATTAATTTTACACCTATTACTTCCGGCTTAGGTACGAAATATGGTTCCCCTGCAATGGCCACTGCGACATCCAAACCACCTGCACCGATACCGAGCATTCCAGCACCACCTGCTGTAGGAGTGTGACTATCTGAACCTAAGAGTATACCACCCGGTTTAACAAAATTTTCTAGATGTACCTGATGGCAGATACCATTACCTGGTCTAGATAAATTAGCACCTATTTTCTTGGCTATTCCCTGTAGGTACAGATGATCATCGGGGTTCTTATTATCTATTTGTAGGGTATTATGGTCGAGATAACTAACAACAAAGGGCTTTACTTTTTTTAATCCCATAGCCTCAACCTGTAAAAAAACTGGTGTCGCAGTAGCATCCTGGGTCAATACCTGGTCAGGTACTAATGCAAGCTCTTTCTGATTTAAATCAATTTCGTGGTTAACCAAAATTTTTTGAAAAACATTGTAGCCCATAAATTACCTCCTTAAATTTTTAAAAATATTCAGTTCCCCTTTTTACATTTTTCAGGTAAAATAACTTACAAATTTAAAAAACTGTTAAAATTTTATCCTTAATCAAATGGTTAACAACATAAATATTCATGAATATGTTATACCTTACTTTTTGATCAAAAAGTTCTCTAAATAAGAAAAACCAGCATCTAAAACCGTTTTTATGGAACAGTTTTGTATGCTGGTTTCGACTACTGAAACAGAAAGATTCTACATTCAATCTACACTGACATAGACGACAGCAATATTTAATTAAGTAAATCTTATTGATGTTACTAAACTATTAACAATATTACTAATTAATTTTATTTTATGTACTATAATAGTCATTGTCAATATAATTTTTAATTTTTTGGTATAAAAATTTTGTATTTTTCTGCAAAATACTACTTTTATTTTAAGTTTCTTTTAAATTAAGCGGGTCTTTGACAGTTGCATAATGTAAAAATCGCTGAGAGCCTTGAAATAGGCTCATTTTTTTGTCAAAATTTACATTATCATATTGCGTGAT